>NZ_JADQAK010000006.1:0-156036 GCF_022129285.1 Psychrobacter sp. Ps4
GATTAATACGCTTAGTTTACCAAGTTTACTTGTACGGTTTCTTCAGCATAGCTCAATCTGACAAATGTGTCTTTTGGTTAATAGTATTGTGTCATAACCAAAAGACACAGACAGTACTTATGAGTAGTTGGTAAAGTAGAAATCATAATGGCGAGACAGTAACCATTGCTAAGCGATGTTTTAACTGCTGGAGATATCCTATGAAAAAGGCAACCTACTTATTATTAAGTGGTTCATTATTAACCTCAGGAGCAGCTATGGCGACCGAAGAGCCGAATTATACAGTGTTGTCGCAAATGGATGACTTTGAGCTGCGTCGTTACGATAAGCAGCTAGTAGCGCAAACGTTGGTAAGTGGTGACCAAGACTCCGCCAGTCGCGAAGGGTTTAAAGTGTTAGCCGACTATATATTTGGCAATAATACAGCGCCAGCTGGCGGCAGTAGTAAAATTAGCATGACTGCGCCCGTTACAATGCAGCCCAATAACAAAAAGAGTGATAGCGAATCACAAAAAATTGCGATGACAGCACCAGTAAGCATGCAGCAAGACGACGGTAAATGGCGTGTACAATTTACTATGCCCAGTCAATATACGATGCAAACACTACCAAAGCCCAATAATCCAAACATCACGATTACCGAGGTGCTAGCACAGACGTACGGTGTGATTAAGTTTTCAGGGTTGGCAGGCAGTAAAAAAGTAGCGACTAAAACGGAAGAGCTACAATCTTGGATGCAAACCCAAAATTTGACTATAACGGGCGAGCCTGAACTGGCACGTTATAATCCGCCTTGGACGCTGCCTTTTTTGCGCCGTAATGAAGTGATGATTGCTTACAAGCCAAAGTAATACTAGGCTCAAAGTATAAGATGAGCGTTGTCACATTTGCTGAGCTTATTATAAGTAGTGTTTGCATCTGTTTGCAGTGCTATTCAAATTTTTGGAAATGATATGCTCATAAAAAAAGACAGCATTTGCTGTCTTTTTTGTACTGACTTTTTAAGAAAATAAGCTTAGTCTTTTTGCTCACGGATGATATTAAGCATACGACGTAGCGGCTCGGCTGCGCCCCATAATAGTTGATCACCAACGGTAAATGCGCCTAGATACTCAGGGCCCATATTGAGCTTACGCAAGCGACCTAGTGCAACTGTCAATGTACCAGTCACGGCTACTGGCGTTAAGCGGTTCATGGTCGCTTCTTTGTCGTCTTCGACCAAGTCTAACCACTCATTGCCGCTGTTTTTAAGTGCTGCTTCGATTTCTTCTAGCGGAATGTCTTTTTTGAGCTTGATGGTAAGGCCTTGCGCATGACAGCGCATCGCGCCAACGCGCACACACATGCCATCGATAGCAATCTTATCAGCTTCTGCGTTACCAAGGATTTTATTGGTTTCGACGCCGCCTTTCCATTCTTCCTTGGATTGCTTGTTTTCTAACTGAACATCGATATAAGGAATCAAGCTACCTGCTAGTGGCACACCAAAGTACTGTTTAGGAAAATCATCTGAGCGCTGAGTCTGAGCGATTTTTTTATCAATCTCAAGGATGGCGCTGGCAGGATCAGCCAATTCGTCTTTGACCGCATCGTGTAGCACGCCCATGCCAGCGATTAATTCGCGCATGTTGTTAGCACCAGAACCACTAGCAGCCTGATAAGTCATGGCGCTGACCCATTCTACCCAGCCTTTATTAAACAGCTCGCCAATCGCCATGAGCATCAATGACACGGTACAGTTACCACCGATAAAGTCTTTTTTGCCATTGGCTAGGGCGCTGTCAATAACGGCGCGATTGACTGGATCGAGAATGATGATGCTGTCATCTTCCATTCGCAAGGTGCTTGCCGCATCAATCCAGTAGCCATTCCAGCCACTATCACGTAGCGGTTGATGGACTTGCGAGGTATAGTCGCCGCCTTGGCAGGTAATGATGACATCACAAGCTGCTAGCGCGTCAATATCATGAGCATCTTTTAATTGGCCGGTATGAATACCATCAAGGCTTGGGGCATCACCACCTGCGTTGCTGGTTGAGAAAAACACGGGTGTAATACCGTCAAAGTCTTTTTCCTCAGTCATACGTTGTATTAATACTGAACCGACCATGCCGCGCCAGCCTACCAAGCCTACTGTTAAATTACTCATGAAACTCAATCCTTTTTACCATAAATTGTTGCATTGCCAGCCGATAACAATGCCGTGAATAGCCATAAAAAGCAAGGCGTTTCGGCCGTTTTTAGTGGTTTTTCATACACTATTAATGATGTTCAGTATAACTTTAAGTTATTAACCTAATGGCGATAGTGGCAATGCCTTACTCGCCACAAGTAGATAGCCCTAAAAATAAAATTTGTCCGTAGTACTCGTTATGGTGGGCGAATTAAAAGTGTAATGTTTTATAGCGGTTAACGAATAATCCATGCTCATTAGTAGGCGATAACCTTCTGAAATGCTAAAGTAAACAGCTAACGTCAGTTCAGTTAAAATCATGGCGATATTCATCATTTAATAGACGGCTAATACATACTATGGATCTCTCACTATTATATTACAGCATACAGTGGCTAGCAGGGTTCATCGCATTTGTGACGATTTGGGGCTGGATACCACTGGATAATTGGTGGGTGCGCGGTGTTGAATTTCCGCGTATTCAGATCATGGTGTTGGGTGTCATCGCTTGGATTGGTATGCTGATTTTTTGGTCAGAGTGGCAGCTGGGACAGTGGCTGTTATTTACCGTCTTAAGCATTACATTAGCCTTTCAGCTTAGGATGGTATTGCCTTATACCAAGCTATGGAAAAAAGAAGTTCAAAAGGCAAAAGACAAGCCAGAAGGGCAGGCGCATCAACTAAAAATAATGGTATCAAACGTACTAACGCCCAATGATGACACCCAAAAATTGGTGGATTTGGTCAAGCAAAGACAGCCTGATATTTTAATTACGCTAGAGAGTGATGAAAAATGGGAAAAAGCGCTGCATCAAATCGAGGCTGATTATCCTTACACCGTAAAAGTGCCACTAGACAATCTGTATGGGATGCATCTTTATTCTAAGCTTGAGTTGATTGATCCTGAAGTTAAGTACTTGATGATTGATGACATACCTTCTATTCATGCCCAACTGCGCCTGCAAAGTGGTCGCGTGATTTGGTTGTATTGCTTGCATCCCATGCCGCCGAGTCCGACGGAAGCGGATAAGTCTACTACCCGCGATGCTGAGCTATTGATGGTTGGCAAGCACATCAAAGAAAACAAGCAAACGGCGATATTGGCAGGCGACCTCAATGATGTAGCATGGTCAAAGACCACGCGACGCTTTCAACGTATCTCAGGATTGTTGGATCCGCGTATTGGTCGACATTTTATCAATACGTTTCATGTCAGCTATCCATTTTTACGTTGGGCGCTGGATCATATTTTCCATAGTGCTTGCTTTACGGTGGTAGATATTCGGCGTATGCCGTCGATAGGTTCGGATCACTTTCCTGTTATGACGACTTTACAATATGAACCAGAAGAGGAGAGCAATCAAGCGCAAAATGCCCCTACTGCAGAAGCGGAAGATATAAAAGAGACTGATAATAAAATAGTAGAAGGTAAAAAAGAAGGTGAAAAAGTCTCAAAGGAACATGCAGAAGAGCAGAGAAGTTAGGGTTGATAGCCTGCCATTACTATAGCCATCGTATGATGCAATGTTAAAAGAGGCTGTAAGCATATGCTTACGTTAAATAAGGTCTTTAGCCTCTAGTCGCATTAAACTGATTACCCTACAATACCTGCATCAACACAAGGATACGCATGGATGCAGTGTTGAGACAGTATCAATAAAAGCACAGGTCAGCCCGCTGTCTTATAGGATACTGTTTATGACTTAGGATGAGTCAGCATGGAAGAAATAATAACAACAATATGAAGCGCCATAGCCCCGAACCAATCGCCCTAGGTTCGGGGCTTTTCTTTGTGTGCGTAATGCTTATAATAACTTTATTCGATATTCTTGCGTTTGGACATGCTGCAATATATTTGAGATGACCTTCTGATTATTTTTAGCGCATAAATGAACGTTAATAAAAAAAGGGTACATGCATTAGCATATACCCTTTTTGACAAAGCATTATTAGATTTGACTTATCGATGCCTATATCAGTTAGCCAAGTACTTGGATGTAAGCACCTGCGCGTAGCTCTTGTAGCCAGTCTTCTTTGGCTTGTGGTGCTAAGCGCTGATAAAGCGCTTGACGTGCCATGTTGCGACGATATTGATCGCTAACATCTTGTTGGCGTTTGCCTTCTATTTTCAATATATGCCAGCCAAACTGGGTTTTGAAAGGAGCAGAATAGTCGCCAACCGCTGTGTTTTTCATCATGGCTTCGAATGGACCAATCATGTCTTCTTCGCTCACCCAATCAAGATCGCCACCGCGCCCAGCTGAACCGGGATCATCTGAATAGGTCGATGCTAAACCAGCAAAATCAGCGCCGCTGCGTAGCTGTTCATACAAATCATTAATCTTTTGCTCAGCAAGCGCATCTGTCTGTAGCTCATCAACTTTTACCAATATGTGACGAGTACGCCACTGCGGTATCAGCATAGTGTCGCTGGCTTTTTTGTCAGCAAGTTTGATGATATCGATACCTTCAGGTGTTATTAATGGTGCGCTGACCGCACCAACCTCAAGTTTGGTAATTTCACTTGATAGCTCTGTAGGTAGAGACGCGGCTTTATGAAAGCCCATATCGCCACCTTGTAGCGGAATAGGATAGTTGCCTTGGCTAGCAGCGACCGCTTCAGCGACATCAACGTTTGGTGCAAGCAGGCGAGTACGCAGAGCTTCTGCTACCTTTAACGCCTCATTGCGTTGGGCTTCTGAGAGTCGGCTGTAGTCATCCATGTAGGGCACTCGTACATGAATCGTTTGATACTCACTCTGGTTTAAACGCTTGGCTTCAGGCGAGGCCAAAAATGCATCAATATCCTGTTCGCTAATGCGCACGCGGTTACCGATTTGGCGCTGTTGCAAGGCTTGAATGGCTGCGTCTTCGATTAATTGCGCACGTAGCGCCGCATAGCTACCAGGTTTTGCTGCGTCCAAACGCTGTTGCAAAGCTGAGATGCTCGTCAGCCCTTCTGCTTGAGCGATTTGACTAAGGCGTTGATTGATAGCCGCTTCATCAGGGTTTAAACCGACGCGCTTGACCATGGACAGTTGTAACTCACGCAATATGAGCGCATTTAACACCTCAGACTGTAGCTGTGCTGAGTTTGCTATTGGTTCACCAGCCGCTTGTGCACGTGCTTGTGCTTGGGTGATAGCATCGATCAAATCGCTCTTTAAGATAGCATTTTCATTGACTAAAGCAATAATACCGTCGGTGCTATTGGCTGGCGTCAAACGATTGACGTTATTCTGCGTGGTCACGGCATTTGCTTGAGGCGCTTGTGCTTTTGCAGGTTTAACGGTGGCAGCTTGGGCGCTCAATGTAAGCGCAAGGCTAGCACTCATAGATAGCAATACAGCACGGCTGGTTTGACGTAAAGAAAAAAATCTCATGATGCTCCTCATCAATGTCATCGCATCGGATGGTAGTTGGTCAACACTATTTAATACTTTTAACAGTCAAATATTAGACAGGGTTGACCATAATAGGGTTACAAACTGGGTTATGAAATATATAGTAAAAATATTTATACAAGCACGGTCTTAATCTTTCCAAGCAGTCTGGACAGGTTCAAAGCCCAAGATTTTATCAGAGAGTAAGCGAGTCAGGCGGCTGCTACCACTACCCAAACCATTCAATCTAATCTCTGCCATAATGGCTTGCGTTGGTTTGTCTTTGACATTTAAGTCATTGTAGTAACGACGACCATAAACTGCAAAACCAAAGCAGCAATCTTCGTAATCAACGCCGACCAACGAATCAAGAACTTTATCACGATTGTAATCGTATTGACCTTGAGCCAAGATTCGCCAGCTGTTATTGATTGGAAAGACAGCCGATGCGGTAAAAGCAGAGAGTGGCAGCTGATCGGTGTTTTCATCACGTTGACGTTTGACAAATCCAACATTAAACAAGCTGTTGTCAGACGGCTGATAACGCAGCTCAGTCGTAATATAATTTAAATCATAATCATTGGTCAGTGCGCCACTAACATCAACCCAAAAGTTGTTGTAAGGTTGCGTGCTGGTATCCCAAACCATCCCTGAAGATGAAGAGGTGAAGACAGGTTGCTGATCATCAAGCGTAACACGTCCATTATCGATATAAAACTGCTCTGCAATGCTACCATCAAAACGTGTCACACCCGTTGCGTCGATGTAACGATAATTGATACCAGGAGTAATCGAATGCAAATCTTGCAAGCGATCATGTCCTAAAAACCAACTGTCAGAGAACAGCTGTTCATAGTTAATAGAGGCAATACGCGTATTAAAGTTCGGAATATCGTTTTGGTCTTCATATGGCGAGTAGGTGTATTTCAATCGCGGGCTCAGCAAGCGATAGCCACCCATGGTATCGTCGAATGCGCCAAAAGGCGAGCCTGCTTGATAGAAATTTAGACCTGCATCAATACTGGCTTGCGGTACAAATACCGACTGGCTACCGTCTTTATCACTCAACTGGTTGTCGGCTAAGCTATCCTCATCATAAGAGGTATAGAGATGTTGCAAGCTCAGTTTGGGCTTGATATAACCCCAAGATTTTTCCATTGGATAAACGGCGCTGAGTTTATTATAAATTCGCCCGCCACTTTTTTCATTCTCAGAGCCATCGTCGATGGATTTTTTGAAATAAGCGGAATCGTGTACACCAGTGATATCGAAGCTCTTCGCCCAAGGCAGTCGATAATCGAGTTTGAGCTGCGGCAATCTTGAGTAAGGCTTATCTTTGTCTTCTAAGGGTTTGCCATTACTGGTAAAAGCGTCTAGAGTTTGAAAGGTTTCTACCTTCAATTCACCATCAACATAGTCATTATAATAATTGACACGTGCACGGCGTGGTAAGTTTATGGTGCTGTCTGATAGACCCAGCGTGTCAAAATCATTGAGGTAGTCTGAATCTGACACATAGCTGTATTTTGCATCACCGCTTAAGCGTGGAATGCTCTTAGATGACCAATAATGATCATAAAAGAAGCTAGAGCGGTCTTCGTCATTGTACTCTTTGTCATTAGGTAAATATGAACCATTAAAAATACCTTCGCCATAACTTTCGGTCAGATAGCGAAACTCGCCTGACACCATAGGATTGCGATCGGTATAAATATGGGTATTGAGCGTGGCATCATAATTGGGTGCCAAATTGAAATAGTAGGGTATATCAACCTCAAGACCGCTTTCACTACTGATACTGGCATTCGGCAATAAAAAACCACTGGTGCGACGATTATCAATCGGGAAGTTGAAGTAAGGCAAATAGAACACAGGCACGTCAGCGATACGGAAAGTAGTATTATAAGCTTCGCCGCGACCTGTATCGGTATCTAAATCAATGCTTTTGGCATCAAACTGCCATTTACGATTGGTTGGTGGACAGGTACTAAACATGACATCATCTAGCTCATATTGACTGTCATTCGGTCTGTTCAAGCGCTTGGCATAACCATGAGCTTGCAGTTCTACACTAGCAAAAGCCACATCATTGGCTGTTGACTGTCCAGTTTCAGTATTATAATTTAAACTATCGGCGACCCCAATAAGCCCGCCTTTTGATGCTTTTTCAGTGAAATTGGCTTGGGGGTTATTCGATGAGCGATTTGGCGCATTGCTATCTAGTGCGTTGCTAGGTGATACTTGCTGACCTGTCGCTTGGTCAGTAAACATGACTTTACCTTGAGCGGCGGCTACGCCATTGCTCAAATCTAACAAGACTTTTTCTGCTTCTATCTGCTGGGTACCCTGATTGATGATGACATTGCCTGACAGCTCTGCATAGTCGACATTGTCGTAATAACCATAATCTGATTCTGAAAACAGCGGCGCTTGATTATTCGGAAGATCATTTAAGTTCGGCGCAGGCTGCCCATTGGTTGCTCCCGCCTCATTGACCGCGCGTTGATAGTTGGGGTTGCTCTTTGGGTAAACCCATTGACCTTCGCAGCGTTGGGCGCTATCTACGGCATTCGGTAATAACTGTAAGTTTTTACCCACTTTTGGAATGGTTTGCGGGGTAGGTGTTAGCTCGTTTTGAATGACATTTTGGTTCGCATAATCACTATTGTTTAACGTTGAGGCATCTGTATCAGGTGTCAGCTCATAAAACTCTGCTAAACGCAGCAGACTATCTTGAATACTTTCATCACTCACATCAACTTTACCAGTCTTCTGTGCGGCTTTAGGTGCAGTGGTTTCAGCAAGCTGGGCAGTGCTATTGTTTTGAGTGGTCGAAATCGTATCTGCTGCTGGTATAAAACCTTGATCATCACTCTCGTTAATGGCGGTAATTTCTAGAGGGCGGTTGTCTAAGGCGCTTTCATTAATAGCATTCTCATTAGAGATGCTGTCGTTGAAGGCGCTTTCATTAAAAGTATTGTCAAAACTACGGTCTGAAGTATTGTTATCAGTATCAGCCTTTTGAGACGTATTACGCTGAAAGTCAGTCTTTTGATTATTGCTATTTTGATAGCGGATATCATTATAGTCGCTGTCTTTTTGGACGCTACTGCGATTGGCATCAGGTGTAACATCAGAGATATAGCGGGTGCTACTGTCAGTGATTAGCGACTCAGTTTGCTGTGTGTCAGCATTGCTGGGCGCAGCACTAACGGTTAGGCTGGACAAGCCTAAGGCACCAAATAAGATCAAACGGATGCTTTGGTAAAGCGGAGAATATAACAAGGGCACACCTATGATTGCAGAGCCTATTGAATTGCGATACTGAATTTAGTAACCATATTATTAATCATGTATGGCGGTTAATAAACGACTAAAAAATCACTGATTGATAATGCTATCTTAAGAATTTGGCTGTTTTACATATAATGACGACTAATCATAGTCAAAAAAAACCAAATCAGCTACACTATTTACCAAAATTTATAATATAGCCAAGCTGTTTTTTGAATGGTTGCTGAGGTTATGCTCAGCGCTAGATGTCGAATGATATCCCAATACGCCTGCTACCGCAGTTTTTTTGGCTCAAGACGTTGCTATTTTAACAAGGTTTTGCCTGACTTATCACTACTTTAATTGTTTATGACTTATATTTAACCTGCGATGCCCATTATGACTGATAAAATACTTTTAGAGCCTAATATGATCGATACCAAACTCAATAGCCGTCTACAACAATTAGAGAGCTGGTTACAGCAAGTATTTGCTGGTCAAACGTTCCAACTCGATAGTCTACCCGGTGACGCAAGTGCTCGCCAATACCATAGAATCCAACTGTCAGACAGTAATGACACGACAGTCGCACATTATATTGTCATGGATTCAGCGGACGAACAAGACGCCATGCGCCAGTTTATCAATGTGACTAAGCTGATGGTACCGGCGATCAATGTACCGACGCTCATTGCGCAAGACGTGACGAAAGGGTTTTTGGTGTTACAGGATTTTGGTGCGATAGAGTTCGCCCATCTGCTCGTTGATGCGACGCCTGCGCAGATAGATGAGCATTATCAGTTGGCAATGCAGACGTTGGTCGCGCTACAGACCGTGCCAGTTGAAACAGCAAAGTCGCAACATCAATTGCCAGATTATGATACCGAGTTATTAGATCGTGAGATGGATTTATTTAGCGATTGGTTTATACCTTATATCGGTGTCGAGTTTGATAAAGCATTATGGAATACTTTAAAAGAAGCCTTAATAAAAGAGATTTTGCAGCAACCACAAGTCATCGTCCATCGTGATTATCACAGTCGCAATTTGATGCAAGACCAAGCGGATCGCTCGCGCTTAGGCGTGATTGACTTTCAAGACGCCGTCATCGGCTCTTATACTTATGATTTGGTGTCATTGCTGCGAGATGCTTATGTAGAATGGCCAGAGAGCCAAGTCTCTGCATGGATTAATAATTTTTGGCAGTTGCAAAAGCAGGCAGGCTTGACTACGGCAGATAGCATAGAGCAGCTCGAAAACGATATGAATGTCATGGGTGTACAGCGACATTTAAAAGTGTTGGGAATTTTTATTCGCTTGTCTGAGCGAGATGGCAAAGACCGCTATTTGGCGGATATTCCTAAGGTGATGCGTGATTTAATGTTCGAGTTAGAATGGTTAGAGGCGCACGGTAGACCGCATATGCAACGAGCAGTAGCGCCGTTTAATGAGAGTCTCAGGGATAATATACTGCCAGCTTATCAAAATAAGTTCGTACAGCAATATATTTAGAACGAACCACTTGCGAGCTTCATTTGACGCGAATGCTCATCTGATAAGTTACGTTAAAACATTAGCAAGTTTTAATCTGAATGTATAATCCAATAAAATAAAAAAAGGAGCGCACATGTCTGAGATTGACCGAGCAATGATTACCCAAGCAATGATTTTGGCTGCTGGTAAGGGCACGCGTCTGAGTCCATTGACACTTGATACACCCAAGCCTCTGGTCGAGGTGGGTGGGCAACCGCTTATCGTCTGGCACATTAAAGCGCTACAAGCAGCTGGTATCACTGATATCACCATTAATGCGTCATGGCTGGCTGATAAGCTGATGGATACACTGGGTGATGGCAGTCAATACGGTGTTAAATTACATTGGTCAGTAGAGGATGATGAGCCTCTAGAGACCGCAGGTGGTATTTTTCAAGCGTTACAAACTGGCAAGCTGCGCGATGAGCCATTTATCTTAGTGAACTCAGATGTATGGACGACTTATGATTTTGCGCAGTTGCGAGATTATAAGCTTGGCGCAGATCAGCGCGCACATCTGTTATTGATTGACAATCCAGAGCATAATAACGGCGGTGATTTTGCGATTAATAATGGTTTAGCCAGCGAGCAGCCGATTGGTGATGCAGACAAATACACCTTTGCTGGCATTAGTGTGATGTCACCACGATTGGTCGATGGGTTGGTATCAGGTCAGTCAGCGGCGTTGGCACCATTGCTCAAGCAAGCGATGATAAAGTTCCAAATCACGGCTGAAATCATTTCTGATAATTGGATAGATGTGGGCACGCCTGAACGCTTGGCGCAGGTAAATGAATTTATCAAAAGTAACGGTGTTGATCACCATCAAGGCGCTTAGATTAAGATGCCTAATTCTTATTAATCTTATATAAGTAATCACATAAAAAAACAGCGTCGATGAATCGGCGCTGCTTTTTTATGTGATATAGCCATGGCTAAGTGGGCTGCAAATGATTGCTAGATGCCCATAGCCAACTTGATCAATTGAGCAATCGTAAAAATAACTGCAAACCCTGCTATATATAGCCCAATGAACCATGCCCATTGTGACTGTTTCTTACTGAGCTTCTTCATGCTCGCCTCCTACTACGTGTTAATACGCTTTAAAAAGTGTAGCCACTGCTCATATTTGCAGTAGCCACATTTTTATATCCTTTGTTTACCCTTAGTACATATGCTCATGTCCAGTTTTACCTTTAAAGGTGTAATAGGCAAAAGCGGTATAACTCAGGATAATCGGTAGCATTATGACGGCACCAACTAACATAAAGGATAGTGAGGTGTCAGCTGCGGCTGCCTCATAAATCGTCATCTGATACGGTACGATGTATGGGAACATTGCGAAACAAACCCCGATATAGCCCATCAAAAACAGTGCCACAGTCAACAAGAAAGGACGATATTCGCGCTCGCCACTTAAGTCTTTACGCATCAAGAAAAATAATAGTAAAACTATAATTGGCATTGGCGCTAGATATAATAGACCTGGGAAGCCAAACCAGCCTTCGAGGGCATTAATGTCTGAAAAATACATAAACGCTGTGACGACGATCATTGCCACTACCAAAGCAGACAGCATCCAGCCAGACACTTTGCGTGCCCAGACTTGTAGGGTATGCTCAGTTTTGATAATGAGCCATGTAGAGCCAAGTAAGGCGTAACCAATAATCATTGCAAAGCCGCAGACGATCGAGAAAGGTGTTAACCAATCAAATGGCCCACCAGTATAGAGACGGTTGCTTGCCTCAAGACCTTGTACAAGCGCTCCAAGCATAATACCTTGAGAGAATGTAGCAACGACTGAACCAACAAAAAAGAAAGTGTCCCATACGTGACGACGTGACGATGCTTTGAAGCGAAATTCAAATGCCACACCGCGCATTATTAGACCGAATAGCATAAAAGTAACAGGCAGATAAAGCCCCGTCATAATAATGCCATAAGCCACTGGGAAAGCAGCGAACAAGCCGCCGCCGCCCAATACTAGCCAAGTCTCGTTACCATCCCAAAACGGGGCAATAGAGTTCATGATGCGGCTACGGTTTTTATCTGAGCCAGCAAAGGGAAACAAAATGCCGCAGCCCAAATCAAAGCCATCAAGCAATACATAGATAAAGACGGATAGAGCGATCAGTCCGCCCCAAATTAAAGGTAAGTCTAATACATCACCGTAGTTAAACATTAGCGTAACCCTCCATCATCGACGTCGTTTGCAGGAGTATCTATATCTTCTTCAGTACTCTTAGCAGGATTGCTATCGCCACTGAGCGCACGACCTTGGCTTTCGGTCACTGAGTGCTCATAGAAATTATCATCAGCAGGATCTTCGTACGGTTTTGGCCCTTGAGCGATCAAGCGTAGAATATAAAAACTGCCTGCACCGAAAACAAATATATAGAGGACAATAAAACCAATCAACGTGGTTGCTACTTGCTGTGCTGCGAGCGGTGACATGCTTTCTGCGGTGCGTATCACACCATATACAGTCCATGGTTGACGTCCTGTCTCGGTCACAAACCAGCCCGCCAGTAATGCGATAAAGCCAAGTGGGGTCATCATCATCCAAGCACGGTGGAACCAAACACTTTCGGGATTATACTGCTGCTTTTTAAAGTATTTATAGAGACTAAATAAGCCGACCAGCACCATTAACATGCCAATACCAACCATGATGCGAAATGCCCAGAATACAATCATCACCGGTGGTTGGTCTTCAGGTGCCCAGTTTTTTAGACCTTTTACTTCCCCATCTAACGAATGGGTAAGAATCAAACCTGAAACATAGGGAATGCTTATTTCATATTTATTGGTTTGGTTTTCTTGGTCAGGAATAGCAAATAAGCGTAACGCTGCGCCGCGCTCATCCTCCCAAATACCTTCCATCGCTGCGACTTTGGCTGGCTGATGCTCTAAAGTGTTTAGACCATGCTCATCGCCAATCAATACTTGAGCGGGTGCGACAAATATCGCCATAATCATGGCCATACCTAGCATGACACGACCATGTTGACGGTGTTCGGTGTGTTTTTTGGACTGAATATAATAAGCACCAACCCCGCCAATGACAAAGGCAGTCGTCAAGAATGCCGCTGTCATCATATGAGCATAGCGGTAAGGGAATGAAGGGCTAAAGATGATCTCAAGCCAATTGGTAGGATATAACAGTCCATCTGCACCCATCATAAAGCCTTGTGGCGTCTGCATAAAGCTGTTGGCGGCTAAAATCCAAAAGCCTGAAATCAGTGTACCAATGGCGACAATGGCAGTGGAAGCGAAATGCATACGTTTGCTCACGCGCCCCCAACCAAATAGCATAATACCTAAAAAGGACGCTTCTAAGAAAAATGCGGTCAATACTTCGTAGGCGAGTAGTGGCCCCAAGACGTTACCGGCTTTGTCAGAAAATACCGCCCAGTTAGTACCGAACTGGTAGGACATTACTACACCAGATACCACGCCTAAGCCGAAAACAACGGCGAATATCTTGACCCAATGTTTATAAACTTCAGCATAAATTGGCTCGCCTGTTTTGAGCCAACGGAATTCAAGCACCGTTAACCAGCTGGCAAGTCCGATAGAAAAGGCGGGAAAGACAATATGAAACGAGATAACAAAAGCGAATTGGATACGCGCGAGCATCAGCGCATCGAGCTGGTCAATCATAAACGTAGCGAACATAAACGGTTACCCTTATCTGTTAGCTGAATAGCGCTGGCTTCCATAAAACGCTCAAGTAACTGCCCGCAATCGTCTATAGATTAAGGTAAAAAATAGTACGGGCAATGGCTCAGTGTTGATTAGCGAGCAATCTTAGGGATAGAGTGCGGCTAAGCTAACGACTGTTTAGCTGAATTAAGTAATTTATATCCCTATAAATTAATACATTACTGTCAGGTGCTGTCAATATATTATGCGCTTCCCTCGATGCACACGCAAGCTGCGCAACAGATTGGTCGCATACCTGATAGTCATTAAAAACTGCTGAGATAAACCCAGATATATCAGACTAATCGCTTGGGAAAACAAGGTGTTATCAAGTTCACCTTAATAACAGTAATGTTTTATTTGTGTCCTAATATAGGCACAAATATCCAACAGAGTACAAAGTTGCAAAGCCATCTGCTTTACTCTTAATTTTAAAGTGCAAAGACCAGTGCAGTGCTATATGACATAAGCAATCATTATTCCTGCAATTGTTTATGTAAAATCTGGCGCAATGTCAAAATAGTTTGCGGGTTAGTTTGAATGCTATGACCACCGCTGATAATCGTCTCAGAGGCCGCGCCATCAAGATGAGCGCTAGTATAAGGAACAATACCATCTGAGAGACGTTCAGTTAGCGCTTGGCTGATATCTTCATTGACGGTGACGGCTGCAACTAGCGGTTGGGCAGAGAGCTTTGAGCTATCAGACTGGCTACTGGTACCGACTGTCTCATCTTTGGTGTCTTCTTCTACTGCTTGCGACAAATCAACCTTTGCACCAGCTGGCTGCATTTGCGCCAGTCCTTTAGTAATATCGGCATCATTATTGGCAATGATAGAATGATAGGTCACACGATCATTGATGGTGATGTCTTTCGTCAGTTGTATAAAAGAGGATTTGTCGCTCAGCTGACTTGCGCCATTTTGTAAATATAACGCCCCCAAAGGATTTTGTGCCAAATCACCTTGTGTGGCAATAGTTGCCAAGTTGTCCGTGACAGTTTTTACCAAACCGACTGGCAAATAGACAATACGGCGCAGTGCCCGAGTGAACCAGCGATCTGCATAGTCAGTTCCGCGAAAAGGCGCTGATAAAAAGACAGCCGTATCTACTTGGGGTAAGGCTTTTAGCTCAAAGCGTTCTTTTAGCTGATCTTCACCAAATGATGCTTTAAGTGCGTCACGAATCTTACGTTTTTCACTGTCAGACAGCACATTTTGATCGTCTAATCGATCTAGGTCATCGACCAAGTTCTCATCAGATAGCATCATGCGGGCGATAATGGCACCCATGCTATGACTGATAATCACGCTGTTTTTGCTGGCGCGATTTTGTCCTTTAGGATCAGTTTGCTCGTAGGTGCTGTTGATTAACTGTTGTATTTGATAACGGTTTTCTAAAATGGGCAAATTGGTTGGATAGAATATCTGCCACACTTGATAGTTATCACGCAACTTATCGTCGTTGAGAATATCGTTGGTTAAATTGACCCAAGTGGCAGGGCTAGAAGCCAAACCATGCAGCATAATCAGGACACGCTTATTGGGATCATAAGGCTCAAGCATGAATAATTTGGGCAGTCTGGCCTCTGGCTGGCGAGTGATTAAATTGAGATAACCGACGCCATCTAGCTGGTTCTCAGACAGCCACAAGCCATAACCTGCAGAAAAGTTAGCCGCCAGTGGATAGTCACTATTAAGGATATTAACGCTTTCGCTTTGGTATGGGTTGTATAAATGAATATCGAGTTTGCGACTGCTTAGTACATCCAGTACGCTATCGCCGCTTGGTTCAATCAATCCTGTTAATAGCAAATGTCCAGTAGGGTATATACGCGAACTTGGCTTGCTCTCATCTGTGTCTCCATCTTTTTCATTGGTCAATCGACCTGACAATGATGACACTAATAATTGGCGAATCGTGGTGGTATAGCGGTCATCCAGTGAGGCCACCAAGCTGATACCTAAGCCTGGACGTTTGCTGATTGAGTTAAGCCCAGAGAGGCGTAATTCGTAAGTGGAAACCAAGTCTGCTAGTGCAGAGGTCTGCTTATGTGCATTTTGCAAATAGTTATTTTCATTAGGCAAATAAACACCAAGATCATAATCATCAATTTGTATTTTCATGACGTTGACTTGATCAGTAGGTTTACCTTTGAGCGGTGAATAATTGGCAATCGCGGCTTGGCTACTGTCATTAAGATTGCTAGCGGATATGGGTAAATAATCTACTTTGGTGCCGCCCATCAATTTATTTGAGCCGTTGGTTGATCTATAAAGCTGGGTTATCACATCATTACTGGCGGCATTATAGATGTCTTGGGTCTGAATATCGGTGTCATTTGGAATACGATTCTGTGCCTGAGAGGGGCTTTTGTCTTGATCTGAGCCCTCAAAATCATGCGTCAAACTGTCATAAAATAAATAGGTATAACTGGATTTGATAGCATCGAATAATCGCTCTTGATAACCTGTTAGACAGCGATTGGTGTTTTCTTGCTGGACTTTAGCTTCTGTATCTTCTAAAGGTGCGTTGGCATAATAAGGATCAAGTGGCGGGCGAGCCAGCGCATTGCGGCAGTCCTGAGAGGCAGAAAGCTGTCGCGCTTTTGCGTAGTGTAACTCTGCAAAAACTGCCAAAGCAGGACGGTAGTGTTCATTCAAAATACTGTCAGTAAGCTGAGTAAGGCATAAATCAAACTGCTGCATACAGGCTTGCTCATTGAGCCCTGCCGATAAGAGCGCTGATGCCGTATCACTGCTGAGTTTATTGGTGGTGACGATATTACCGCGCTGCGCAGTAATCGTCTTCGCTGACGCTTGCTTATTCACTGATACCGTACTGCACGCAGGTAGTAATGCTACCGCGGCTATCAAGGCGACTGATGTGATCGAAAATGGGGTTTTCTTAGCATGCGTCACCATATTTTTGATAGGGCTAGCGAAAGTCATAGGTGAGTCCAGTTAGTCGTAAAAGCATGATTGAGTCAGTAATTTATAAGAAGAAGTGTAGCGTAACTTTTCGCATTAAACTATTTTATTTAAATTTCAAAAATACGGTTTAAACTTCGATAATCGAATCGAACACGCATTTAAATAAGGTAGACATCAAGTTGGGTTCAATGGAGTTTCGCTAGACATAAAAAAGCCCCTGACTCTATATTGAAGTAATTTCGATATACAGTCAGGGGCTTAGTCGAGTCAATCTAGCTTATGGAGCAATCATGGTATTTGTTAAATTCATTTAATGACATTTAAACACCCAATCAATGTTAAGCACTAGGCTTAACATTGATGTCAGGCGCAGGTATATCCCAAATGTAGAATTTACCCTCTTCAATAAGTTTGATTTGCTGACGAATGATGTCATTGTTAGGATTTTTCTGTTCAAGACGACGTAAGCGCTCTAGTGCATTATCGCGGCGATCACTTAACAAGTCTGACTGTGCCAAGCTTTGCTCTGCTTCGGTATAGCCAAGAGACACTGCGCGGTCTAGGTATTTTTGACCTTCTTTGAAGCCGCCGCCTTCTGACAACATCATGCCATATAAGAAGTTGGCTTCGCCGCTATCAGGTTGCAGTTTAATGGCACGGTCAACATATTTTCCACCACGTATCGTATAGTCTGACCCCAAATCTAAGTTACGTCCCATGCCATTGAGTTTAGCGGCACGAATCAATACATCATAAGAGGCATTTGGTGATTCAGCATAAGGCTGTATCCACTCAGCCAATACTTTGATTTTTTCACGCGTATAATGGCGCTGTGAGCGGTTAGGGAAGTTTGGTGGGTAATGACGAGCATTAGGTGAGACGTCTTCGATGAAATCATCAAGCAAGCTCACGTCTAGCTGATCGTTGTTATTACCGTTTTGCTGAGGAATCAACACAGTCGGTACAAAGCTTACGTCTGACAATTGTACTTGCGGCGTTGGTATATTGGCAAGCTGACCACTACGCAGATCGACACCAGTAGCGGTCAATGGACCAGGCTCATAAACTCGAGTGGTGCCGGTGAACTCAGGTATTTTTGGTGCTGGTACAACATCTTGTGGTTGCAATGTACTCATTGGCGCACGATACGGCTGAGCATTATTTGGCAAAGGAGCGCTTTGTGGAACGCTACTGCTTTGAAGGTCAGTTGGTTGAGTATTGGCTGTCACTGCCGCAGTCGGTGAAGTTGATGGAGTACCCTCTTGTCCTGTACTAGCCGCAGTCGGTCGAGCAAGGCGAATCACACGTTTGCTAGAATCCATAGCGCTAGGCACAGATGTGGCAGCAGTATCGGTCTTTGCAGCATCTGTTGCCGCATTGGTTTCAGCCGCATTGACAGGCGCTGATAATAGCATGGCACAAGCTGTTGCCAGTGCTGTCAGAGTTGCCAGTTTAGGCGACTTGCTAGACGCACGGGCAGAGAGAGTCGATTGGTTGATGGCTTTCATAAAAATCGTTACCTTAATTTATTTAGTTGTTATTTAGCAATTGAATGGTTATTAGCTCATGTCTTTGCGGCAAAATCATACAAATTTTTAATACCCTAACAAATTCAACTGAGCGCTATCAGTAGTAGGATTGTTAATAGTAAAGCAATAGCGTGTACGTTATGCCAGAGACAGCAGGGTAAATGAGAGCAATATCAATGATAAAGCGCACTGCACTTACCCTCACAACGAACTTGCCATCACAACCTATCGCTTAAAACCTGCTATCACAGATGGCAATTATAAGTGATATGCCGTGGCTTTCATGCGATTGGCCATCCAGCGCATAGTATGACGTACAGGTGGTGATAACGCTGCGCCGCCATTTGCTAATGCTAGCTCACGATGATGCAACTCTTCAATATCCATTTGTGCCAGTATCTCTTTTGAGCGTTTATCGTGCTCTGGTAATTGGGTGATATGCTCTTGTAAATGTTCGCTGACTTGAGCTTCTGTCTCTGCGACGAATCCCAAACTAAATTCATTAGAGATGGCACCCGCGACTGCGCCAAGACCGAAAGACATGCCATACCATAATGGCGTAAAGATACTGGCATGACTGCCAAGCTCGTCTAATCGCGTCTCGCACCAGACCAGATGATCGACCTCTTCTTCGGCTGATTGCTGCATGGCTTGCTTGACGCCACTGTCTTTGGCGGCAAATGCTTGACCATGATACAGACCTTGCGCGCATACTTCACCAGTATGATTGATACGCATCAATCCTGCGACATGTCGCGCCTCGGTGATAGTGAGCTCAGGAATCTCGTCACTGCTGACTGGTAGTGGACGAGTGCTAGGGTTTGAATGTGGTACGACAGCTCGTAATGCCTTATCGACCCCAAGTAACAATTGGTCGACTTTGGATAAGGGACGCAGGGCCATGATTCACTCCTGATGGCTTAAATACGATCAAAAAATTAAACTTATCTGTTCTTCTAAAAACAGCATCTGTTTTTCTAAAATAATGATAGTGATTAACGCATAGGTATTACTATAGCAAACAATCTAAATTATCAGCACCAATATTATCCATTTGATAACACACCGATTGCTATAGCAGCATGTCAATCTTACTTATGGAGCCACTTCATCGTGCGTTTGGATGACTGCATTTTTAATATGCTTATTGAGTTTACTGTATAAAAAGGCACCGAAGGCAATGTTTATGAGTCCTGTCACTAAAAATAGCTGAGGTAAATTGAATCCCAAAGCGTTCAAGATAACGATAGAGAAAATCGCTGAGGTGACCATAAATATCGCGTTAAAGATATTGTTGGCACCAACGACGCGCGCGCGGTGGCTCTTGGGTGCATAGGCCTGCATAGAGGCATATAACGGTACGATGTATAAACCGCCGCTAAAGCCCAAAAAGAATAAATCAGCAAACACGCGCCAGCTGCCACTCACCGCAAATAACTCACTGATGCCAAACAGAGTTGCATTATTCACATTGATGTTGAGACTTGACAGTGAAAAATACAAATCAATCGCAAAAATACTTAAGCCGGCGATACCAAAGGGCAAAAGACGTAAGCTGACTTGGTTTTTGGTTAGTGATTTGCATAATAATGAGCCAATCGACACACCAACAGAAAATAAGGTTAATAGGAAAATAACCACTGATTCATCACCATGTAAGATGACCTTGCTGAATTCTGGCGTTTGGGTCAAAAACGTCGCGCCATAAAACCAAAACCAGCTATTACCAAGGATGACAAAGAACAAAAAAGGCAATGAATATAAGTAGCGCACCGTCGCCACACTAGTGGTCACAATGTTCCAGTTGATTTTTAGGTTTGGCTGCATCGCTGGCATGTGGGGTATCAATCGTGCGACAAAATAACCCAATACGGCGATGACCAATACTGTCACACTTATCCAATAGAGCGGCTGTGCTATCTGGGTTAAAACACCCGCGATAATCATACCGAGTAAGATCGCTAACGACGTCCCCATTTGAAACAAACCATTAGCGCCAACCAATTCATCTTCTTTCATCGCTTGTGGTAAGTAGGCGTATTTAATAGGCCCGAAAAAAGTAGATTGAGTACCCATGAGAAACAACGCAACAAATAACAATGCGTACCACTCAAACACGAACCCTACTGCCGCAATCACCATAATCACGAATTCAAGCAATTTAATCAATCGTGTGAGTTTTGATTTTTCAAATTTATCCGCGATTTGTCCTGCCAGTGCAGAAAACAAAAAGTAGGGCAAAATAAACAACATCGCGGCCAAGTTATTCAAAATACTGACTTCCATGCCCAACTGACTCGCAGCGGTGTAAGTCAAAACCAGTATGAGCGCTTGCTTAAAAATATTGTCATTAAACGCGCCCAAAAACTGGGTAAAAAACATGGCGCTAAAACGGCGGTGCTTAAATAATTGAAACTGATTGGCCATGAAAATTCCTACAGACGGGTCGCGGTTGCTAGATCAAAGAAAAGCGCTAAATACCGCTTTTAAAGTGAAAGTAATTATCTATATAATTATTAACAGTATCAAAAACTTATCGAAATATAGCATAGGTTTTATCAATATTAAGCCGTATAATAGCAAGGCTTTGGTAAAAATACATGCGCTCGACGCTATGATTTCATAATTATCTAAGTTATGATTTGTAAATTTTGCATGGTTGCGTCGCGAGGTGTGAGTAATGGCAAAGGCTTGCTACCACTCACGCATGTCCATATCTTGATAAAAACATGGTGCTAATCTGACACCAAGGTTTGCGTTATAAATGGTCATTATCCAAAGCAAGAAAGTAAACCATAATTCAGCCAACTGCTATAAGTTTATTCACCGGTAAGACTAGGCGATTGTTATCGTTCATAATATTGTGCCGCGTGAGGTGATAGGAAATACACATGAAACACCAGCCTTCAACGCTTGCGCGCAATGTATCGATGATGCAGTGTGATACGGATAATGTTCGAGAGGATATTAAAATCCAAGATTTTCAGAGTGACCGTTTTCAAAAAACACGTCGTGCAGCAGCTATGGCAACTCATGGCAATGCGCCGCGCATTCATTTTACGCGCTCAGCACTTTTCACTGCGCTAGCTACCAGCCTGGTGGGTTTCGGTATGGCACCTTCTGCATTGGCTGATACCACAAATAATATCAGTTCTCCTAAACAACCTACGAGCAATCAAATAGCTGTCGATCAATCAAACAATCAATCAGCAAGCACTCAATCGACCACACTGTCAGATGATGATACTCAGCTCGATATCGCTTTGG
This sequence comes from Psychrobacter sp. Ps4, assembly GCF_022129285.1. Classification (NCBI taxonomy): domain Bacteria; kingdom Pseudomonadati; phylum Pseudomonadota; class Gammaproteobacteria; order Moraxellales; family Moraxellaceae; genus Psychrobacter; species Psychrobacter sp. Ps4. The sequence continues at coordinate 21,797 of NZ_JADQAK010000006.1, forward strand.
ATGCATTGCGCCTAAAAAAGGCAGTAGAGCAGGGCATTATCGATCAGTCAGTATTGGATGAGTACAGCGAACAAAGCCTAGGCATTAAGAAGTCTGATGCGCAAGATAAAAGCGCTAAAAAACCAGCTGCTCAGCCTCAGGGTACGACTAATTCTCAGGCAAATGCCATGGATAATATGGCTGGCGCAAATGATGCTCAGCTCGATCTTTCCGATAACGCCAATGATGACTTGTTGCAACAAGCCGCAGCCATACAGCAGCAGGGTTATCAGATGATGACGCCCGAGGAGATTGATCGTGAGCTCGCTGCGATGGATATGCAGAATGCCCAAGATATTGATGACATCAATAATAGTACGGACGTTAATAGCAGTAACGTTAATAGTACCAACGTTATTAATAACAATAATAATGATATCAGCAACAACGATCGCGATTTTGACGCGCCAATTGCTACATTAGATGATACAACCCCGCCTATTGGTTTAGATGTGGATTTGGATGCGACCAATCTGCCAACTCCTAACAACCTTGAGACATTAGGTAGGAATGAGAGCGCTGCTGAAAGTGCACAGACGGCTGAAGTTATGTCGCGTCCGATCGATGTTAGCGACTCTGTCAGTAGTGGACGCGTGGATGGAACCGGTACTTTCGATAATGAGATTGTCGCCAATGCCAGTGATGAGACCAACGAAGATGGTACAACGTCAGATATCATCAATCCTGATGACTACTTGCCAGACTATCAAGCGGACTCTCAGGGAATAAACCAGAGTATCGAACAAGCCAGTAAGCCCAAGCCAATGGCGCGTAATAAAGGCAATATCGTGAAACGCCTTTATAACCGTTTATTCAATGCAGGTGTGATGGCATTACCACATGTAGATACTACAATTTATCTACGGCAGGCGACCGCTGAAGGTGTTGTCAATGGTAAGCCAAAGCTCACCAAAGCGGACAATGACGTTCAGCCCATGAAAAACATCAAGGCTGCCCTTGATGATACGACGGTTCAGTCAGTTACCGACTTTACGGCCGCCTTGCCACGCCTGCGCCAAACAGCATTAGAGGCAGCCCAAGCAGTGGGTTACTATGATATTACGTTACGCCTACGTCAGCGCAATGCTGACACGATCGATGTCATTATCGAAGAGCTGGGCGAGCCGGTACGTGTGGACAGCCGTATTGTTGAGATTCGCGGTGAAGGCAGTGAACAACCAGAATATATAGCACTTGAAAAAGACTTGCCACCACAAGTGGGTGATATCTTCAATCACCGTGTTTATAAAGATAGCAAGGCGGCTCTTGAGTCGCTGAGTAATACTTATGGCTATTTTGATCAATATTGGCTCAACAAATCCGTTGATATTATCTTGCCAGATAATACAGCAGATGTGTCGCTGGTCTACAACACTGGTGATCGTTATGAGTTTGATGACGTTGTGTTTTTTACATACGATGAAGAAACCAACACCTTAACCCAAGATCCTGACAAGCTACCTGTTGAGTTGTCACTATTACAACAGTTGTTTGACTTTAAGTCCGGCGATCCTTTTTATCGTCCAGCGGTGACCGAGTTTAGCAATGACTTATCAGCGACTCGTTATTTTAATACAGTCAACGTTGAGTCGATATTGCCGCCAGATGAACGCAGTGAAGCCAGTACTTTGGCTTTTGATAACACACCTACCAATAATAGCGGCACACTCGACGACGATATTAATAGTGATGGCGCCTCAGAAATTGCGGGCAATAATGGTGCTGAAAGTTCAGCTGCTTCTAATAGTAGCCGTGTTAATAATGACAATAGCGCTGATGACAGTGATGAAAATAATGCAGAGAGTGAGGACAATACGACTGCCAATAGCGGTGAAACAGTCAATCCCGCCGACATTGCGGCGATCGATTTTGAAGCTGATGCAGCTACACTTGATAAACTACAAGCTATCAAACAAAAAGCAGAGCGCTTGAGCCGCTTACCAAATGACCGTGTATTGGATGAAAAAGACCAAGAAGCGGACAATCTTTTGGGTAAAATAAGCGACGGCATCAGTAATATTGCGCAAAAAATATTCCCTGATGAAGAAAGCTTAATCACTGATGAAAACTTTGTACCACCAACGCTGGCTGGTCGAAAAACGCCGCAACAAGTGGCAGAAAGTAAAAAAGTACCGTTGTATGTTTTTGTCTCTTCAAGTAAGCCACGCGATGCCCAAGTAGGTCTTGGTTACGGCACAGATACGGGCGTGCGAGCGACGGCAAAAATAGACTATAATTTGCTCAATCGTAAAGGCTATCAAGCTGGTGCAGAGACCGAAGTTTCCAGAATTACTAAAAACGTCGCTGTTTATGCCAGTCGACCTTGGAAACATCCACTTAACGATAAATTAGATGCGCGTCTTACCTATGAAGAAGAGGTCATCGACCAAGGTGAAGGCAACTTCGACTTGTCTACTACGACGCTAAAAGCAGCATTGGCGCGTAATATTCGCCGTGATAGTGGCTGGAATCGCAGCTACTCTGTGAATTACCGTTTAGATGAGCTAGAGACTGGGGTCGATGAAACAGAGTTGGACGATCTACCTATTCGCTTTACTTCCTCTAAGCCTAAGCAGCAAGCGCTGCTATTTGGTTATGGTATGAACAAAACCGATGTAGACAGCGTGACCAATCCGACTCGCGGTATGCGTCAGTATTACTCGCTTGAAGCAGGGGCTGATAAAGCCCTTAGCGACACTAATATGGCAATCATTCGCGCGGGTGTCAGCGGCATTTATAGTTTTGGCGATGAGCAAAAGCATCAAGTGCTGGGCAGTCTGAATACGGGCTACATCTGGGCAGATGATTTTTATGATGTGCCTTATAAATTACGCTTCTTTGCGGGTGGCGATCAAAGTATTCGTGGTTATGACTATGAGAGCTTGTCACCGCTCGACAAAGGCTATTTGACTGGTGGGCAAGTGCTTGCGGTTGGTAGTGCAGAGTATAATTATGAATTTAAACCAGGATTCCGCGGGGCATTCTTCACTGATGTGGGTAATGCTTACGATAAAAACTTCGAGACTGAGACAAAGGTCGGCGTCGGTGTTGGTATCCGCTGGGCATCGCCAGTCGGTGTGGTAAGAGTTGATGTGGCGGCTGGGGTGACAGAAGAAAGCATACCCGTTAGACTGCATTTCTTTATTGGCTCGCCTTTATAGCCATGCAATCCAGTAGTGACATCATTTAGCGCGTATTGAACATTATTAAGTCGTCTCCGTTAGTGACATAGAGACAGGTTCAACACGCGCTATTAGCAATATCCGTTGTATTCCTTATTTATCGTGCCGATTGCCGGTGACCATTCTTTAACGTAGTTGAGTGTCATGCTGACAAAAAATACCCCGCCTAATAATGCCCCAGATGAAGATCCAGCACAGCGCGATGCTCGTGCCGTCAGACGTTGGTATCCGCTGTCATTTTTGCTCAAATTACTGGTGCTTATTTTAATTGTGCTGGCCATCATGTTTGCTGTGTTTTTTTACGCAATGGGCACAGAGTCGGGTACGAAGTTTATATTAGAGAAAGTCAGTGCTGAGACGGGCATTGATTTTAAATATGGTCGCGGTAATTTACGTGATGGTATCTGGGTCACTGATATCGATATCAAGGCGACTGAAGACCTTGAAGTATTGGTTGATAAAGCTTACGTCAAGATAGGCTGGCGTGCCATATTTGCCAAAGAAGTGCATCTGCGTGATGCAGACATACAAACCATTGAGATTATCAATAACAAGCCACCAACGGGTGAGCCGTTCGATTATAAAACGTTACAGCTACCAGTGAACTTACGCTTTGATCACGCTAAAATAAAAAATATTACTTATAAACAAGTGACCAAAGAGCCCATCGTTGTGCAGGGTATTGTTGCCCGTGATTTAACATGGGTCGGTAGCATAGTAACGGTTGGTCGCGGCGATTTACAATATGCTGATATCGTCAAAATCAGTGCCTTACAAGGTGAAATTGATTTACAAGGCGACTATCCGCTAGATTTAAGCGCGATTGCAGAAGTCAGTGCGCTAGAAAAAGCCTACGTTGATCCATTGAATATCACAGCAACAGGAACGCTAAAACGTACGGTCGGTAAAGTTCGTAGTCGCTACAATGACAGCGATGTGAGCGGTGATTTTGTTGTCCAAGGATTGGATCAGGATTCGCCATTCCAGGCAAAATTGCAATGGGATGATATTTTGATCCCTTATGCGGAAAGCCAAAAAATTCGTTTAAAAAGTGGTACTGCTACCGCGACAGGGGTGATCTCTGAAATACGTCTGCGTATCAATACTGAGCTGACGGCTAAAGACATTCCGTCTGGTCACTATCAAGGTCGCGCCGTTATTGCAAACAGTCAGTTACGTATTGATCGCTTAGATGCTCAGGTGCCAGCTGGAAATTTAATTCTGCAAGGTATTTTAGATTGGCAAGACAGCTTTGATGCAAAAGTACGAGCGACAGGGAGCAATTTTGATATTCGCCGCGTTATTCCTGATGACTATGCTGATTTCAAAGCATATGCACCGCAAAAGCTGAATGGTCGACTGTCATTACATTATCAGCAGCAAAACAGCGCTGGTAACATAGAGCTTGATGCAGATTTGCGTCAACGTGATGGCGAGCATGTGAATGCTAATATCGTCCAAGGCAAAACGTCAGCGAAGTCGACACAGGTAGCGCCTTGGTATATCGATGCCAAATGGCAAAACCTAATCCGCCGCGATGTGCCTAATATCGGTAATATTGATAGTCCGCGTGGACAGGCGGATGTCATCATTCGTGGCTCACGGTTATCAGTAGATGCCAATGCGGTCATTAATGAATTGAATGCCGCTCCTAAAGGCAACTATGATGTGCGCGTGCGCAAAGCTGGGGATGTCATCGACATTAATCGCCTGAACTATAAAGGGGTCGTGGGCGACTTATCAGGTACTGGACAGATTCAATTGGCAAATAAAAAGCGTCCGCTCACATGGCAGATAGATGCGCGTACCAATGGATTATTACCCAAACAGTATCGAAGTGATTTGCCGCTTGAGCGCCTAACCGGTAGTGTCAGCGCGCGTGGTCGTTTATTGACTATTACTAAAGGTGGCGTTAGTGGTCAGCGTCATATTATTACCTTAAACGATACCGACTTGCAGGCGCAACTTGATGCGACTCAAGATGGCCGTGCTATTGGTATAACGGGTGCGGGTGATGCCAAAATCGATATCGTTGGTGGCGAGCTGTCTATGTTCGATGCGCGCTTCAATGGGCAAGTCGATACTGCAGATGTACCAAAAGGACGCCTATCTATTGATGCGGCTGGCACGCCAAAGTTTATTAGTATTCGTAAGCTCAATTACAACGGTGAAGCGGGCGCAGTGAATGCCAAGGGCGTCATCGATTTGCGTAAAAATATCGGCTGGACCATAGATGGTCGCTTTTATAAATTTAATTTGGGTTATTTTTTACCCAACAATCCAGCGATTATTACCGGTGACTTGAAGACCAGCGGCGAGTGGCAAACTGCGCCTAAGAATAGTAAAAATGCCGCAGGCAAACTGCAACGTTTTGCGGTGAATTTCGATGGAGTGCTAGATGCTGAGCAACTGCCAGCGGGCAAGCTAACCATTGATGCCAGTGGTGATGATCAGCTGATTCGTATCAAGCGTTTCCGTCATGTGGGCGCGGCAGGCAGTATTGACGCCAAAGGGACGGTTGATGTACGTCAAGGCATTGCGTGGGATATTGATGCAGTGATGGATCGTTTTAATATTGGTTATTTCCTCAAAGATACTCCAAGCCTTATCACCGGCACTATCGATACGGATGGGCGCTGGAGTGACTCGCAGCAAATCATTAATATCAAAAAAATTGATTTAAGAGGTATGCTAAAGGGTCAACCGCTTAGTGCCAAAGGTAGCTTAGCAGCGAAGATGCGTCTGCCAAAAGATTTGGCAAGCTATTTCAGGCGTCTACAAACGCAAGATGCACAGGCGCAATATAAGCAAGTAAATGCTTTGATAGACAGCTTAAACGCGGATAATTTAGTGCTACGTTGGGGTGATAATTATGTCACTGCTAATGGCAATGCTAAGCAATTACAAACCAAAATTAATATCACCAGTCTGGATCAGTTGTCAGATAAATTGGCTGGCAAAGTCACTGGCGGTGCGACCTTATCACAGCCAGCAGGACAAGCGCTGCCAACTATTTATATCGATTTAGTCGGTGAGCGAATTGCGCTGCCAGGCTTTATTTTGCGCCAAGGTCGCGTGCGCGGTAAGCTGGTCAATTTAGCAAACAGCCCAAGTCAACTTATTATCACCGCTGAAGGCTTAGATGCAGCTGGACAGAGTTTTAAAAGCGTTAAAGCAACATTTAATGGTACTGAGCAGGCGCATGTGGTCAATCTTGACGTTGCCAATGAGCAGCTTACGATTGGCGCAAGGCTTAAAGGCGGCTTCAATCGGGATAAACTGAGCTGGTCTGGCGTCATCGGTAAGGGCCGTGTTCAATCTAAATATGCGACCTTAAATCAGTTACAGCCAGCGCAGTTAATTGTGAATTTACCCAACAATCAAAATGGCAATAATAACGATTTAAAAGTACAGTTGGCAGCGCACTGCTGGCAAGCCACCGATCAAACGGGCAAGGTATGCTTACGTGAAAATTTAATCGCGTCACCTGATAAAGGTGAGGTGAATATTGCCTTACAAAATCTAGATACGTCATTACTATCGGTCTTTTTACCCAAAGATATCGACTGGCATGGCAAAATTAATGGTAAGGCGATTGTTGGCTGGCAACGTGGTCGTCCACCGACGATTAATACCACACTGTATTCAGACAACGGCAAAATCGGCTTGATTCAAGATGGTGATAGTTTACCCGTCACTCTGCCTTATAAGCGGGTCTCATTGATTGCACTGTCCGTCCCTGAGGGCATCAAACTACGTACCGATATTAACACTGGTGGCGGTGCGCGTGGCTATGCTGAAGTGGTCGTTGATCCTTATAAGACGCCTAAGCCAATTTCGGGTGCTTTGGTATTGAATGAGCTTAACCTTGCGATATTCAAGCCTTTCTTCCCAGGTATGCGAGTGCTAGAGGGCAATGTCACGATGGCAGGAGGATTGGGCGGTACATTAGATAAGCCGCAATTCTATGGCGATGTGAAACTTGCTAATGGCCGTATTGCGATGCTTGATTTGCCCATTAATTTAACCAATGTAAATACTGACGCCAAAATTCGTGGCACGCAAGCGACTATTGATGGAACCTTTAGCAGTGGTACGGGTAAAGGGGTTTTGACTGGGACAGTTAATTGGCAACAAAAACTCCAAGCCAAGCTTAGCGTCAGCGGCGAGCGTTTGGTGATTACTCAGCCACCATTGTTAGTGGCAGAAATCAACCCTGATATTGATATCATCGTGCGTCCAGGCGATCGTTATGTCGATATTAAGGGAGCGGTCAGCGTACCGTCAGCGACCATTCGTCCGCCAGAAGCCAGCGAAGATATCATTACTCAAACCGAGGATGCGGTGGTTCTTGATCGTCGTCTCATTGGCAATATTGACGAGGTATTGGCAATATCGAAACCTTGGTCAATCAATGCAGATATCGGTGTCGACTTGGGTGATGATATCAATTTCCGTGGTTTTGGTGCCGTTATTCCTTTAGCTGGTGCGATTAATATCACTCAAACTGGCACGGGTGTCATGCGTGCAAAAGGGGTGGTGCAAGTATCACGTCGTACCAATATCAACGCTTTTGGTCAGAACCTAGAGCTTAACTACGGACAAGTGCGCTTCAACGGTGATGTGATGAAACCTAACCTCAGTATTGAGGCGGTTAAAACGATCAGTGGTAAAACGGTAGGTGTGCGTGTCAAAGGCAATACAGAAAGCCCCAATATTATCGTCTTTAATAATGCAGGTTTGACCCAACAGCAGGCGATGAATGCTTTGGTGACAGGTCGAATTAATAACAAAGGCGCCACCCAAATCAGTGAGCAAGGCTTTAAATCGCAAGTGACGAATAACCTAGCCGCCGCGGGCTTAAGCTTTGGACTGAGTGGCACGCGCAATCTAACCAATCAAATCGGTCAGATTTTTGGTTTTCAGAGTTTAACGGTTGATGCCTCAGGCAGTAGTGAAGACACCAACGTCAATGTCACTGGTTACGTGACGCCTGATTTGTATATACGCTACGGAGTAGGGGTATTTAATGCTCAAAATAGCTTATCTATTCGTTATCAGTTAACTCGACGTATTTATGTAGAGGCAACCTCAGCGGCAGAAAACGCGGTGGATGTGGTTTACAGTTGGCAGTTCTAAATCGCATCGTTTTATGCAATAAAAAACGCCTTTGAATGAAGGCGTTTTTTTATAGGTAGGCTAGGGCGTGTCCTCAATTCAATCGATAGTTATCTAAATGGGTTAAAAATGGCTAAATCTTGCCAAACGGCGTCAAATAGTTGACTAATATCTCGATATTATCGGCGCTATTTTCCTTGTTTGACGGCAATTTATCTCATTTTTATCACCATTTTTAGAATGAGGACACGCCCTAATATTGATGATGAATGATATTAATCTATTTAGTCAGAATTAAGCGATTATTACGTGTTAAACGTAATCGATACTCTTCACCCTCATGCTCGATACGCACTTCTTTAGTGAGTGCAAATAAGTGTTGTGATTGTAAAGTTGGTAAACGGTTTTCACGGCAATTCAAGTAACGAGAGATAACCATGCTCATAGTAAATTCCTTTTGATAAAAAATGGCTGAATAGTAGTGGCGATACAGTAACTATCTTTAACGATAATAATTATCATTTACATTGAAGGATTTTGCAAGGTAATTGATAAAATAAAATGCAGTCATTGTGTAAACTTATCTAAAGCAATTTTTGTAAATGAAATTTAACTAAATAAAAATTAGCTGATTGTTATTATGAATCAATAGGTTGATTTTAGATCGACTTGGTTTTTTGAAAGTATAAACCAATCAAATCGCACTTTAAAAAAACAGTAATAAAGGAGACGCCGATGCCAAATGAAGCAGATAACCACATTGATAGCTCATATAACAGTGAAAAAGTACTTATCGTAAACGTGGCAGTTGCGGTCATTCATCATAAAGCCCAATATTTACTTGGATTTAGAAACGCCGCCCAGCATCAAGGCAACCGCTATGAATTTGTAGGTGGCAAAATAGAAACCAATGAAAATGCCGAGCAGGCATTGATTCGGGAAGTCGCTGAAGAGACAGGCATTGAAATTTGTGACAATACGATGGTCAAGCTTGGACGTCTGCATCATGATTATGGTGATAAGCAGGTCAGTTTACAGATTTATAAGGTTGAGCTGACCGCGCAGCAGTATGAGCAGCATAAGCATCGCCAATATGGGCTAGAAGGTCAGGCGCTAACGTGGGTAGATAAGGCAGATTTATTAGCAGGAAAATATCATTTACCCGCTGCTAACCAGACGATTCTCGAATGGTTGAGTGTGCCAACAACGATAGCAATTACCTATCCATTGACGCATTTTGATGCCTCACCTGATCCAGTGGCCGCATGGCTGACTTTTCATCAAAACAAGCTAACAGCCAATGCTTGGGTATATATTCGAATAAAGGCAGCTGGCTCAGAAAGTATAGCAGCGCAGTTGATGCATATGCGTCCAGATATTAAGGCGATTGTTCCTTGTGATGTCAATGGACAGACCCTAACCACTGAAGCGCCGCTAGCAATGAAAGATACAACCACTGCCAATTCAATCGTTGCCAATCAGCTGTCTCATACCGCATTGTTGCAATGGTCGGAGGATACACAAGATAGAGTGCTGTCTAAAAATTATCCGTTAATAGTCAGTTGTCATGATGCCGCCAGTATTGATGCTGCCAATAAACTGGCTCATGCTCGGTTACAACAGCAATTACCGCCCGTCATTGGCGCCTTTTTGTCTCCTGTACTAGTCACCCATACACATCCTGATACTGTGCCACTTGGTTGGGAATCATGGTCAGCATTGGCGCAATTGGCTGACATGCCGATTATCGGTTTGGGTGGTTTATCACCTGTGATGATTCATCAAGTATTAGAGCACGGTGGTATCAGTGTTGCTGGTATTCGACAGTTCTTTGAATAGTAAAGAACTAATAGAGGGAGTGTTGGCACCAATGCTGACCAGTTCTGAACCAGAATTGCCATTAATTGGCATCTATCAGGGCAAATAATTGATTTTTAATATATTTATCCAATCAGTAACTATGTGTTTATTCGGTATTTATTCTACTGCATAAACGCATAGTTACTTACAAACCGTTGCTTTTTCCTACATTGCGACACTGTTTTAATAGTTGAGCTGCCATTAATATATATCACCTAAACAAAGAGTACTTACTCTATATTCTTATAAGCGAATTGCTTATCAACATATCTCTTAACTGCTCTCATAATATTTGGTTTTTGCAGCGCCAGCTTTTACATTCAATATATTTTTAAAAGTTGAAGACGCACAGAAGATGAGAGTATATATAGGGCATATAAGAAGAATAGTTAACAGTCACTATCAATAATGGTACCTCTATGAAAACCAATAAGTTACCTCAATCAGCATGGTCTGATACAAAGGAAGCTGGTTCTCAATCTAAGCAGACTACACAGTCGTGCCACTATCATCTGAATGAGGGTAGTACACGGCAGACAGGTCACGCCAGCAACGATGCTAGCTACAACCATGATAATCTAAATGACCAATATTCTACCCATTTGGCAAAAAAAACGTCTTCGAAAAATCACTATTTTGGATATAAAAGCGCCGATAAGAGCCCACTACGGGCAAAAGAGTCTACTATGACTAACAGCAATAATAACAAAGACGGCGATTCAAAACATAGCGAAAGCAGTAATTTCGTTAGTGATTACTGTACCAAGGATAGTGGTCACTGCACTAACGATTATAAATGGTCACAAGAGTTGAGCGAAAAAGAATCTGGACAGAACCACCATTCAACGCAAAATGCTGATTCATCATCAACCTCTAATTACTCATCATACAAAGAAATACCGGAGCGTATATTTATGAATGGACTTATCAAGCATACGGGTATAGCTCTAGCTATTATCATACCATTAGCTGCATTCTCAGCGTATGCGGCGACGCCACCAGTCAATGCTACCGCTGACATGACTGCTAACGCCACTACCGATAAAACCACTACAGAGACACTGTCAATCAAGCCAAGCGCCATCATTCATAAGTCTGCAAGCACACCGACCACAGTGGATAGCGTTGATCTAAAAAAGTATGCAGGAACATGGTATGAGATAGGTCGTTTGCCCATGTATTTTCAGCGCAATTGTGCCAGTGATGTCACCGCCAATTATACTGAAAAAACCGACGGCTCAGGTATCATAGTCACTAATAAATGCGTACAGAAAGACGGTTCTGATATTACTTCTGAGGGTATCGCTAAGCCTGTTGATGAGTCAGGCAGTAAGTTAAAGGTCACATTTTTACCATCGTGGATTCGTTGGTTGCCAGTTGGTCGTGCAGACTATTGGGTACTAGCACGTGATGCTGATTACAAGACTGCTTTAGTAGGAACACCTGATAAAAAATATTTATGGTTATTGGCACGTTCGCCAAACGTCACTCAAGAAACTTATGCCAAATATCGTCAAATCGCTCAACAGCAAGGCTATGACTTAAAAGAATTTAAGTTAACCCCGCAGACCAATCAAACGGTTAGTCTCGTTCCATAACGAGCATCACTGACTAGAACGTGTCTTCAATTCACTCGATAGTCATCTCAATGGGCTAAAAATGGTCAAATCTTGCCAAACATCGTCAAATAGTTGGTTAATATCCCGATATTATCTGCGCTATTTTTCTTGTTTGACGGCAATTTATCTTGTTTTTATCACCATTTTTGAAATGAAGGCACGCCCTAGATACTGAGTTAAATAGTAGTGGTACTTTATCATCCACTATTTGATACTGGCAATAATAAACAATAAGGCAGCATAATTGGCTGCCTTTATTTTCATAATAACCTGCATAATTCAATAAAATGCTTTATAAGCGCTAGCAGATCGGTTATCACTGGCAAAATAGGCCGTTTTAGGCTAAAATCTAGGCGATCTCAATACTCTACCTCAATAACTGACACCGATATCGTGCGGTTGCCATACTAGAGTGATTGCGTAGACCACACATAATCTATCTAATCTGTATTCTCTATCATTTACTGATCACACATTACTGACCATAAGGATGTTTCTCGTGAGCAACGCTGATACCTTACGCCAATTACATCAAGACCACTTAAGCAACTACAACAATCAAGAGCAACAAGCGATTGAGCTGATGGGGCTATTGAATAAGCTCTATAATGAGCAAGACGTACAAGTAACCTTGTTCGGTGACACGTTAAATACGACGTCAGTTGGTCAAATATTGGCATTGCATCAAAAAGTAGCCTTGCGTAACCAAGACGCTAAATCTATTGATATCGCTGACACTTTAGCCATGGTTAAAGCGCTAGCGGCTAATGATAAGCTTCAGTCTGCACAGGTTGATGTTGGTCAATTAATCGCTAATGACAGTGATTTACAAGCAGCACTTCAAGCAGTTAATGTTGATGACACTACGGTTAATCCGGCGACTGATGTCGTGCTATACGGTTTTGGTCGTATTGGTCGTATTTTAACTCGCCTGCTATTATCACAAGCGTCAAGTGCTAAAGGTATGCAGTTAAAAGCCATCGTCGTACGTCCTGCGGCATCTGGCGATTTGGCCAAGCGCGCATCATTGCTAGAGCGTGATTCGATTCATGGTAGCTTTGCTGGTGGCGTGGTGGTTGATGATGAAAACAATGGCTTGATTATCAATGGTCGCTTTGTTCAGGTCATCTACGCTAAAGATCCAAGCGAGATTGATTATACGACTTACGGTATTAATGATGCGTTAGTGATTGACAATACGGGCATTTGGAAAGATGAAGCGGGTCTTGGCAAGCATTTGCAATCGACTGGTGTGAAAAAAGTCCTATTAACAGCCCCAGCTGGCGGTGAGATTAAAAACGTTGTTTATGGTGTAAATAACGATACAGTCGGTGAAGATACAATCGTCAGTGCGGCGAGCTGTACCACCAACGCAATCACCCCAACGTTAAAAGTATTGAACGATGAATACGGTATCGAAAACGGTCACGTTGAAACGATTCACTCATTCACTAACGATCAGAACTTGATTGATAATTATCATAAAGCGGATCGCCGTGGTCGTAGTGCTGTATTGAATATGGTTATTACCAGTACGGGTGCTGCTAAAGCGGTTGGTAAAGCACTGCCAGAGCTTAGTGGTAAACTAACGGGTAATGCCATCCGTGTACCAACGCCAAACGTCAGCTTAGCGATTTTAAACTTGAATCTTAAAACAGCACCAGAAAGTGCTGATGCATTGAACGAGTTTATGCGTAAAGTATCTAATAGCAGTCAGTGGCAAACACAAATTGCTTATACAGATTCTACCGAAGCGGTATCGACGGATTTTGTTGGTGATACCCATGTAGGTATTGTCGATGCCCAAGCGACTATTTTGACCGACAATCATGCCATTGTTTATATCTGGTATGACAATGAAGTTGGCTATAGTACGCAAGTATTACGTTTAGCCACACAAATGGCAGGCATCAGTTATACACAGATTCCAGCTTAATACATTTGTACAGCAGTAGTGAGTTTTTAATATTGAGGTATTCTTTATAAGAAAGTACTTTAATAGTCACTTTTAGCATGGACAAATAGATGTGATTTTTTAAGTTAATATATACCGCACCCGATAGTCCAATTGGTTATCGGGTGTTATTGTCACAGATAAAGCAATGATATATAGCAACATAGACGTAAGTCTCCTATTTTTTGAAAGATACCTATAGGCAAAAGAAGCAGTATATGACTGCTATTGAGTCTATAAACTAGAGTGTAAATAAAGGAACGTAAGATGCGATTTATTGATGAAGCCGTCGTAACGGTAAAAGCAGGTGACGGTGGTAACGGAATCGCCAGTTTTCGCCGAGAAAAGTATGTCCCACGTGGTGGACCTGATGGTGGAGATGGTGGCAAGGGCGGAGATATTTACGTCATTGCAGAGGATAACACCAACACCCTAGTGGACTATCGTTATACCCGTCGTCACGATGCTATGCGAGCAGAGAATGGCCACAGTAGAAACTGTTCAGGCAAGGGCTCTGATGATTTGTTTTTACCAGTACCTATCGGTACCACGGTAGTTGATACCGAAACTGACGAAGTGTTGGGTGACTTGATTGAACTTGGTCAGACGTTACTGATTGCCAAAGGTGGTGATGGTGGTTTGGGCAATACCCATTTTAAGAGCTCTACCAACCAAGCACCGCGTAAATCGACGTCTGGTTTTGAAGGTGAGTTAAAAGTTCTTAAATTTGAGCTAAAAGTTGTGGCTGATGTTGGCTTGATTGGTTTGCCTAATGCTGGTAAATCTACCTTTATTCGTCAAGTCTCTGCTGCTAGACCAAAAGTTGCTGACTATCCGTTTACTACCCTCGTTCCGAATCTAGGTGTGGTTGATATCGGTCGTCATCGCTCATTTGTGATGGCAGATATTCCAGGTTTGATCGAAGGTGCTTCAGAAGGTGCTGGACTTGGCATTCGTTTCTTAAAACATGTGGCTCGTACTCGTCGTCTGTTACATGTGGTTGATGTAAAGCCAATTGATGGCAGCGATCCGGTAGCCAACGCTCGTGTTATTTTGAATGAACTTGAGCGTTTTTCGCCTGAGTTATCCAACTTGCCCCAGATTTTGATATTAAACAAAATTGATCAGGTGCCTGACGAAGAGTTAGATGAGCTTTGTACTCATATTGTCGCCGAGCTTGATTGGGCAGGCGATGTATTTCGCACGTCAACCTTAATGGGTGAAGGGACTGATGCAGTTAAATATCATTTAATGAATGAGATTGAGCTAGAGCGTGAGCGTGAACTAGAAGATCCTATCTTCGCTGAAGCACAAAGAACCCGTTTTGAGCGCTTAGAAGTAGAAGTACGTCTAAACACTGAGGCGCAGCGTGAAGCCTATCGTGCGGCCCGCAAAGCGGCTCGCGAAGGTGTAGATATAAGCGACGACGATGCTGATTTTGACGATGACGATGAAGATGGTGTTGAGGTCATTTATGTTCCTTAAGCTAACAGGCTTGAGCTGATATACTTGAATTTTTTAGATCAATCCCCGTAATCAATTCACATGAGAGACAGGAGTTTATATGGCAGGTGACATAGAAAACACGACCGAAGAAGCAAGGTTTATTAAACAAACTCGCAACTTTGATATTCAGCGCGTTATTGTCAAGATTGGCTCATCGTTGTTAACCAATAACGGTCGAGGGCTGGATCGAACTGCCATATATGAGTGGGCAAAGCAGATCGCTAAATTGCACAAGCAAGGCGTCGAAGTACTGCTAGTATCGTCAGGTGCCGTTGCTGAAGGTGTGGTACGAATGAATCTTGAGGAGCGCCCGAAGAAACTAGCAGCACTACAGGCCTGTGCTTCTATTGGTCAAATGGGTTTGATTGAAACGTGGTGGTCAGCATTAATCCAACATGGTATTCAAAGCTCGCAGCTGCTACTGACTCATGATGATTTGTCTAATCGTAGCCGTTATCTCAATACGACGGGCGCGTTGACACAATTATTAGAATGGCGCGTGCTACCGGTTATTAATGAAAACGACACTATTACCATTGATGAAATTAAATTTGGTGATAACGATACTTTGGGCGCGATGGCGGCGGCGATGGTTAATGCCGATTTATATATCATTTTGACTGATCAAGATGGGGTGTTTACGGACAACCCACGTGACAATCCTAATGCAAAAATGATTCGCCAAGAGCGTGCGATGGCGGATTACTTATTTGATATTGCAGGGGATGGTGGCAAGCTTGGTCGCGGCGGTATGCTGACCAAAATTCGTGCTGGTCGTCTTGCAGCGATGGGTGGTTGTCCAACCGTTATCGTGAGCGGTGCTATCGATGATGTTATCACTCGTGTGGTATCAGGCGAAGCGGTTGGTACTTTATTGACCACCAATGATCAAGACAAAATCATTGCACGCAAACAATGGCTTGCCGCACATTTACGTATGTCAGGCACTCTAATAGTCGATGCAGGCGCAGCAAAAGCAGTAGTTGAGCATCACAAGAGCTTGCTACCGGTCGGTGTTGTGGAAGTACGCGGTGATTTCGATGAAGGTGACGTGGTTGAGGTGGTGCATCAAGATACGGGCGAGCGTTTAGCGGTTGGACAAGTGAACTTCTCCTCTCGTGATGCTTGCCGAGTGGCTCGTGAGCGTACTGAGCAGTTTGATAGAATTCTTGGTAATAATGAAGAGCGTGTGGTCATGGTACACCGTGATAATTTAGCGCTGACCATGTAGACCATTCATGGTATTTATCCGATTTTAATTATAAGCACGATACTATCAATTAAAAATTAACGGCAAATGACACTCTAAAACCCTAAATGCTTTTAATGGTTATTAACCAATAAATCGTCATTAAACATGTGTGGCTTTTCGTAATAGAGTGTCGCTATCTGAACGTTTTAATATTCTTTTATTCAACTTATTTTATCCAGCACCGTATTCATTGATAATTATGAATGCGGTGTTGTTTTGGAGATTTGTACATGAGTGCTTCAGACAATAGTAACTCGATCCAGCAAGAATTTGCGCCTTTAAAGAACGATAGATTATTACGGGCATTACGCTTTGAATCAATAGACACCACACCAGTCTGGATGATGCGTCAAGCAGGTCGTTATTTACCAGAATATAAAGCCACTCGTGCGGAAGCGGGCGACTTTATGAGCCTGTGCAAAGATACGGACCGCGCCACTGAAGTTACTTTACAGCCACTACGCCGTTATGATTTAGATGCCGCTATCTTATTTAGTGATATTTTGACCATACCTGACGCTATGGGTCTAGGCTTATACTTTGAGGCGGGTGAAGGTCCTAAGTTTAAACATCCTATTCGTACACAAGCAGATTTAGATAGATTGCCAGTACTGGAACCCAATGACTCTCTTGATTATGTCATGCGTGCAGTGACTAGCATCCGAAAAGCATTGAATGGTCAAGTGCCTTTATTTGGTTTCTCTGGTAGTCCATGGACATTGGCTACCTACATGATCGAAGGCGGCAGCTCAAAAGACTATCGTTATACTAAAGGCTTTTTGTATAGCAACCCTGATTTTTTGCATCAATTATTAGATAAATTAGCCACTTCTGTCATTGATTATCTAGATGCACAAGTGGTCGCTGGTGCTCAAATTTTACAGATTTTTGATAGTTGGGGTGGGGCGCTTGGTCATCGTCAGTTTATCGATTTTTCTCATGCTTATAATAAGCGTATCGTCGCTGAATTAAAAGTACGCCATCCGCAAATACCAGTGGTATTATTTACCAAAGGCGGTGGGTTATGGTTGGATGTGCAAGCAGATAGTCAAGCTGATGTTTTAGGGTTAGATTGGACGATGCCCATTGATCGTGCACGCCAAGTATTGGCTGAAAGTCAGCGTCAATTGACCAAACAGCATAAAAAACTACAGAGTAGTAAAGCCATTCAAGGCAATTTGGATCCAGCAACATTGTATGGTTCACCTGCGACGATTCGTGCTGAAGTAAATGCAATGCTTGATAGTGCTTATGCAAGCGGCGAAAAAACGGGTTATATAGCAAACTTAGGTCATGGTATTACGCAATGGGTCAATCCTGACAATGCCAAAGTATTTATCGATGCGGTGCACGATTATAAAATCTAAAGCCGCTAGAATCTAAAAATGACAAAGTTCAGGCATATAAGCGAGCTTTCTATCTAAGATTTGTTTAACAAACACTGATATTTACCAAGTAAAATAAAAAGGAATATCTTATGATTTCAGCAGCGATTGTTGGTGGTACAGGTTATACGGGTATTGAGCTGATTCGCTTGTTATCTGCGCATCCTGAAGTATCTATTGATTTGCTAACCTCGCGTAGCGAAGCTGGTACACGCGCTGATGAGATATTTCCAAGCTTACGCGGTATATCAGATATTGTCTTTAGCGACTTGGGCGATGAGACGCTTGCAACGCTGCAAAAGTGTGATGTGGTCTTTTTTGCCACGCCACATGGCGTAGCGATGAAGCAAGCAGAGGCGCTAACGCAAGCCGGTGTGAAAGTCATTGATTTGGCTGCTGATTTTCGTTTGCAGTCACTGTCCGATTTTGAGCACTGGTATCAGCAGTCGCATGCTTGTCCTGAGCTATTAAAGACAGCTGTCTATGGTTTACCTGAAGTCAATCGCGATAAACTTGCCACTGCTTTAGTCGTCGGTAATCCGGGTTGTTATCCGACCACTGCTATTTTGGGTTTGAAACCAATAATCGATATGCAAAATAAGCAAGCAGAGAGACTGGTGGAATCACGCATCGTTATCGATGCAAAGTCTGGTGTTTCTGGCGCTGGTCGCCAAGCTTCACTTGCGCTTAATTATGCTGAAACTACTGATAACTTTAAAGCTTATAGCGTTGAAGGACATCGTCACCTGCCTGAGATTGAGCAAGGCGTGGCGCAGCTATTAGACAGCCAGTTCACCCATCGCATTCGTTTTTTACCGCATCTTGTGCCGATGATACGTGGCATGCTGAGCTCTATTCATCTTGAGCTGACGGATGCGGGTGCTGCTATTGATTGGCAGCAGATATTTGAAACATGCTATGAATCAGAAGCGTTTATTGATGTCATGCCAAAAGGTATTTATCCAGATACCCGTAGTGTCCGCGCCAGCAATCGTTTACGCATTGCTGTGCATCAAGACAATGAACGTGCGGAATTGACAGTGATTGTCGTACAAGACAATTTGGTAAAAGGCGCAGCAGGACAAGCGGTACAAAATATGAATGTCATGTTCGGATTCGATGAAACAATGGGTCTAAACTTTGCACCTATTGTTCCGTAGCAGATGTTTAGCTGTGGTCAAATCATTCACATTTATGGTGCTAGGTATTGATTATAAATTCCGCTATAATATTGCCATTACTGTTAAGAGATATTGTCTAAATGCGTGTCAAGCTTGTACGACGCTTTTGCTCACAGCCCGCACCTTCATCGTGCAAAGACTCTGATTTGTATCATTTAGAGCGTAGTCCGCATTCTCTTAAAACCAATGCTGGTTCAGTAACTAAGGTAGGTGGTAGCCAACAAGGGGCATCCACATTGGTGTTGGCTCTCTTTGTCGTTGTCATATTGGTGACTGCCATTGTTGGATTGATATTCGGTCATAAATTAGGATATCAGCGTGGCTTTCATTCTATGCAAACTGAAACCAAGCAAGCGATGATCAATAGCACTGAGGCAACAGAAGCGCTTGAAGATTTACGTCTTAGTCATAAAATAGCGGCCAATCAAGCGGCTACTGCTAAGCAGGAGCTGGCGATTAGCTTGGCGAACATCAAAGAGTTGCGTGAAAACCAGCAAGAATTAACGGTTGAGAATAGACAAGTCTCTCAACTGAATGAATTATATGCTGATGTCCTTCGTGACAAAGGCGGCATACCTTTACAAGTAATAGCGGCAAAGATTGAGCCATTACCTGAAAATGCCTTTGAATATGGTTTCGATATAGGCATGCTTGCTAGCGATGGCAAAGCCAAACGCCTAAAGCCAACGTTGACGTTGCTCAATGACGATGATTTTGTAGAGGTGCCGCTAGATCCTCCAGTTTATACTATTGAAGGTATCGTTCGTATTCGTGGTCGTTTCATGATGCCATCAGGCTTTAAACCGTTACAAGTCAAACTCAGCTTACAAGCTGGCGGGCAACAAGTGGAGCAGCTCTATGATTGGAAGCTTGGCGACCGAGTTGATAATATGCCGCTATCACTTTTAGATTTACCCGAAGTCGACGAAAGCCCGATTGAGCCTTAATCTATTCATATTTAAGAGCGCTATAATAAGCATTGCGTTTGCCAACCTCTGCTAGCATCCTTTATTCCGTTATAAATATAACCATTAATTTGTATGCCAATTATGATGAAACAAACCCTATTGCAAGCGTTGCCAACTGTTGCTGATTGGCACTTTCCAACTATACCTGCTCATCGTGCACAAGATGGCGATACGGAAGGCGAAACCTCGCCACAAGCAGATGTACTGGTAGCAGAGCCAGAAGTGGCTAAGCCGCCTATGTATGCCGTCGTTATGTATAATGATAATTATACGCCGATGGAGTTCGTCGTTTATATTTTGCAGTCCGAATTTCGTCATAGTATGGATTCGGCAGTCGAAGTTATGCTAACGATTCATAACAGTAGCAAAGGCATTGCTGGTATCTATCCTAAAGATATCGCTGAGACCAAAGCCAAAAAAGTAAACAGTCTGGCACATCGTGAAGGCTATCCATTATTGACCCAGATTGAGCCACATCAAGGCGAATAAGAAAATAGCGTAAACATGAATTTAAAGTTCTATCTTCTTTTCGTGTTTCTATCTTATTATTTCCAATGGTTTTATCGTTTAGAAACCCTTTCAAGCTCTAAAAACCGCTCATTGTGAGCTTGATAGGTACTCTGTATCCAAGCAGTCACTCATAAATTCCTTATTATAAAAATTTCCTAACCTTGATTTTTCTTTAATATACCCTTATCTATATTAAGTCATCACATCAAACAGCTGTCTAAATTTTATAGAAATGATTGCTGCACTCGTATCATTTTCTAGTCATCCTATTAACTTGAGTTTTTCTATAATTTAATCAGCTGATGGCTTAAAAAAGTCATTTGTATCTTTCATTCTCTCATTTATTATTCTATTACCGATTTCTCCTTTATTTGCTCAGCTTTTGAAGCTTTCATACTATTTCGTTACTATAAATATTGATGCGCAGTACGCCTTGATACATTTTAGTCTGTGTTAATAGATTGACTCTTCTTAAGTATCGTGTTGAGATAAAGAAAAGCAAGTATGAGTGATCAAAACGCTTAATTGGTGATAAGTAGATAGCACTGCTACTTGAGTAATACATGGTCAATATCATTTAGCGCAGTCTTTTGATAATACAGATTTAGCCCTTGAACAATCCATCTGTCGCCCTGATTTACTTACTAACTCATTCATAAAGCTATCAATTATAAAGATAGGTATAACCGTAGGAAGTCGTTATGTTAAGTCGTCATCTTGAAGTTTCTTTGCGTTTAGCAATGACACTTGCGCGCCAAAAATCGCATGAGTACCTCACTGTTGAGCATCTATTATTGGCGTTATTAGAGAATACTCACGCTGCCAATACACTAACTGCCTGTAATGCCAATGTTTCAACGCTGCGTACCGAGTTAGAAGCTTATATCAATAAGCATACGCCAACGGTAGACGCAGACACTGAGCAGTCACCGCAGCCAACCCAAAGCTTTGATCGTATTCTGCAGCGTGCTATTTTCCATGTACAATCTATTGGTGGTGGTCGCCTTGTTGAAGGCTCAGACATTTTAGTGTCTATGTTTTCAGAGCACGATACTTATGCCGTTTATTTGCTCAAAAAGCAGGGTATTAGCCGTCTTGAGCTGACCCAGTACTTATCGCATGGTCAAGATAAAGACGAGCCATCTGAGCCACGTGCTTCTATGACGGGTGAACGCCGTAGTACCTCAGAAAAAACCAGTAAAGATCCCTTGGTTGAGTTTGCGACCAACCTAAACCAGCGTGCGGCTGAAGGTAAGACGGATCCATTAATTGGACGTGGCCCTGAAATTGAGCGCGCCGCGCAAGTACTGTGTCGTCGCCGTAAAAATAACCCGTTATTGGTTGGTGAGCCAGGCGTCGGTAAAACCTCGATTGCTGAAGGTTTGGCGTGGTTGATTATTAATGATAAAGCACCGAAACCATTGAATGGCTGCGTGATTTATAGCCTTGATATTGGCTCATTAATCGCTGGTACTAAATACCGTGGTGATTTCGAAAAACGCATGAAGTCACTGCTTGATGCGCTAAAGAAAAAGCCCAATGCAATCTTGTTTATTGATGAGATTCATATGATTATTGGCGCAGGGTCGTCAATGAGCAGCAATATGGACGTATCAAACTTGATTAAGCCAGCACTTGCTAATGGTGAGCTGCGCTGTATCGGCTCAACTACCTTTACCGAATACCGTCAAGTGTTTGAAAAAGACCATGCACTGTCACGTCGCTTTCAGAAGATTGATGTCAAAGAGCCGAGTGTCGACGATACCATTGATATTTTGCGCGGTCTGAAGCCTCGTTATGAGGAATTTCATAACGTTGAATATACCGATGAAGCATTGGTCACCGCCGTTCAATTATCTGCTAAGCATATTCACGAGCGTTTTTTACCAGATAAAGCGATTGATGTGATTGACGAAGCAGGTGCCTATAAGCGTTTAGGCGTGATTCCTGATGCTGATGATATTGATGCAGAAGAAAGCTTCATTGCGGATATAGAGCAAGATTTTGATGCTCAGATTGATGCCGATGTTGAGGGTCTCGATGGCGACACGTATAGCGATAGCGAAATGCAGGATGAAGCGGAAACTGCAAAAGCCAATGATCGCGCCAAATCGTTCAGTGAGTCAAAAATTGCCAAGGCTAAGAAAAAACCACCGATGAAAATCGATGTGGCAGATATTGAGGCGATTGTTGCCAAGCTTGCACGTATTCCTCCCAAGTCAGTATCGAGTGATGATAAGAGTATTCTTCAGCACTTAGATCGTGATCTTAAGCATTTAGTGTTTGGTCAAGATGAGGCAATTGAAACATTAGCCGATGCGATTAAGCTATCACGTGCTGGTCTCAAAGCACCAGATAAGCCAATTGGTTCCTTCATGTTTGCCGGTCCTACTGGGGTGGGTAAAACCGAAGTTTCACGTCAATTGGCAAATTTGTTAGGCGTAGAATTGGTTCGTTTTGATATGTCAGAGTATATGGAAGCCCATACTGCATCGCGTTTGATTGGTGCGCCTCCTGGCTATGTCGGTTATGATCAAGGTGGTTTGTTGACTGAAAAAATCAATCAACATCCACATTGTGTGTTATTGCTTGATGAGATTGAAAAAGCGCACCCTGATGTCTTCAACTTGTTACTGCAAGTCATGGATCATGGTACGTTGACTGATAACAATGGTCGTGTGGCTATCTTTAAGCAAGTCATTGTGATTATGACGACCAACGTCGGTGCTGATAGTATTAGCCGCTCTTCAATGGGCTTTACTCAGCAAGACCATAGCCGTGATAATACAGAGTCGCTCAAACGTGTCTTTACGCCAGAGTTCCGTAACCGTTTAGATGCCATCATCCAATTTAACCCATTAGATACCTCCGTGGTGGTATCTGTGGTTGATAAATTCTTGGTTGAGCTACAAGTTCAGCTTGATGATAAACAAGTCACTTTAGAGATTGATGACGAAGTACGCGATTACTTGGCTAACAAAGGCTATGATCGCCTAATGGGTGCACGCCCAATGCAGCGTCTGATTCAAGATGAGATCAAAAAGTCATTGGCAAGTATGATTTTGTTTGGTGATTTGGTCAATGGTGGGGTAGTACATCTTACCTTAGAGCCTGAAGCTAATGATGAGCAAGATGGTGATTCTGTTAAGCTTGATAAGTACAGTGGTAAGACGGATTATAAGTCTACAGATAAAGGATCAGCAGATAGTCGTATTATCTTGACGGTCGTTGAGACTCATGAGCCACATCCAGACTCTGAGTCACTCGCCAGCTAAGTTTTTGCTACTAATGTAATAACAACGGTTACCATGTTACTGTGGTAGCCGTTTTTTTATTGCTATAATTCATAACAAAACCAACGTATGAAATCACGAGCTCTCATGTGCGAGATTGGTTCACGCCCCCCATTCAATATTTATCTAATCGATAACAAATATAACAGGACATACTATGGAATTATTCGATGAACAAACGCCAAAAACGCCAGCGCAAAAACAAGCAATTTTAGACAATGTGCGCTTGCCAGAAGATTGGAAAACGGCATTAGCAGACGAGTTAACTTCTAACAATATGGACAACTTGCGTGCGTTTTTAAAAGAAGCCTATCAATCAGAAAGTAGTATCTATCCGCCAGCACCCTTAATATTTAACGCGTTAAACCTGACCCCTTTATCACAAGTTAAAGTCGTGATACTAGGTCAAGATCCATATCATGGACCAGGGCAGGCAATGGGCTTATCGTTTTCAGTGCCCAAAGCCATTCCAAAGCCACCCTCACTCAATAATTTGTTAAAAGAGATGGCGAGTGATATTGGTATCGCACCCTCAAAACATGGCGACCTGACTTACTGGGCACAGCAAGGAGTTTTGCTATTAAATAGCTCTCTGACCGTGCGAGAAAGTGAGCCAAATAGTCATCAAAATAAAGGCTGGGAGCAGTTTACCGATGCGGTGATTGATGTGGTTAATGAACAAACAGAACATACCGTATTCATATTGTGGGGCAGTAAAGCCCAGAAAAAAGGCAAATATATCAATACTGATAAGCATCTTATTCTGACCGCTGTACATCCATCACCACTTGCTGCCAATCGTGGTGGATTCTTTGGTTCCAAGCCGTTTTCTAAGACCAATGATTATCTAGTACAGTATGGGCAAACGCCTATCGATTGGCAATTACCGCAATAGTTGTCAAAATAAATGAAACATAAACAAAATATAAGCTTGAAGCCATATCCAACCGCAAATAGTCAGTTAGTTATTGAAGATATGCAAGCCAGCGCATTTTGGTCACTTCAAGATATGAGCTGGATGAACCTAGCTCTTAAACTTGCTAGACAAGGTGCTGAGCGTGGAGAAGTGCCGGTAGGAGCGATACTGGTACACGATCAGCAGATTATTGGTCAAGGATTCAATGAACCGATTGGGCGTCACGATGCGACCGCTCATGCCGAGATTGTTGCATTAAGAGAGGCGTGTGCGCGCTTAAAAAACTATCGTTTACCATTACAGACAACGTTATACGTTACCTTAGAGCCTTGTACGATGTGTATCGGAGCGCTCATTCATGCGCGGGTAGATAGATTGGTTTATGCAGCAAGCGAGCCACGAGCGGGTATGGTTGGTAGTCAGATAAATTTACCGATACAGCCTTTTTATAATCATGCTATCGAAGTACATAATGGCTTATGTCGTGAGCATAGCAGCCAGATGCTTAAGACCTTTTTCCGTGAACGACGAAAAGCGGCAAAAAGGAAAGACAATTCATAAGCAATTAACAAGATATCGGTCTTGCTGCTAGTGATGGGTAGGTTTCTTTGCTATAATATCGCCCTATTTGATGACGAAATGATGAATTAATTGTCAAGCGTTTGATAAATAAGTAAATATTGTTCTGCAGCTAGCATGCACTAAGTCGTATCAGTATCGTCTACTATTAAGTGAGTATTATGACCGTCTCTACAGCTGATAACGCTATACTTGATAACTTTAGTTCTGGCAGTAATGATAACCAAGCGCCAGTGTTGCGCTATCCAGTTATCTGCATTGATGGACCAAGTGGGGCAGGTAAAGGTACGGTGACGTGGCGTTTGGCCCAAGCATTGAATTATCAACTGCTAGATTCAGGTGCTCTGTATCGTATCGTTGGACTCAAAGCATTTGAAGCGGGATTAGTTGCGGCAGACGGAGGCCAAGCCATTGACGAGATGGCTGTATTAGCACTAACGCAGCGCCTAGAGATTGCTTTTGTACCTAACAATGCATCAGGACGTGTTGATATTTTAGTGAATGGTGAAGCGGTTGGTGAGCAGGTTCGTAATGAAACCGTGGGCGGCTATGCATCACAAATAGCCGTATTTCCAAAAGTTCGTCAAGCATTACTAAAGTTGCAACAAGATATGGCAACTCGTTCTGGATTGGTCGCTGATGGTCGCGATATGGGGACGGTGGTGTTCCCAGATGCGGATGTAAAAGTATATTTGACTGCCAGTGCTGAAGCGCGTGCCGAGCGCCGCGTAACACAGTTAATAAATGCTGGTCAGACGGCAGATTTTGACGCGATTTTAGCGACAATTAAAGCTCGTGATGATCGTGATGAGAATCGAGCGACTGCACCATCAAAGCCTGCAGAAGATGCTCTACTACTAGATAGCTCTAACTTAGATGCTGATGAAGTTTATGCACAAGTGAAAAGACATTGTCAGGATAAAGGTATTTTCTTTAATCGTTAATAAAAACAAGTTAGTAAGTATGAAAAAGTTTCCTATACGCTTGATTTTAGTATAAAATCACAGTAGTAGACGCTAATTATCTCTAGAGAGTGATAAAAATATTCTTTCTAAATCATAGAGATTTAAAAGTATAAGGCATTGCAATATAAGACAGTTGTTGCTAGTGAGTTTAATAAGTTATGTGCTTACTAACAACAAACGTTTTTATATATGATTGTATGGGATATAAAACCAGTATTCTCGTTTTATGCAATCATAAATTTGATCCGTACTGTGCTGGACAGGATACGGCTATACAAAGGTAGACATAATGGAATCATTTGCTGAACTATTTGAAGCGAGCATCGAAGAAACAGGTCTGGATATCGAGCGTGGCTCGGTTATCACTGGTACTGTTGTGGCCATTGATAACGACTGGATCACTGTTGATACTGGTCTGAAATCTGAAGGTATCGTCGCTCGTGAAGAGTTTTTAAGCGAAGAAGGCGAACTTGAAGTTGAAGTTGGCGATAGCGTTGATGTCGTGGTTGAAGCGGTTGATAACGGCATGGGTCAAACCTTGCTTTCACGTGAAAAAGCCAAACGTGTTGAAACTTGGAACTTCCTTGAAAAAATCGCTGATAATGATGAAATCGTAAAAGGTATCATCTCAAGCAAAGTTAAAGGCGGTTTCACTGTAGATATCGGTTCAGTACGTGCGTTCCTACCAGGTTCATTGGTAGATGTTCGTCCTATCCGTGACACCACGCATCTTGAAGGCAAAGAGCTAGAATTCAAAGTTATCAAACTTGATCAAAAGCGCAACAACGTTGTTGTTAGCCGTCGTGCAGTTATGGAAGCTGAAAATTCAGCTGAGCGCGAAGAGCTATTGAATAAGCTTGAAGAAGGCATCGAGATCGAAGGTATCGTTAAGAACCTTACTGATTACGGCGCATTCGTTGATCTAGGTGGTATCGATGGTCTATTGCACATCACTGACATGGCATGGCGCCGTATCAAGCATCCATCTGAAGTTGTTGAAGTTGGTCAAGACCTAAAAGTTAAAGTATTGAAGTTTGACCGTGAGCGCAATCGCGTTAGCCTAGGTCTAAAACAACTTGGTACTGATCCTTGGGATAACGTTGGCGGCACTTATCCAGTAGGTAGTGTGGTTAAAGCACGCGTAACCAACTTAACTGATTATGGTTGTTTTGCTGAGATTTCTGAAGGTATTGAAGGTCTAGTACACGTATCAGAAATGGATCATACCAACAAAAACATCCACCCATCAAAAGTTGTTCAAGTGGGCGATGAAGTTGAAGTAATGATTCTTGATATCGATGAAGAACGTCGTCGTATCAGCCTAGGTATCAAACAAACTCTAGCTAACCCATGGGATGAGTTTGATAAGAAACATGAGCGCGGTGATAAGATCACTGGCACGATCAAATCAATCACTGACTTCGGTATCTTTATCGGTCTAGACGGTGGTATTGATGGTCTTGTTCATCTATCTGATATCTCTTGGAACGAAACTGGCGAAGACGCTATCCGTAACTACAATAAAGGCGACACCGTTGAAGCAATGGTATTGTCAGTAGATGCAGAAGCAAACCGTATCAGCCTAGGCGTGAAGCAGTTAAGCTCTGATCCATTCAACGAATACCTAGTCAACAATGACCGCGGTGCTATCATTAATGGTAAAGTAAAAGAAGTAGATGCTAAAGGCGCTACTATCGAGCTTGCTAACGAAGTTGAAGCGTATCTACGTGCCTCTGAAATTCAACGTGACCGTGTTGAAGATGCGACTAAGCATTTGAGCGTTGGTGATGACGTTGAAGCGAAAATCATCAGTGTTGATCGTAAAACTCGCAACATCAATTTGTCTATCAAAGCGAAAGACGAAGCTGAAGAGCGTCAAGCGATTAAAGAGCTAAGCAGCACTAGCACGACTAGTACTACTGCCAGTTCTGATGCACAGCCAAAAACAATTGGTGACTTGATCAAAGAGCAAATGCAGTAAGCTGCACGTTATTGATATAAGATTATAAAAGAAGCGACTATGGTCGCTTTTTTTTTGCTTAAATTTTAAGTGCACTATTAATCAATGAGGTTTTTGCTCAAACAGGCAAACTCTTATTTCCATTTACCGTAATATCCGCTATCATTTGCAACATTGAGTAACGAGATGTGAATTATTACTTATTTAAGACACTGATATTGTTTTAGTGAATGGCTATTTATCCTTATGATCTTGATGTATAGCTTGTTTTAAAAGTAACCAGCTATCGAAAATGATGGTTCAATTCACAGTCATCTTATCCATTAATCAACAAGGCAAGCGTAATAATGCAGCAAGCGATTAACAAGTCCGAATTTATTAGTAATTTAAGTGCGAACTGTGACAATATGACTGATACTGTAGTCGATGATGCAGTACGTGAAATATTAAACTTGATGACCGATACGTTAGCCAATGATGGACGCGTAGAAGTTCGTGGTTTTGGCAGTTTTTGTCTGCACCATCGTCGTGCCCGTATGGGTCGAAATCCTAAAACAGGAGAAAGCGTACCTGTACCTGCCAAAGCGATACCGCACTTTAAACCAGGTAAAGCATTACGTGAAGCAGTCAATGATACAGTAGCAAATAGATAAGTGTGTTATAAAGTATTTATTGGGTAAAATTGCCAACAAGAGTGCTTGCCAGCCACTTTTGCTAGAATTTATCACTAGTGAGTTTATAAGCATATAAATGTGTGGGTTGATGAAGGTTTTAAAGTGCTATTTTTAAAACACTAACGACATTCCAAATCGAGGTAGACGTCTCATGCGCTTTTTACTATTTGTATTGCTGTTTTTGAGCTTTGCTTATGCACTTGGTTTGGTGTTGGCAAACAATACCGAAGTTGGCGTAAATTTATTATTCTCGCAAGCACCGACGATGAATCTAGGATTGCTGCTGATTTTATGCCTTATGCTTGGTATTGTTATTGGCATCTTGTTGGCACTGCTTATCTTCCGTGTCTTACAGAATAAGTGGGAAATCTCGCGTTTGCAAAAAGCGAATGTGAACTTGCAAGCGCAACTGACACAAGCCAATGCTGTCATTGATCGCCAAGCAAGTGCGCCAACGGTGGAAGAAGCTGTTTATGGTTCGACAGCAACCAATGTGCAAGTGCAAGACGCAGAAGTACTTACTGTAGATGAAGGCGCGACACTTACCAAACAAAAGCGAGACTAAATTATATTTTGTACTGATCTATGAGCAGTCCATATATAGTGTTTTGATAATTCTGATATAGATATGGTAAAACCATGAATAATACAATGAATTCCCCAGTCATCGTTGCCTTAGATAATATGACGATGGAGGCATCGATAGCATTAGCTGATCAGTTAGATCCAACATCATGCCGCTTAAAAGTGGGTAAAGAGCTATTTACTCGCTGTGGTCCTGAGATAGTTAAGGCGCTACATCAGCGTGATTTTGACGTATTTCTAGACTTGAAATTCCATGATATTCCTAATACTACCGCTCAAGCGGTACTAGCGGCAGCTGAGCTTGGCGTATGGATGGTGAATGTGCATGCCAGCGCAGGCTTAGAGGCGATGTCATTGGCTAAACAGCGCTTGTTAGACGGTAACTTTGATACCTTGCTGATAGCTGTCACCGTGCTGACCTCTATGGATAATCAAGCATTGATGCAAACAGGTATTACCCATGGTCTAGATGCGCAAGTGAGTCGATTGGCACAATTAACCAAGCAAGCAGGTCTTGATGGCGTGGTCTGTTCAGCGCAAGAAGCTAAAACGCTCAAGACACTATGTGGTCAAGATTTTAAATTGATTACCCCTGGTATTCGCTTGCTAGACGACAATGCAGATGATCAAAAACGTATTTGTACGCCGAAACAGGCGTTAGATGATGGTTCTGATTATTTGGTGATTGGTCGTTCAATTACTCAGGCAGCAGATCCTGCCGCTAAATTACAAAAGATACTCCGAGGTATTTAGATACTTATAAAATATTTTTATATTTACAAAGTGTTTAGCATTTTATAGTGTCAGCATGATAAAAAAGACAGCCTAATCCGCTGTCTTTTTTTAATTTTTGCAGGTATATCAAAAAGTGCTAAACTATTTACGTTTATTTAATGATATTAGAACTTATGAAATTACAGATTTTAAGTGACTTACATATTGACAGTTATGCGCGTCAGTCACATCCGCTAGGGCATATTCCCAAAACTGATGCAGACGTGGTATTAGTCGCGGGCGATACTGCCAACAGCGATAGTGGTATGCCATGGCTACAAGAGCAGGCAGCACGTTTGCAAGTGCCTGTGATTACCATAGCTGGTAATCATGAATACTTTAATGAAGATGTACTACATTTTGATAAAAAGCTGGCGACTTGGGATAATTATAATGCCCAGTCGCAGCAAGGCGTCCGTTTTCTACAGTGTCAACATATTGATATTGGTGACATACGTATCCTAGGTTGTACTTTATGGACAGATTACCAATATCAGGCCAATGAAGATACTATAGCTGCTGCTATGCGCTTTATGCGTGACTATAAACAAATCTATGCTGGAGGCGAGCTTTTTTCACCTGAAGTATCGATGCAAATCCATGCTAAGCAGCGTCAATGGTTAAAGCAAGCATTGATCACCGCCAAAACACTTGGCAAAAAAACTGTTGTGATGAGCCATCATAGTATCAGTCCATTATCGGTGTCTGAGAAGTATGCGAATTTACCAAGTAATGCAGCTTTTGTCAGTGATTTGTCTGGCTGGATGCATGAAGATTGGGCGCCAATACTATGGGTACATGGACATACACACGAAGCATTTGATTACCGTATTGGTAATACACGAATCATTGTCAATCCACGTGCGTATCCAAATGAGGTGAGCAGCACTGCATTAGCATTTGCGTGGGACAAAGTCATTGATATCGGCTAAGTAATTTTAGCCTCTTGAAAGTAAAAATATTTTTAGTTATTTGTCACCTTGATTCGTATTTTTTAAAATAGTGAATATAAAATAGCGCTTATTTTAAAGTCTAACCGCCTAGACTCGTAAGCAATATTACAATTGAACTGATATTTTGTTCATTCATATCAAAAAATCTGCTACGCTTGTTACCATGAGCAAATATCTCAATAACACTCCCTCAAAACTGTCTGCTGAAAAGCTTGCGAGTCATACTCCAAGTGCTCCGGCGCCTTCACACTTGCCTGATAGTATGATTTCCTCAGTCAGCTTATTGCCTGAAGATAAACGGCTGATTTTATTTACCAGACATTCCTTACGTGAACGCTCTGATGGCAATGGTTTTGCCAGTTATCAATTACCCTTAACACCTAAAGGTCGAGTACTAGCGAAGTCGTGGGGGCGTTGGTTGGCAGGGCATTTACCGTACTCGCTTGATGTAGATAGTATCTCAAGTCCGATTGGACGCTGTATTGACACGGCGCAGCTGATGCAAGCAGGTGCGGGACTACAACGTGATATTACGCATCAGTCATTGTTGGTCGAGCCTGGCAGCTTAGTGACTGAGCCTGAAATAGCAAATCCAGTATTTAAAGAAATTGGCGTGCTCAACTTTATCAATCGATTTTTGCAAGGCAATCTTGAAGGTACCAAAAACGCTTACCAAGGCGGTCTCGATATTTTATCGCTGTTTTATCAATATCAGCCGCAGCAAGGGCATCTCATGCTTGCTGTTAGTCATGATACTTTGTTGTCTGCTTTTTTAGCAGTGATGTTTGATGTGGTCGAGATTGATTGGAATGATTGGCCAAAGATGATGGAAGGCGTGTTTTTGTGGTTTGATGATAAGCCGTTTGAACAAGCCAGTGCACACTTCGTTTGGCGCGGTGAAGTATATGTGCGCCCGATTCATACTTTATTAGAAGATTACCGTGCTGCCGGCTTTCATCCTAATACATTGCTCTTACCACCAGAGGTGAAATGGATCTAAATACTATTTAATCTAAATACTATTGAAAAGATTACTACTCATTTTTCAAGCAGACATAAAAAAACCTTGCCCCAGTATTAGAACCAGTGACAAGGTTTTAGTCATCACGCTATAAAGGCGAGATGTGGTCTAAACGTTACCAATCTTAAGCTTGTAGGCCTTTGATAGTTTTGTTCAGGCGGCTCTTACGACGAGCAGCTTTATTCTTATGAATAATACCTTTGTCAGCCATACGATCAAGAACTGGTACCGCTTTTTTGTAAGCTTCGGTAGCCGCGTCATAATCTTTAGCTGCGATAGCCGCATCAACACGTTTTAAGTAAGTACGAACCATAGAGCGTTGTGACGCAGAGTTCTGACGACGTTTGGTGTTTTGACGGGCGCGTTTACGAGCTTGTGCAGTATTAGCCACGCGAATCTCCTTGATAAAGACAGATAAAAATATGAATGTGGATTACAATAAAAAAGGGTTTAACCATCATCGGTAACGAGCAGCCGTCTCGCCAAACATGATGTCGATGTCTAATATTAAAGTACCTATCTGTTATTAAAGGCACCTAAATTAGCAATAGAGCATCGCAAGCGCCAAAACTGTTTGGAATAATTAAACAGCGTTAACGTGTAAAGCCGGTTATCTTAGCAAATTATCGCCCTTAGAACAATATATTTGATGATTAATGCTTAAAGAAGTTGTGTGATCATATATATGACAGTTTTTGTGTCTCTGCTCAGCTGTTTTTTGAAATACTTATCAATATTGTTGCACTAAAAACCGCTTATGAGTGAATAAATCGCTTAGCCGATAAAATCTCTTACAATAAATTCTATAGAATACCCTCAGTTATGCGTTAATTTAGGTATGATACTAGGGCATGTCCTCAATTCAATCGATGGACTTCTAAATGGGCTAAAAGTGGCTGAATCTTGCCAAACAATGTTAAAAAAAATGTCAAATAGCTGGTTAATATCCCGATACTGTTTACTATTTCGATAGTATCTGCGCTATTTTCCTCATTTGACTATGATTTATCTCATTTTTATCACCATTTTCAAAATGAGGGTAAGCCCTAAGATGAAAAGCTTTGGTGATAGGCTTTAAAATCAGATTTTTCATTATCATCTATTTTCTAACACACTATAAATGGATAGGCTATGCAGCGAAAAGCAATTGTAATTGGCGCGACAGGATTGGTCGGACAGCATCTTGTCAAACAGCTTAGTGAGCTTTATGACACGTTAATTGTGATTGCAAGGCGTCCGCCACGCTATATCAATACCAGCATGCGCTTTTATCAGGTTAATGATTTTGATAATTTGGCTGAAATATTTGCCAGTGTTGGCGTTGATCGAAAGACGGACGCTTTTAGCTGTCTTGGTACGACTAAGAAGCAGGCTGGTAGCGATGAGGCCTTTCGAAAGGTTGATCATGATTATAATGTCAATTTTGCTAAACTGTGCCAAGACAAAGGTGTTGAAAATTTCTTTTTGTTATCATCCATGAATGCTGATATTCATAGTCGGTTTTTATACAATCGCGTAAAAGCTGAAACTGAGCAGTCTATTATGGCGCTAGGTTTTACGCAGCTAGTTATTTTCCGCCCGTCCTTGTTACTTGGCAAGCATAAAGGTCGTCCGCTTGAAAGTATTGGTCAAAAAGCCTTTCAGCTGATATCGTCCTTAGTTTCAGAATCATTGTCACTGCATCCCATTTCCGCCAAACGCGTTGCCATTGCCATGGCGATGAGTGCGCATGATGTTTATCAGCGTAATAAATACCGTACTGAACCTGCTATCCAAACCACTGATATCATCGAAAATAAGCAAATGCTAGCGATGACTAAAGTTAAAAAATAGCCTAAGTATTAAGTTAAGGGAACGATTAAAATTAAGCGCCAGTCATAAATAATCAGTCATGAATAACCAATCATACATAACAAGGAGCGTCACTATGTCAGACATGCCAGAATCAATAACAATGGATAAAGAGAACTTTGTGACCTGTGATTTATTGGATGCCAATCCTGAGTCGCAGGTGTGTTTGCCTAATATCGAAGGTAAGTCTTTTCATAGCTTTGGTGGCAAGGACAAGTTCTGCGGTGAAATTGTGACGGTGAAATGCTTCGAAGACAATAGTCGCGTCAAATCATTGCTAAATAGCGATGGTAAAGACAAAGATGGTAACGGTAAGGTATTGGTCGTTGACGGTGGTGGTTCGATGCGTTGTGCGCTGTTAGGCGATATGATTGCGCAGTCAGCGATTGATAATGGCTGGGCGGGGGTTATCGTGTACGGCTGCGTCCGTGACGTTGATGATATGGCAGCAATGGACATCGGTGTTATGGCGCTTGGTTGCATTCCGCGTAAATCGAATCGCCGCGATGAAGGTCAAACCGATATTGAAATTAGCTTTGGTGATTTAACACTAAATTCTGGTATGTTTGTCTATGCCGATAATAATGGCATTATCGCTAGCGACAAGCCATTAATTTAACACCAGCTTAATAAATAGCACTCAAAAACCTCAGCTTAGCCGTTGAGGTTTTTACATTTAATCATCCTGTCTTTATATACGAATATAATCTTTATCAGCTATTTGGCTATTGGTTTTTTAATAAAAATGCTAAGTGACAAACCGTTACGGCATAAATTTTGGTAATTGCTGAAATATTCGTATAATAGCTCTCTGACTCTTAACATTGATCCTACTCTTTATGCCTATCACTGCTTTGACTGACGCGTTTGAACCAATTAACCAGCAGTTGTTTCCTATCCAGAATGCCGAGCGGCGTTGGCTGGCACCTGTGCATGGTGCAGTCAGCAGTTTGTGGCTAGCAAGTCTGGTGCAAACACCGCTATGGAATGTTGCCGACCGATTAAAAGTTGTGGTGACGCGTGACCAAAACCAGCTCAATCAGATAGAGACGGAATTGGCATTTTGCGGCGTCGATGCTTATGTGTTCCCCGATTGGGAGACGTTGACCTATGATGAGCTGTCACCACATCAAGATATTGTTAGTGAGCGTATCAATCTATTAACCGATATGCCAACTTCAGGTGTGCTATTGATATCTGTACAAGCATTAATGCATCGTGTAGCACCGCCAAGCTGGCTGATTGGGCAGCATTTTGATTTGAGCGTTGGTGATCGATTTGATATCAATACCCAGCGCGGATTGTTGGCAAAGGCAGGTTACCGCGCCGTTGAGAATGTGTTTGAGCCGGGTGAATTCGCGGTACGTGGCAGTATCATTGATATCTTTGCCATGGGTCAGCCGTTTCCACTACGTTTAGATTTGTTTGATGATGAGATTGAGACCATTCGTTTTTTTAATCCGCAAACCCAGCGGACATTGACCGTTGATGACCTCAAAACAATGATGAGCGGCAACGATAGTAGTATGGGCAAAGAGTCACTATCACTGCTACACAAGTTGCCAGATATCTCAAAACCTATCGAACAATTCCAAATATTGCCAGCAAAAGAGTTCCCGCTTGATGAAGGGCGTGAGACGTTTCGTACCAACTTCGCCACGATGTTCCCTAATGCGAGCAGCCGTAAGTTCGAGCTACATAAAGACGTCATGGCAGGTATCGCTAGTAGCGGACTTGAATATTATCAGCCGCTATTTTTTGATTTAAAAGCGTGGACAGCAGAGAGTAGCTTATTTGCTTACTTACCAAGCGATGCGCTGTTTATCACTGATGAATTGATTAATGAAAAACAGGTAGATTACTGGTCACAAATTCAGCGCCGTTATGAAGAGCGTCGTCATGATATCGATAAGCCTATTGTCGCGCCTGAGTTGCTGTATTTATTGTCAAATACTCTTAACGAACATCTTAATCATTATCCACGCGTGATTCTCAGTGAGCGCAATGAGTTGGCTAGCATGACGGATGTCGCTGCGATTGACAGCGATGATTCGTTATTGAAAGATGCTTCATTGTTAGCAGATGGTTCATTGCTGGAAGTTGAAGAGCAGTCAGATTCACAGCCACAATTGCCACTGACGGCAAATAAGCAGCAAGGCTTGGTGACGCTCAGTGCGCAAGAGCCGCCACAATTGGCTGTTAATCACCAAAAGTCTGAGCCTCTTACCCAGCTATTAGAATTTTTAGAGTTACAAGCGCAAACAGCGACGCCAGTATTAATTG
This sequence comes from Psychrobacter sp. Ps4, assembly GCF_022129285.1. NCBI lineage: Bacteria > Pseudomonadati > Pseudomonadota > Gammaproteobacteria > Moraxellales > Moraxellaceae > Psychrobacter > Psychrobacter sp. Ps4. The sequence goes on from NZ_JADQAK010000006.1 coordinate 58,225, forward strand.
TGGCAGAAACAGCGGGTCGCCGTGAGATTCTTATTGAGCTGTTCAAAGGCAAGATTGACATTAAGGCTTATGACAGCTTTGCAGCGTTTCTAGCAGCGGACAAAACCAACAGCGTTAAAGGTAATAAGCTACCGCAGGTTGGTTTAACCGTTGCGCCCATTGAGCGTGGCGTCTATGTTCCTGAGCGTTTGGTGCTGATTAGTGAGACGCAATTATTTGGTCGCCAAGTATTGCAAACACGCCGTCGTCGTCAAAGCGGGGTGTCCGAAGAGTTCTTGGTTAAGAGTGTTACCGAGATAACCGAAGGCAGCCCAGTGGTGCATATCGAGCATGGTATTGGTCGTTATAATGGGCTGATTACGTTAGATGTGGGCGACGGTGAGCAAGAGTTTATTCACTTAAAATATGCCGATGATGCCAGTATTTATGTGCCCGTTGCTAACTTGCAAATGATTAACCGTTATAGTGGCGGTGACCCAGCACTTGCGCCATTGCACAAAATTGGTAGTGGCAAATGGGATAAAGCTAAGCAAAAGGCGCTAGAGCAAATCCATGACGTAGCGGCTGAACTGCTTAATATGCAGGCGCGTCGTGAAGCTAAAGTCGGTATTCATTTTAAAATAGATGCGTCACAGTATGAGCTCTTTGCCAGTCAATTTGCCTTTGAAGAAACGCCGGATCAAGCCAATGCCATTCATGCGGTGATGGAAGACATGCGACAAAACCAACCAATGGATCGGCTCATCTGCGGTGATGTGGGTTTTGGTAAAACAGAAGTGGCTATGCGGGCAGCATTCATTGCCGTCAGCGCCGGTTATCAGGTAGCGGTGCTAGTGCCGACGACCTTGCTGGCCGGTCAGCATGAAGACAATTTCCGCGACCGTTTTGCTGATTGGCCAGTGCGTATCGAGACGCTATCGCGCTTTGGCGGCAAAAAGCATCAAGAAACGGTGTTGACAGATTTAGCAGCAGGTAAAGTCGATATCGTCATCGGTACCCATAAACTGTTACAACCTGATGTGAAGTTTTCTAATCTAGGTTTGATGATTGTCGACGAAGAACATCGCTTCGGGGTGCGCCATAAAGAGCGTATCAAGGCGATTCAGACTGATGTGGATAGTATGTCGATGACAGCAACCCCCATCCCTAGAACGCTCAATATGGCGCTCTCAGGTATGCGTGACATGTCAATTATCGCGACACCTCCAGCACGACGTTTGGCGATTAAAACCTTTGTCATGCAAAAAACGGATGCGTTAATGAAAGAGGCTATCTTGCGTGAGCTATTGCGCGGTGGGCAGGTTTATTTATTACATAATGATGTGGCGAGCATTGAGCGTATGGCAGAAACCATACGTGAATTGGTGCCTGAAGCGCGAGTAGGCGTGGCTCATGGGCAAATGCAAGAGCGCCAACTTGAGCAAGTGATGCAGCAGTTTTATCATAAAAAATTCAACGTCCTGATATGCTCTACCATTATCGAAACCGGTATTGATGTGCCCAATGCCAATACTATCATCATTGAGCGCGCCGATAAGTTTGGCTTGGCACAATTACATCAGCTGCGTGGTCGTGTCGGTCGTAGTCATCATCAAGCGTATTGTTATCTACTTGTGCCTTCTATCAAAGGTCTAAAAGGCGATGCTAAGCGCCGATTGCATGCGATTGAACGTGCCAATACCTTAGGTGCAGGTTTTATGCTGGCTAGCGAAGACTTAGAAATTCGCGGTGCTGGCGAAATACTTGGTAAGCAGCAAAGTGGTAATATGCAGGCGATTGGTTTTAGCTTATATATGGACATGCTGGAGCGTGCAACAAAAGCCATTAAAGCGGGTAAAGAGCCTGATTTAAGCACACCGTTGTCGCTGACTAGTGAGATTAATCTGCATAGCTCAGCATTGATACCAGAAGAATATCTACATGATGTCCATCAGCGTTTGTTATTTTATAAGCGTATCAGTAATGCCGATGATAAAGAGGCATTGATTGATATTCGTACCGAAATGATTGACCGTTTTGGTACATTACCAGAGCAAACTAAGCAGTTGTTCGCCATCCACGGACTGCGTATACAAGCTGAGCCGCTCAAAATCAATAAGATTGATGCAAATAGTAATAGCATGACATTAGAGTTTGCACCTGATACGCCAGTCGATGCCTTGGCAATTATTAAGTTGATTCAGAGCAATGGTCAGCGTTATCGTATGAACGGTGCTTCTGGTATTCGTTATCAAGATGCTGATAAACTGGCAACGCCGCAACAGCGCGTCAGCGCAATTCAAGAGTTATTATGCTATTTTAGCGAGCATATGGTGGCAGAGTCAGCGTAGTTGTTTTGGTATTTCGGCATTTTGAGAGCTCAGCAATGATTTTTAGTAGATTAAATCAGCTCAATAAGTCAGCTAGCCAGTGCCCAAGTAGGACGTCAAGACAATGAGTCATAGCGCTATTTTATCGGTCGGATAACTGATAAAATAGCGACATCCTATATTTAGCCTATTGTTTTTTATTAAATTAAATTCTGCTTTTCTAGATTTATATTCCTTTTATCTGAGTGTCATAACAAGAGAACCGTCATTATGTTCCAACTTCATCATAAACTTGCTGCCGATAGCTTTTTAGTGGGGGATTTCCCATTATCAACTTGTCGTTTAATCAATGATTGCCAGTTTCCTTGGTTAATATTAGTGCCGCGCGTATCAGGTATCAAAGAGTTATATGAGTTATCTGAAGCTGATCAAACACAGTTTTTACGTGAGTCAAGCTGGTTGTCGAGTCAGCTAGCCAAGACCTTTCAAGCTGATAAAATGAATGTAGCAGCACTCGGTAATCAAGTGCCGCAACTTCATTTTCATCATATCGTTCGCTATCAAAACGACATGCAATGGCCAAATCCAGTATGGGGCGTTCCTGCTATTCCTTATACTAAAGAGGTGTTGGCGCAGATGCAGCAGACGTTAATGATGGCGCTACGTGGTCATCATCAAATGCCATTTGATTGGCAAATGTAATAAATACCTGAGTAGTAATAGGTCGGTAAGTTGATTGGCAAATTGATAATGATACTCTATTGGCTAGGCCTCGATTAACTAGGTATCAATTAACTGGGCATCGATTGACCCATCAAAATAACTAGAAAAATGACTAAACGTTTAAAGTTAAGCTTTATTTTGGTGTCTTAGTCGTTTTACGGTTATGTGCCAACGTTATGCTCGGTTATTACATGACTTAATTTTTATATATTAATAGGTTTTAAGTATTTGAAATCCAGATAAATATTATCTGGATTTTTTGTGTTTGGCTCAAACGATATGTCTTATAATCCTGATTTAGTAGCGTATTAAGACAAGATGAGTGATGAGTGGTAGGCTTTTGGCTATCAGTGACATGGGTTTTGTTGCATTTAAAAAGTATAATGTAATCATTGATTAATTTTATACACAACTTGGCATAGAGGCAGGTAGTACGCGTGTGCTATCCTCAAGCCTTTTAATTTTTTACATAGCCTGTTTTACGTGAGCGAATACTTCATATGCCTTTTTTAGACACGCTGAGACCAAATCACTCTTCAAAAAATGAAGGGATTTATCGATTTGACTATCCAGAAGTCTTCGTTTTAATACTTACGGTCATACTCCTCGCTGTACATTTTAATTTTAGACCTACTTCAATGGCACTACTCGTTATTGTTTGTCTGCCAAGTTTAATGATTTTGATTTATAACTATCGCCGCCAAAAAAGCTTCTGGACGTCTAACATTGTTATCATTTTACTATCGGTAGTTATTGGGTCGATACAGTTTTGCACGGTTATTTCGCTTAGCTTAGCTGCGCTCATAGCACTCAGAATTATTATTAGTAGCCCTGAAAATCATTTAAAACTGATTACCGTTTCCGTAATAACCGTCATTGTCTTCTATTATGTTAGCGTTACCCTAAGCAGTGCTGATATAGATTGCCACGAAGGCTGGACCACACCAATAATATTATTAGCCAGTATGATCGTCATACTGTATCAGTTTTGGCATGTGTACCAAGAGTATATTGGTTATGAAACTCGTGCTCATCAGGCTGTTGGACGATTAAGCACGATGGTCTCCGTCATTAATAAGTTGACGCGCTTCATACCTCCGCAAGTTTGGGAGCCTATCGTAAAATCTGATAGCCCAGTTACTGTTGCTAATAAGCGTGCTAAGCTGACGATTATGTTCTCAGATATCGTTGGCTTTACGGAGTTGTCAGATAGTTTGAGCGCTGACAATTTGGCTGATATCTTAAATACTTATATGCATTGTATGACATTGATAGCAAACAAGCATGGCGCCGTACTTGACAAATTTATTGGTGATGGCATGGTGTGTTTTTTTGGTGAGCCAAATAGTCGCGGTGCGCGCCAAGATGCTTTAGACTGTATTGCAATGGCAATAGATATGCGTCGCGAGATGCGAACTTTGAGGCAGAAATGGCGCTTGATGGGCTTTGAGGGGTTGTACATCCGTATCGGCATCAGCACAGGTTATTGCCATGTTGGTAATTTTGGTAGTAATAACCGTCTAAGCTATACTCTTATTGGTAAAGAGGCCAATCTCGCGGCAAGACTTGAGTCGAGCGCTGGTAAAGATGAGATACTGGTCAGTGAGAGTACTTACGATTATATCTGTCATAATTATGACTGTCAGCATGCGGGTGCGTTCAAGTTAAAAGGTTTTGATAGCAAGGTAAATGCATGGCAAGTGCTGGATCCAGATACGTATAAAGGTCATTTATCAAAGTGGGTTGATCACACACTACCAGGTTTCAATTTGCATCTAAATTTTAAAGATATGAAGGATAATGATTATCAAGATATCAGAGCACGCTTAAATTTTGCGCTTGAACGTGTCGAGCAGGAGCAAGAAAAAGTGGCAACTGACATAGCGGCAGCAAGCAAACGTAATGACAATCAATGACAATCGTCCAAAAATAATGTTTATAAAATCAAGCGCAAAAAAGCCAGCTACTATTATGATAGCTGGCTTTTTTATCTAATGAAGTAAACTGTAATATTAGGACATGTTCTAGCGTTTAGTGGTTTTCTTTTGCATGGTTGAGCGTATATTTAGGAATCTCAATGGTTAAGTCTTCATCATCGAGCATGACCTGACAAGATAGGCGTGAGTCAGGCTCTAACCCCCAAGCACGATCTAATAAATCGGCTTCAATATCATCCATTTCATCTAAACTATTAAAACCTTTACGGACGACCACATGGCATGTGGTACAGGCTTTTGACATCTCACATGCATGTTCAATTTTAATGCCTTTTTCCAATAGCGCTTTACATAAGTTGCTGCCAGCTTCTAGCTCGACTTCAGCGCCTTCAGGGCAAATTTCATGATGCGGTAGTACGGTAATTTTTGGCATAAATCGTCTTTCCAGTGCTAATCAATTAAAAGAATAAAAAATGAGCTTAGTATGGTGACTAAGCCATATTTTTGAATGTATCTGCTACCAATCTTGGGCATTCGTGCCTGCCATGCTGGCTTTGACGCTTTGATTCATAATACGGGCAGCAAAGGCATCACTGTGAGGCTTGAGCTTTGCTTGCTTTGCCTCGATAAGTGCCAAATCATCAGTACTGAGCGTTGTCTGCAACACTTGTATTTGCTCAGCCAATGAGTGCTGCTCCTCAGAAGACAATAAGGCTGAAAATTCTTTAAGGGCAGATTGTAGCGCTAATACTTCACGCTCCGCTTCTACTTTGGTTTCGATTAAAGAACGTGTATTTTTATCTTCTTCTGCATGCTTGAATCCTGCAACGAGCAACTGCTCTTTTTGCTCATCTGATAACCCATAAGAAGGCACAATCTCAATCTTACTTTCTGTCTTGGTTGTGGTTTCCTGTGCGCTGACGGTTAGCTGTCCATTCGCATCGATACTAAAGGTCACTTCAATACGAGCAAATCCAGCTTTCATCGGCGGGATACCATATAGCTCAAAACGACCCAATGAACGGCAGTTATCTACTGTCTCGCGCTCGCCCTGTACCACATGAATCACCATGCCTGTTTGACCATCTTGATAGGTGGTAAACACTTGGCGTTTTTTGACAGGGATAGGCGTATTACGTGGAATCAGTACTTCAACTAAGCCGCCCATGGTCTCAAGACCAAGCGATAGCGGCGTTACGTCTAACAATAGTAGGTTGTTATTACTATCGCCATTGACCAATTGATGCGCCGTTTGGGCAGCACCCAAAGCCACGACTTCATCTGGATTTAGACGACAAAGTGGTTGCTTGGCAAAAAACTCTGTCACGACTTGTTGTATAGCAGGCATACGAGTAGAGCCACCGACCAAAATCACTTCGTCTAGATCAGCACTCGAAAGTTTGGCATCACGCAGTACTTGTTCGCATACGCTCAGTGTACGGCGGCTAACTGGCTCTGCAATAGCCAGCAAATCTGTACGGCGCAGCACACCTTGGTAAGATTGCTCATTGACAGTGATGTCAATATTGACTTGTTCAGCATCCGTCAGGGCTTGTTTATAAGCCTTGGCTTGTTGGGCGAGTATCGCTTTATCATGACGACTCACGTCTTTAGGATCGATATTTAATTGTTTGATAAGCCAATTGGTCATTAGACGATCGATGTCATCACCGCCTAATGCACTATTACCGCCAGTTGCCAATACTTCAAAGACGCCATCAGTTAGTTTTAAGATAGAAACGTCAAAAGTACCGCCACCCAGATCGTAAATTAAATAATAACTTTCTTTATCACCGTTTTGCGTTGACTGGTCGAGACCATAGGCGACGGCAGCAGCAGTAGGCTCATTTAGCAGGCGTAACACATTGATACCAGCCGCTTGGGCTGCATCTTTGGTCGCTTGACGCTGGGCTTCATCAAAATAAGCAGGGACAGTAATGACCGCACCCTCAATACTGTCTGCAGGCAATGCGCTCGCTGCCCGTTGCTCAAGCGCTGCTAAAATACGTGCTGATACTTCAACAGGCGATACTTTACCCTGAGCCGTCACAAATGCTGGCATGTCATCTTTGCTGCCGCTTAACTCATAAGGATGAGAGAATTTGATATCAGCTTGACTACGACCCATAAAACGCTTAGCCGAGACGATCGTATTTTTTGGATCATCCGCTAAGTGAGCTAATGCATCAGAGCCAACCAAGGGCTTACCTATGCTTGGATAATAGACCACAGAAGGTAATAATGTATCGGTAGCTGCGCTTGCCTCTAAGACTTGCGCCTTGCCTGAGCGTACTACCGCGACCAATGAGCGCGTAGTACCAAGATCAATTCCTAGGCCAAAACGATGCTGATGGGGTTGGGCACTTTGATTGGGTTCGGCAATTTGCAATAAAGACATAAGATAACTCAAAGATAAAATGAAAGAGATAAAATTAGTAAGTGAAATGGAACAAATATGATAAGCGCACTATTGTAGTTTAACTGCTTTGTATGCACGTGAAAATGAAGATACTTAGCGATTAAAAGTGCTTAAAATAAGGGATTATACGGCATCGCTATGACTATTTTAACCATCGCTTATAATATAGTTTTCAAATAAGCGTTATAAGCGAATAGTATTTATGAATAAATTTGGCATATAGAATAAATTAACAAACTTATACTCAGTTAGTTAGACGTATAAATCATCATCATCTAAATGCTCAGCAGTCGCTAACTCATCGATACCAGTAGTCACGTCAGCATTTAATTTGACTAAGAATTTCAGTTTTTGTGTCGCATCAATCGCCGTTTGCCAATCTTGGTTTTGGTAAGCATCGTTAAAACGCTTAGACTGTTCTGCCAGTCGCTCGGTGATTTGAGGGTGTAGTTTTTGCAATGTCGCACGATCTTTACCCTCGATAGCGTCATCTAAATCCATGCGCATCTGCATCGCATCTTCTAAAAAATCCAAGTCTGCAATTGAATGCTCTAGATTCTGTGCTTGATCTGCCATGTCTAGTAGATAGCTAGCACGACTATCAGGCGCACTTAACGCTTGGTAGGCTTGGTTGATTAACGCTGAGGCCTGCTCAGACTGCTGTTGCGCTTGCGTAGTATTGGCTAGATTCTTGGTGACATTATCAGGATGATAACGTTTTTGTAGCAGACGTAGATGCTGATCGAGACTCTCTTGATTGACTTCAAACTGTACAGGCTGCTCAAATAGGGCAAAGAAGTTATCAAACTGGGCTTCTGCAGTAATGTCTGTCATATCATACGCCTTGCTTGTTATTTATTTTGAAAGTTTTCTTTAGCTGAGAACATATCTACTATGGCTTGAATATAGAGTCAGGAAACTCTAAACTCAAGGGTTTTCAACCTTTGGCTCATTAAACGGTAAAAGACTCGCCGCAACCACATTCGCCTTTTTGATTGGGATTGGTGAACTTAAAGCCTTCGTTAAGACCTTCTTTTTCGTAGTCCATCAACAAACCATCTAAATAGACCAAACTTTTAGGATCAATAAAGATGTTAACACCGCGGCTTTCGTAACGCGTGTCATTTTCATCAGGGGTATCTACAAACTCTAAAACGTAAGCTAAGCCTGAGCAACCCGCGGTACGGATACCCACTCGAATACCTTCGCCTTTGCCGCGATTGTCCAAAAAGTCTCGAACATGCTGAGCGGCGCGTTCTGTCATTTCAATCATGCCAACTCCCATTGACTATCAATGATAAATATCAATCAAAAAAATCTGTATAAACTGGCAATGAAAATAGCGCACTTGCCAAAAAAATCTTAATAACGACCAGTTAAGAGTCACTAGAAAATAAAAGGTGACAATTACATTAGCGTTATTGTCACCTCTTTAGCGTTAGTAGCTGTTCAATACACCGACTACTAAAGTACGGCCATTAAGACCGTGTATTTAGAAGTACAATACTTACGCTAATAGGTTTAGCTAGCCGCTTCTTCTGTCTCTACTGCTGCGCTATGCTTGCCTTTATAGTCGCTAATAGCGGCTTTAATGGCGTCTTCAGCAAGTACAGAGCAATGCACTTTTACTGGTGGTAAGGCCAACTCTTTCGCGATATCGTTGTTTTTGATTTCGCCCGCTTGATCCAAGCTTTTGCCTTTTAGCCACTCAGTCACGAGCGAGCTTGAAGCGATTGCTGAACCACAGCCATAAGTTTTAAAGCGTGCATCTTCAATGATGCCGTTATCATCAACTTGAATCTGTAGGCGCATTACATCGCCACAAGCTGGGGCACCAACCATACCAGTACCAACGTTTTTGGCATTTTTATCAAGATTGCCGACGTTGCGTGGATTTTCGTAATGATCAATAACTTGGTCACTATAGGCCATGGGGTTTTCTCCTAGTTAGATGATGAGTAGTCAATTACTGACTTTAAATGTCTAACTACTCATCGATAATTGGGGTCAAACATTTAGTTAATAGAAACGGTATTTATAAAAACTGGATTTATAAAAACTGGATTTATAAGTGTCTGATCAATCGTTTAATGGTTCTGTTTGACAACTATGTCGTTGCTTTCGGTAATTTTAGTGCTCAGCCCATTCGACTGAATCTAAATCAACACCTTCTTGGTACATATCCCACAGTGGTGATAAGGCACGTAATTTATCGACCGCTTCATGCATTTGTTTGATGACAGTATCGATGTCTGCTTCAGTGGTATAACGACCGAAGCTGAAACGAATTGAGCTGTGTGCTAATTCATCTGGGCGACCAATAGCGCGTAATACATATGATGGCTCAAGCGTCGCTGATGTACAGGCTGAGCCTGATGATACCGCTAAGTCTTTGAGTGACATCATTAGCGATTCACCTTCAACGAAGTTAAAGCTGATGTTTACGATGTTAGGTACGCTGTGCTCAAGATCACCATTTAGGTAAATCTCTTCGATATCTTGTAGACCGTCCCACAGTTTTTGGCGTAGCTTGGCTGCATGTGCATGGTCTTCTTCATAACGCTCATTGGCTAAAGCAAATGCTGCTCCAAGACCAACGATTTGATGCGTCGGTAATGTACCTGAACGCATACCGCGCTCATGACCACCGCCATGCTGCTCTGCTTTCAAGCGGATACGTGGCTTACGGCGAACAAATAATGCACCAATACCTTTAGGGCCGTAAGCTTTGTGACCTGAGAAGCTCATCAAATCGATCTTCGTGGTTTCAAGGTCAATCAATACTTTACCAACAGATTGTGCGCCATCGACGTGGAAGACCACACCCGCTTCACGAGTGATTTCACCAATGGCAGCGACATCAGTAATCGTACCAAGCTCATTATTTACCATCATGAGTGATACTAAGATAGTATCGTCACGTAATGCTTCTTTAACTTGCTCTGGTAGGATTAGCCCAGTGCTTGGTTGCGGCTCAAGATAAGTAATCTCAAAACCTTCTTGCTCAAGCTCACGGCACGTATCTAATACGGCTTTATGTTCGATCTTACTGGTAATGATGTGCTTACCACGAGACTGATAAAAATGCGCTGCACCTTTAATCGCTAGGTTGTCTGATTCTGTTGCACCAGAGGTAAAGACGATTTCGCGTGGATCAGCATTAATGACTTCGGCCACTTGTTGACGCGCTGTTTCTACCGCTTCTTCTGCTTGCCAGCCATAGCCATGCGAGCGCGAGGCTGGATTACCAAAGATGCCATCTACTGTCAGATACTCGCTCATCTTAGCAGCTACTGATTTAGCAACTGGTGTGGTGGCGGCATAATCTAAGTATATAAGGTTGTTATGTTGGCTCATGCTGGGTTTGCCTCGCTGTTCGATAGGGTAATAGTGTTGATATCTTTTATGGAAATCTCTTTGGTAGAGTTGTGCTGACGCTCTGACACTGACTGCACATTTTCCATGTCTAATAATTGCGCTAATGTTATATTTTTCAAGTACTGTTCGATATGATTGGACAGTGCACACCATAAATCATGGGTTAAGCACATTGTACCACCTTGACAGTCGCCGCGTCCTTCGCACTGCATCGCATTGACCGACTCATCGACGGCAGATATGATGCTCATGACGTCTATTTCATGCAATGGTTTGGCTAGATGATAGCCACCGGCCGCACCTCGGATGCTAGTGACCAGACCACGCTTACGAAGTTTGGAAAACAGTTGTTCAAGGTAAGAGATGGAAATCGATTGCCGCTTGGCGATATCAGATAAGGAGACTGCAGTGTCTTGTTGGCTGGTCTGTAATGCCAAATCCAGTAACGCAGTAACGGCATATCTGCCTCGAGTAGTCAAACGCATGTGTTATCTCCAAACTTTTAAGTCATTTTTATTTAACAACGACCTTAGCAAAATGATAGTGGTGGCAGCTTGTAGCGCAATATGAAAGCTACTGATGGAATCACATAATCGCTAAGTTGTGTCTTATCGTTATTAAACAGCAGATGATGAACCCGATGTGTGCAACGATTAGGCCAATTATACTTAATCCTGAGTAATTTAGTCAAGATTAAAGTGTGGTTGAATGGTTAATCGAGCTTATCACTATGATTGATAAAAACAATGGTATTAAAAGGAGGGGATATAAGATTGAAAACATTGATTCCTAGTATTTTTGAAATACTAAAATACAGTCTTAAGGTTTGAGTCTTACGTTTTTTTAACTTCTATCAATTATATTAGGGCGTGCTGAATGTTCAATACGCCCCAGTCATCTAAGCGCCTAGTATATTAAGCGCTTAATATGCCTTAATCGGCATCAAACGCGTTTGGTAAAGTAAGCAACCTTTCATTGTTAAGCTGACATTGGTAAGTCGTTGTTGGCGAAATTAATTCATTAATAGCACGATAATGGCTGCGATCATAATGACGAGAGCAGACACGGTGACGATTATCAGGGTTTTTTGTTTGCTCTGTAACTCTTTAACCGTGATTTCAAGCTCACGGTTTTTAATAGTTAAAGTGTTTATTTGGGTTTGTTGCTCTTTGATGCGTAATTTATAGCTGTCCTTTTTGTCAGCCATTTCAGCTTCAGTAGGCTTGGTTTTACCTTTGCCACCTTTTATCTTTTTAATAAGACCTTGAATTAAGCTGCCAAGACCGAGTTGCATAATAAACTGCTTGACCAACTGTACTTGAACAGACTCACCGCGCATTTGTAGTTTTTCGGTGGTTTCGCTGTCATGAGTGGTGATCGCATTGATCACTTGGATGCTATAGGCATTAATGATGACGTCAGATTCGCTGCGGTCAATAGGTAACTCTGCGTCTAATAATACGCCTTTGGTGCTAAAAGTGGCAAACACCTCAACATGCGGTAGATACAAGCGTAGCGCCACGACAGTACCTTGCTTGGCAAGTGGGTAAGCGGCTTTACGTAGTTCGGGATCTAAACGTAACAATAGTGTCAGCGCCGACTCGATGAACACCAGAATGATATTAAGAAAAGAGTGAGACAACGTAGAACGCTTCATGTAAATAATCCGTTTTATATTTGGCAAATTAGAGGCAAAAGACAAACAAGAGTCAAAATTGACCCAAAAGGTGCAGTGATATTTTGCTTATAGTAACGCCTTTATAATAAAAAGTAACGCTAGTTTCTGTCAGTTGGGAAATTATTACTTTACAATTTGGTAATCAACAAGGACACAGATATTTATGACTGGCGATGCCTCAGTACGAGATAACATCTCTTTGAACGATAAGGCAGTATAGAGGTTGACTCGCTAAGTCGAAGTTAGGAAAAGCCAAGGTCACTAGCAGTTATGACCGTTGCAGAGGCTTTGCGTAACATTGAGTGTCAAATACGTAGTACAGTAGGCAAAAATATGTAAAATCGCTTGCGCTCCTTATGCTGCCTTGATATAAAGACGATAACAAAGCGAAACCTGTTAATACGCCAGTCAGGCAGTTTTTATTGCTTAAATGCTATGAGAGCGTTACAATGCTTGGCGTGAGCGTTTATTATCCCCCTTAAACTTGAAGGAAATTTTATGAATAAGTCAGAATTAATTGATAGCATCGCAGACAAAAGTGGCCTAAACAAAACCCAAGCTGGCGATGCATTGAATGCTGTTATGGAAAGTGTTGGTGAAGCGCTAGAAGCTGGCGATAGCATCTCATTGGTTGGTTTTGGTACTTTCAGCGTAAAAGACCGTAAAGCACGTACTGGCCGTAACCCTAAGACGGGTGAAGAGCTTAGCATTCCAGCAAGTAAAGTACCAAGCTTTAAAGCAGGTAAAAACTTAAAAGAGCGTTTAAACTAAGCCGTTTTATTAAAAACGGATGCTGTATAACGACGTGATATACGAATCAACACAGCATTTACTTAGTAAAGCATTATATGGTTTATAGCATGGCTGAAAAGTCATAATATGAATCATAAAAAAGCACCTAAATATTAGGTGCTTTTTTTATCGCTATAGTTTGTATCATACCACGTGAATATTTTGAGTCTGCATCAAAAATCACGTATCATAGGGCGCGCGATAGATGCGTTGTTTAAATAAGGCTGTTTTACTCAGTCTTGTTGTTCTATATCAAATTCACACGTTCTTATTCTTACCATTGCCTGCTTAGATAGCATTGATATTAATAGTAATATTACAATGGTTTTTCATCAATATAGGTTTATAAAGCAGAGATAACTATGGATAAATTGCGCGATTTCTTAAAAAGCTGGCCAGGTCGCATTTTATTGATTTTATGCCTATCGCCGCTCGCTCTATTGGGTGTCGAAAGCTATTTTGGAGGTGGGGTCGATCCCAACCAAGTCGCTCAGGTGGGTGAAGCAAGCGTAGGGTTGTCCGAGTATCAGACTGCCGTAAATAACCGTCGTACTGAAATACTAGAACAAGTTGATGATGCCAGTCTATTGAATGAAGATGTATTGCACGAGCAGGTGCTCAAAGGTCTCATTGATCGTACGCTATTGGAGCAGCAAGCGGGCAAGCTTGGTATGACAGTCTCTGATGACACGATTAATCGTCTATTGCGTGAAGAAGAAATTTTTAAGGACGCAGAAGGTAATTTCTCTAACGAGCAATTCTCAAACTTTTTGCGCCAGCGTGGTATGACGAAAGATCAGCTATTTTCTGAGTTCCGTAATCAGTTAAGCCTTGATCAGCTCAATGCCAGTATCGTTGGCACGGCAGTATATCCAATGCAAGCGGTCAGTCAATTGATTGACTTACAACTTGAGTCGCGCAATATCTGGCTGCATCGATTTAATTGGCAAGATTATGCAGATCAGGTCAAGTTAAGCAAAGGCGATATACAAGCCTATTATGATGCCAATAAAGACACACTAAAAAGTGCGGCGATGGTAGATTTGGCATATTTGCAATTAAGTCCTAAAGCCATTCAAGTGAATGAGGTTACGGAAGAGGATTTGCAGCAGCAATATGAAGCTTATAAGCAAGGGCTAGCGGTCGTCGATGAACGTAAGATCAGTCAAATCCTATTAACGGGTAAAGACGCGAAGACCAGAGCGACCAAAATCAAAGCTCGCTTGGATAAAGGTGAGTCTTTTGCGGCATTGGCTAAAACCGAGTCAGATGATCCATCAGGAGCAACAGGTGGCGATATTGGTACCTTTAATCCCTCTGTGTTTGGTAATGATGCTGCAGCGGTTGAGCAAGCTTTAGAGGGCTTAAGCGTGGGTGATGTAACAGCACCTATTAAGACCAGCTTTGGCTATCAGATATTTACTGTAACCGAAGATAACGGTAGTAAAATCCCAAGCCTAGAAAGCATGCGTGCAGAGTTGACAGCAAAAGCCAAAGAATATAAGCGTCAAGAAATCTATGCAGATAAAGTGACAGCGATTAATGACTTGGCAGCAGATGGCTTTAGTATCGAAGACATCGCTCAGCAAGAGAACGTAACGCTAAAACGTATCAAGGATTATCGTAAAGAAAACAACAAATCGGAGTTATCACAACCAGCAGTGATTAAGCAGGCTTTTGATGAATTTACCATTCAAGATCAGGCAGTAACCGCAGGTATCGAAGTTGGTAACGGGACAGTATGGGTGCAACCAAGCAACTATCGTCCTACGAAAACGCTTAGCTTAGCTGCTGCTACACCAAAAATCTCTCAGATATTACGTCAAGAAAGGGCCACGGCATTGGCGTTAAAAGAGGCGAAGAAACTAGCCGCTGGTATTAAAACGCCTGCTGATATCAATAAACAGCCAGTACGTTTTCAATCATTAGGTGAAGTGAATCGCCAAACCACTCTATTGACAGAGAAAGAACGCGGACTGGCCTTTAGTCAGCAAGCAGCTAATAATGGCGTCGTTGCTATTGCCAGTGAGACTGAGATGGGCGCGACTTTGTTGGTCGGTGATCGTATTAAAACGGAGGAGCAGTCGCCATTATCTGATGTGCAAAGAGCACAAACGGCTGCCATCATTCGTGATAACTTGGGGCAAGATCAGCTACAAGATTACTTGGATTATCTCCGCTTGGTATATAAAGTTGAAGTTAATGACGCCAATATAGCAAACGCGCAAGGGCGTTAGAAATAAAGCTATTAAGGAAAACGTGAGATACTTACTTAGTCATTCGTTCTAAATAATCTTCTCAAGTTTGAAGCATAAAAAAGCCACTGTCTACAGTGGCTTTTTTAATGAGCATTACTTTTATCATAAAGATTTAGCATTAATAGCGATACAAAATTTAATACTGCTATCAATGCTACTATTCAAAGTGATACGGAACAATTTAATGGCGGAAATGACGCATACCAGTGAATACCATCGCGATGCCATGCTCATTTGCCGCAGCGATGGTTTCATCATCACGCATAGACCCACCTGGCTGGATAATAGCAGCAATACCGACTTGGGCAGCGTTATCGATGCCATCACGGAACGGGAAGAAGGCATCTGACGCCATAACAGCACCTTCAGTAGCCAATCCAGCGTGCTCAGCTTTGATAGCAGCGATACGCGCTGAGTTGACACGGCTCATCTGACCAGCACCAACACCGATAGTACGCTGACCTTTGGCATAAACAATCGCATTGGATTTGACGTATTTTGCTACATTCCAGCTGAATAATAGATCGGCGATTTGCGCTTCCGTTGGTTGTACATCAGTGACAATCTTTAAGTCATTGGCTGTAATCAAACCAAGATCTTGCTCTTGTACTAGCAGGCCACCGTTGACGCGCTTGTAGTCAAGCTGACTATCGCGTTGATCTGGCGCTGGCAGTTCGCCGCACACCAAGACACGGACATTTTTCTTAGCAGCTGTCGCTTCAAGCACACCATCTTCGATGCTTGGTGCAATAATAACTTCTACAAACTGGTTGTCGATAATGGCTTTAGCAGCTGCCAACGTCAATGGGCGGTTAAAAGCAATGATGCCGCCAAAAGAAGACTCAGGATCAGTACTGAAGGCAGTGTTATAAGCGGTTACCTGATCGTTATCCACAGCGACACCGCAAGGATTGGCATGCTTAACGATAACGCAAGCAGGTGCACTAAAGGCTTTGACGCACTCAAGGGCAGCGTCAGTATCGGCGATATTGTTATAAGACAGTGCCTTACCTTGTAGTTGCTTAGCAGTCGCTATAGAGGCTTGTTGGCTTTTTAGCGGATGGTTTTCTGTATAAAAAGCAGCGTTTTGATGTGGGTTTTCGCCGTAGCGTAGATCCTGTGCTTTTTCGAGCTGCACATTAAAAGTACGTGAGAAATTCTCAGGTTGCTGGTTTTCATTGACACGGCTACCTAAGAAATTGGCAATCATTCCGTCGTACTGTGCAGTATGCTCAAAAGCCTTAACCGCTAAGTCATAGCGCAAAGCAGGTATCAGCTTGGTGCCATCACCTAAAGCGGCAAGTATGCGCTCATAATCTGCTGGATCAGTCACGATACCCACATGAGCGTGGTTTTTCGCCGCAGAACGCACCATCGTAGGACCACCGATGTCGATGTTTTCGATAGCATCGTTCATGGTGACATCCGCACGAGCAATGGTTTCAGCAAACGGATATAAATTCACGACAACCAAATCAATACGCTCAATCGCGTGCTCACTCATGACGGCATCGTCTGTACCACGGCGTCCCAGGATGCCACCATGAATTTTAGGATGTAGTGTTTTGACACGGCCATCCATCATTTCAGGAAAACCTGTGTAATCGGATACTTCGGTCACAGCGACATTGTTTTCTGTGAGTAAACGATAAGTACCGCCAGTAGATAGTAAGCCAAAGCCTGACTTAATAAGGCCTTGCGCAAATTCAACGATATTGGATTTATCAGAGACTGACAATAGAGCAAGTGGGGTTGTACTCATAAGAAAATTTCCATAAAAAAAGCCTGACGTAAACGTCTGGCAAGGTGACAATGACAATTGTTGCAGACAATATCATGGTGGATAGCGTCAATAACGTTAAATTGCCATACATAATGATTGGTAATAAAGACAGAGAAATGCATATAGCAGATGCTACATTAAGTCATAAGTTTTGAGTTTTTTGCGTAAAGTGCCACGATTCAGACCTAAGATTTGTGCACACTTGGTTTGATTGCCTCGCGTTTTTTCAAGGACAACCGATAATAGTGGCTCTTCAACTTGTTTTAAAATAAGCTCATACAAGTCGGTCGGCATCTCATCGCCTAGCATCGCAAAGTACTGTCGTACCACACGCTCCACATGTACGCGCAGTGGTTCATGCCGCTGGCTCGCATCGCTGTCTAATGAGGAGTCAACATGACGAGTTGAATGATGGTTAGCTGTACTATAATCGGCAGGATGCTCAGAGCTTGTGGCAAAATGATTGGCATTATGCTGTGCATGAGGTGCCATAAGATAATGTCCTTGGGATTGGAAAGAGTCAAACCATAAGATATCAGGGTATTATATCAAATTAATACCGTTTAGCGCTGACAGATTAACCTTATATTGGCAGCAGTATGACTAGGGTATACGCTTACTATTATAACATTGCCACAAAATATAACTGGCTGGGTCGCACTTGCATCACTACTGAACTTGCGACCTGCCTACGTTTTTCTGAGGGCTGAAGTTTTAAGAGACGAGGTTGTTTATAGAAACAGCTATTTTGTTAGTAATTATCCACTCAATACAGAGGACTTATAGTCACTTCTCGAATTTGTCTATTAGCAACAGGGATGGTAAATAATATGTTTCGACTACTGTTCGCCGCTAATTGGCTTTGCTTGCTTAATAGATAATCAGCTGGCGTGGCGATGAATTCTCCAATCATATCATTTGCGCCGTATACGCTGACTTTAACATTCGGATACAGCTGTGCTTTGGCACTTTGATTGTTTAATGTGGCACTGACATCGCTCGACTTTCCATCCATCTTAATCTTACTCGATTTATGATTAAGGTTAGTAATCGTAAATGCTGTTAGATCGGCACTAGGTAAACTACAGGCAGCGACTGCACATACTGATTGTAAGCGCTCTGCATGCACTGGGTTTTTCATCAAAGTTTCTAGATTAAAAATGACGTATTGAGCAAAAAGTAGCAGTGCTAATACTAAGCATCCTAGCGTCCATAGTAAGGATGCGATAGAACGTCTCTGCGGCGTAGGTGTAAACTTTGCTTGTGCTTTTCTCACACGCTCTTCGGAGGTTAACGCTTCATCTTTCAATGGTACACCCATATCGAGCAATAGTTGTGATAAGTCGGTATCGTCTTGTCGAACCTCTTCGCTTTTATTTTGTTCTTTTAGGAGTTTTTCGAGCCAAGAATTGTCCGCAGTATCATCCACATTGGCATGAATATCATTAGCGGCTGCTGAACTGAGCGCCATTTGTGCTGATGAGGAATTTTCTGTTGTAGCATCAGATGATACTTTCGCTGATGACGCGTTGTTTTTATCTGTTTTTTTAGAGAGGTTACTTGGTGGTTGGTTGTCTGCTGTAGAAGTATAACTGCTATTGTTCATATTACTTGCTTGAGTCAGCCAAGCATCCATACTATCTAGAGAATCATACTCCAAAACGCTTTCTTCTGGTTCATCGCTATCCATATCATCATAGATTAAGCCGTCATGAATCAAATCATCCTCAATTAAAGTATCAGATGAAGCATTTTTTGAGTATGGAGGAGTGAGTGGTGACTTAGCAGCACCTACTGCATGTTGATTTTTATTATGATTGTCAGCGGTTTGTGCAGGATGTCCATTTGAATCGGCTAGCGTATTGGTGTCAGTCGTTGTATTTTCTTGAATCGCGGAAGTACTGACAGCATCGGCAGTGAGGATAAGATGTTTATTGACCAAAAAACTCTGTTGGCATTGATCACAGCTAACAGTGGCGTTTACTTTATTCAACTGTGTTTGCTGTATTTTAAAGCAAGATTGGCAATGAGGGCACTGAGTTTTTATGGGCGTGGTCATAGGGTCGAATCCAAAAAATTATGGTTATCAATACCGCTTAGCCACTCGCTAATAGTTGCCTATAGTGCTAATACTGCCTTTTGTATCAGCTTTAAATATTAGCTGTAAATGTCCATAAATGATGAGTAAGGACAGAGTGGCGTCAAATGCATGACATTTGACTGCCCTCTATCGTAACAGATGTAATTAAATGTTGCTAGCCTGTAAATGTACCAGATAAACGCTGCCAATGTTGGTCTTCTTGCGCTGTAAAAGCATGCTTTGCATCAAGCGCAAAATAAGGTTGATAAGCCGCCGTTACCTGTTCGGTTTGTGACTCTATTAGACCGGCTAATACAATGCGACCTTTTGGTGCGATTAAGGTGGCGAAGTAAGGCGCTAAGCCAATAAGCGGCTTGGCTAGAATGTTTGCAACGATTACGTCTACAGGTAACACATTATTTTGTGCGCAGTAGTCAGTGAAGTCTTCTGGTAAAAACGCTTGCAGGCGATCCCCAACGTGATTGCGTGCGGCATTTTGATTGGTTGCCAGCACTGCTTGTGGGTCGATATCGACGGCATACACGTGGCGTGCACCTAATAACAAAGCAGCAATGCCTAAAATACCTGAACCGCAACCATAATCAATCACCACTTTGTCTTTTAGATCTTGTTCTGTTAACCAGTCAAGACATAAGCGGGTAGTGGCATGATAGCCTGTACCAAAAGCTAGGCCAGGATCCATAATAATATTAGTCGCCTCAGGATTGGGCGGCGTCAGCCAGTTGGGCACAATCCATAAATTATTAGCACATTCGATAGGATGGTAATTGCTCATCCATTCGCGCTCCCAATCTTTATCATCGACAGCCGTGAGCCAGATACGAGTGGCTTGCACTTGTGCTGCGATTTCATGACTGAGCTGCTCGACTGCCTGACGACTGCCAGCATCGGTGGTCGCATCAAATAGCCCTGTCAAAATAACTTCATCCCATAGCGGTGATTCACCAGGTAAGGGCTCAAATAGAGGTTGGTCACCTGCGTCGTCTAAGGCGATGGATAATGCACCTGCTTCTAGGAGCAGTGCCTCAGCCAAATCGACGTTTGCTTTTTCACATTGTAAATGCAGTTGTTGCCATGCCATAACGATAACCTTAATTAAAAATGAATGTCTATTTTGGATAAATGATGCGGGTACAGAATATAAAAAGTGAATAGATACCAAGTGATAAACTTGGTATCTATTCACTTCGGTATGTCTTGATATTAGCGTAAGGCTTGCTTCGCTTCACTGATGACGCGAGCGTTGCCTTGGGCTTGTCCTGATTGCAAAATAATTTGCCACAGCGCGCGACGACGACTGGTATCTTGAGAAACACTCAGACCACGGCGTGCCATGGCTTCTGCCTTGCGCGGCTGGTTCTTTTTTAATGCTACTTGCGCCAAATAGAAATATACCGCAGAAGATTTAGGTGCTAGGCGCTGTGCACGGGTAAAGCTGTTTTCAGCATTGGTCAGTTTGCCAGCTTTTAGTTGACTGATACCTGCTTGCATCAAATTGCGAAATGCTGGCAGGTTGCTATTGTTGGTGGTAGCTTGCTGTGTTCGTTGCTGCGAGTTTTTTCTTGCCTGTTCTAGCAATTCGTTGTGTGACGGTGCTGACGGCTCAGAGATGATGTAGTCATCACGCGAAGGGATGATAATAACTGGATCAGGTTGGGTCAACACAGGATTAGATGGTGTAAATACAGGCGTCTCTTGAGTCAATGGATTGGTTGATTCGGCTGGTTCATAGGAGTTATAAGGCTCAATGGGGTAGTCGTCCTCGTCCTCTGTTCTGACAATGGGCGCTTGCGTCACAGTCGCTATGGGGGCTTTAGCTGTTTGCGATGATGGCAGCGTTTGAGTCGGTACCGTTTTGATCGCGGTAGATGCAGTCGGCGCAGTCTGGCAAGCGCTCAAACTCAACATGCCAGCTAGAGCGCTGACTGCCAGCATCTTATTGGCTGGCTTGATTTTGATAGACCACGTTATGACGGCTGACCTAGCTGATACAGTTCGCTTGAGAAATAACATTAGATTGAGACCTTTTTTAAGTTTCACAAATAACTTTAGAACCATTCAACGGCACGATCATACCAAGTATCGGCACGACTTTCTGCATCATTACCATTTGACCCATCACTGTTTTCCTGGTTGTCGCTATCAACAGCTTCGCCATTTGGAATCTCTAAACCTTCACTACGGCGCTGCTGGTTTTGTTCACGAGCACGATCTTGTTGATATAAGCCGACAGCGCAACTGCTGGCTTCTTCTGGTAAATATGCCGACAGGACAGGCAGATAGCGTGCATCTGCACAGCGCTCATTAGACAACTTGCCTGAGTTGTTCTCTAACCACAACCATTCAATACCTTCAGGCTCTGGTAGTGCCACAGGCGTCAGTTTCAAGCGATTCATATAGTCAACCCAAACTGGCAATGCGCCAGTACCGCCGCTTAAACCAATTGGCTTGTTATCATCACGGCCAACCCAAACCACACTGACATAGTTGCCACTGTAGCCTGCAAACCAAGCGTCGCGGTAATCATTTGTGGTACCTGTTTTGCCAGCAAGATTTAGATTGCTACCAAGTGATTGCACGCGTTTGGCAGTACCGTTTTTGACCACATCTTGTAAAGCATAGTTAATTAAGAAATTGGTCTCAGGCGGAATACTACGCTGAGTGTTGAGTCCAGTACGTTGTAAAATACGACCACGGTCATCAATGACGGTGCGAATACTATGGATAGGCGTACGGAAGCCACCAGTTGCAAAGACTTGATAGACACCAAGCATGTCCATTGGGCTAAGATTAACAGAACCTAACAATGCTGATGGATAAGGTGGTATTTTTTCTTTGATTCCCATGCGCTGTAACTGCTTGGCAAAGGTATCGACCCCAAACTCCATACCTAAGCGTACCGTTGCTTGGTTATAAGACTTTGATAAAGCAGTGGTAAATGGCACATAACCATGGTCACGATTGTCATAGTTCTTGGGGTTCCATTTAGTACCATCGCTTAGATTGACGGTAATCGGTGAGTCATCGACTGAGCTTGCAAGATTATAGCGCCCACTTTCAAGCGCTGTCATATAAATAATAGGCTTCAATAACGAACCCACTTGGCGCTTGGCATCGACCGCACGGTTAAAGCCGGTAAATTCACTGCCACTGCCCACTACAGATACCAGCTCACCAGTCTCAGGATTGGCACTCACTAAGGCACCTTGCAAGTCTTTGGTTTTGCTACTATTACGACGCAGCTCACCCAATTTTCTATCAACCGCTTTGTCTGCGGCTAATTGTGCAATAGGGTCTAAAGTACTGATAATGATAAGACCTTCATTTTTGAGGTCATCAGAATAGTACACGGTATTCAGCTCGCGCTTGACGATATCCAAAAAGTCAGGGAATTGACTTTTGCCTTCGACAGGTTTGTCCACAACACCAAGTGGCTGCTTTAGCGCTTTTTCATAGTCTTCTTGACTGAGTGAGCCAACGGCCAGCATGTTGCCCAGCACGACGTCACGGCGCGCTTTTGAGTCGTTTGGATGGCGACGTGGGTTGTAGATACTCGGGCCTTTTGCCATACCGACTAGCAGGGCTTGCTGATCCAAGCGCAGCTCATTCAGTGGTTTATCAAAGTAAAACTGTGATGCCAAGCCAAAACCATTAATAGAGCGGTTGCCGTTTTGACCCAAATAAATCTCGTTGAGGTACGTTTGTAGAATTTCATCTTTGCTATAATGTAGCTCGAGCAATACTGCCATTAACGCTTCGTTGGCTTTGCGCTTCAGCGTACGGTCTGAATTGAGATAGAAGTTTTTAATCAGCTGCTGAGTGATGGTCGAGCCGCCTTGTCTAGAGCCACCAGAGAAGTTGTTCAGTACGGCACGTGCAATGCCTCGTATAGAGACGCCTTTGTGCTCATAAAACGCACGGTCTTCCGTGGCTATTAACGCATCAATGAGTGGTTGTGGTACTTCATCTAACGAGACGACCAAACGATCTTCATTACTGTCAGGATAAATACCACCGATACTCACCGGCTCTAAGCGAATGATGCCGCTTTTGGCAGGCAAAGTGCTTTGTACGGACTCAATCTTGTTACCAGCAATGGTCATTTTTATGACTTGCTCTTTATCCACATCGTTGGCGCTATAAGTAAAACCGCGAGTATGAATAAAGTAGGTATTACCTGATCTATGATAGGTTCCTGTGCGATCATAAGCTTTGTTGCTTTGATAGTTCAGCAACTCCAGCCATGTCTTCATCGTATCTTTGTCGACACTCGCGCCTTGATACAATTCAAGCGGCTGCGAATACACTTTAGCAGGAATATCCCAGCGCTTACCCTCAAACTTATGAGTAATGGTGCGATCAAGTTTGATTAAATATAGCGCCAAGAGCACCATGCCAGCAATAATGACAATTAAGATAAGACTACTAAATACCAACCCACGCTGCTGTGAAGGGAGCGTGTGGTTAACAGATTTAGAGGACTGTGTTAACTTGGTATTTGGTAACTTGGAATTGGATGTTTGCACTGATGTCGCACCATTTTGGTATAAAAAACTGCCTCATAATGACGCAAATTGACAAATTTTTCAATCTATCATCGTCAACGCAGGCATTCATTGATTTTAAGCTGTGAGTCGTTATGCTCTTCACAGCACTTGCTTATAGTATAATCTCTGTTAAAACACGGTCATTGCTAACAAAGCATTAAAAGCTTTAGATTGGCAGTATCATTGTTATATAAGTGTCATATTAGCTTCATGTCACCATGTAACCATGTCACATAGCCATGCACGATAGCAGTTTAGAGACGCGCCAACGATGTGTTTTTTATGAATTAACCGCTACTGTTATTGTTTTATTTTTTGTGAGCCGTGCTGAAAGTTATTTAAAATAGCTGTTTTAGATAAGTCTTCTGCATAGGCGTTGAGTCTCGTTAGTGATAGTAAGTTTACTTAAAGCGAATAAGGTTCGAGCAAACCTGTCTAAAGGAAGTAAGCGCGATTATGTCCAATGTCCCATCATCAATGGCATCGACCACCAGCCAGCATTATGAAGATAACTCTATCATCGAAGGTTTAGTACTGCCACTCGCAGGTCACTGTTTCCACTGCGGTGATCCTGTACCGCAGCCGCCGTTCCATGCCAAGATATTGGGTAAGCCGCGTGAGATGTGCTGTATGGGCTGTCAGTTAGCCTCTCAAAGCATCGTAGAGGCAGGGCTTGAGCAGTATTACTTGGACCGCTCAGAGATTAATCGTACGGCAAGTCTACCGACGCAGTTGACTCGCCTTGAGGCGTATGACCATGACGAGATCAAATCACAATTCGTCTATGCTCAAGACGGACTGTCGGTTGCAGAGCTGTCCGTCAATAACCTACGCTGCGCGGCATGTACTTGGCTAATTGAGTCGCGTCTCGATGAGTTAGAGGGTATCAGTAAATGTCAGGTGAATTTGACCAATCAGCGTATGCGTGTGATTTGGAACGAGGATAAGCTGCCGATCAGCCGTATTCTTGCCACCATTAATGAAATCGGCTATGAAGCCAAGCCTTATCGTCAAGATACGCATGAGGCGATGCTGGCGCGTCATAACAACCAAATGCTGATACGTCTTGGCATTGCCGCGTTGGGCTCGATGCAAGCGATGATGTATGCCGTTGCCATCTATTTTGGTGAATACAGCGATATGCTAATATTTCAGCGTGATTTTTTGCGCTGGGTGTCTTTATTTGTCAGTACGCCCGTTTTCTTCTATGCGGGTGTCCCGTTCTTTACCTCAGCGTGGTCGGCAATTCGTGCCCGTCAAGTCAATATGGACGTGCCCGTCAGCATCGCGCTGATTGTGACTTTTTTCGCGAGCCTATATGCCACCATCACTGGTCAAGGGGAAACCTATTACGATTCGGTCAGTATGTTTATTTTCTTTTTACTGGCAGGGCGTTACATTGAGCATAATGCCCGCCTAAAAGCCGCCACCATGGCCAATGACTTGGTTGTGGTTGAGCCAGTACTGGTACAAAAAATTGCGGAAGATAAAGAAGCCGCCGAGCTTATATTACAGCAGTTAAAGAAAAATGAGCTCAAGAAAACAGCTATAAATGAAGACGTGAGCAATCAAGTCAGTAATTTGGATACAAATGAGGCGAGCACATCAGCTAATCCAACGCCTAATTTTATGCAAAGCATGGATGCCAATGTTCATCAGCTCACATCAAAAATTGCACAAGACTGGCAACGCACGCGTACTCAAAAATCAGCCATATCAACAACAGCAGATGAGGCAAAAGAAAAACAAATGGTCACCGCCCATAGTTTGCAAGTGGGTGATATCATTTTAGTTGAGGCTGGCTCTGAAATCATCAGCGATGGTATTTTGCTGAGCCAGACTGCTACCGTGTCGCAAAGCCTATTGACGGGTGAGGGCGACTTGATTATCAAGAGCCAAGGTGACTATATCGTCGGCGGTGCACAAAACGATAGCCAACCGTTTGAGATGCTGGTCACAGCATTGCCAGCAGACAGCCAAATTGGCTTAATTGATCGGCTGATGAACCGTGCCATGAGTGAAAAGCCCAAACTGGCACAGCAAGCAGACAAGCTGGCACGATGGTTTGTGGCGCGTATTTTGGTATTGTCTGTCTTGGTATTCATTGGTTGGTATATCGTTGACCCAAGTCAAGCGATTTGGGCTACGGTCGCGGTATTGGTCGCGACTTGCCCTTGTGCGCTGTCTTTAGCGACACCGATTGCGCTGACGGTCGCGACCAATCGACTGGCAAGCTATGGCTTTTTGACGACGCGTGGACATACGCTACAAACTTTAGCGGAAATCACTCATGTCGCCTTTGATAAAACAGGCACTTTAACTTATGGTAAGCCGAATTTATTAAATATTGAGCTGCTTAAAGATAATGATATTGCAACGGCTACAGATGAGCAAAAAGATACGGTATTAGCCATCGCTGCGGCTCTAGAAGTAGGGAGCCGTCATCCTATTGCACACGCGCTGCTTACCGCTGCCTATCAGTTGCATTTGCCATCGACGCAGGCCTTACAGCATTATCCAGCAGGCGGTGTCGAGGCAATGATTGATGGCGTATTATATCGAATTGGTCATGTGGATTTTGCGTTAAACGATGCTGATAATGATATGGTCATTGATTTAGTATCACAGCGCGCCAGCTCAGCAGTGGTTTTATCTTGTCAACAAAATGACTCGGTCACTTGGCAAGCGCTGGCATGCTTCTATTTCAATGATAAGGTGCGTGATAGTGCCAAAGCCATGCTTGATACGCTTAAAGAGTTGGGTATTGAGACAGTTATGTTGACTGGTGACCCAAGCCCGCAAGCGCTGGTATTGGCTGAAAGCTTAGGGATGCATTCTGCTTACAATGGTCTATCTCCAACAGACAAGGTTACTCATATTCAAAAACTACAGGCGGAAGGTGGCGTAGTGTTGATGGTGGGAGACGGTATCAATGATGCGCCAGTGCTAGCCGCAGCAGATGTCTCGACTTCTATTGCGGGGGCGGCAGATTTGGCACAAGTATCGAGTGACAGTATTATCTTAAATGGTCAAATCGACGCTATTACTGCGGCTAAGAGTATCTCTGATAAAACGGAACGTATTATCAAACAAAACTTCCGCTGGGCACTGATTTATAATGGCAGTGTGCTAATACCAGCAGCGTTAGGCTATGTGCCACCTTGGCTAGCTGCTATTGGTATGTCATTAAGCTCATTGTTTGTGGTATTAAATGCGCTACGCTTAAAGCGTGCTTAATACCCATTCAAAAAACGATTAGCTGCGTCAAACTTACTTAGCCTACTAATGTAGTACTGAAACTCATCTTCCTTGCTGCTCACATTTTTCCAAACAGTATGTCTGTCATAAGTATTTAACTTTACCCATAAAAAAACCGCCTTTAACTATATGAATAGCCAAGGCGGTTTTTTATTGAAATGAAGATTAGCTGGTTTTTAAATTAGTCTTGTAAGTAGCTAAGCAAACGCATAAATTCAATGTACATCCATACGAGCGTGGCAAGAATACCAATACTAAATAACCATTCATAGTCTTCAGAGACGCCCATTGCCACACCACGATCGATATTATCGAAGTCTAGTAAAAGCGTAAAAGAGGCGATAATAATAACAAATAAGCTAAAGCCGATAGCGATAGCGCCACCTTCAAATAAGAAGGGTAAGCTTGAGCCAAACGCTAAAGAAAGTACCCATTGCGCCACATAAACCAGCATAATCGCAATCAATGCTGAGGTCACAATTGAGCGGAACTTTTCAGTCACCTTGACCAGACCTGAGCGATATAGCCCTAGCATAACGGCTGCCGTCACAAAAGTGGCACACATAGCGGTCACTGGTACACTCGGATACATCCGCATAAAGAATAGCGAGATGCCGCCTAAAAATATGCCTTCTAACAGTGCATAAGGCACCGCAAAGGTTTTGGCTTTGTGTGGTTTAAAAGTGATAAAAAGCGCGAGACCAAAAGCGGCAAACATACTACCGAAGGCAGCCATCGTAATAAAGCCTTGCGACAAGCCTGCCATAAGGGCATAAAAGAAAAAGCCCACACCAGTGATCGCAGATAATCCAAGTAATAGACTGGTCTTTTGAATCACGCCCTTGACCGTCATTGGCTTACCGCCGATCGCAAGTTCTGCGCGACTGACAATAGGATTGGCCATAAAGTTGTCCTTAATAAAATATAAATAATAGTGATGCTAGCTACTTTAGCAAAACCGCCATTATTGTCAACTGTGTTTACGTGACAGCCATCAAGGCCTCACGACCTTATAGAGCTATTATTAGTTGATGTATTTTGGCATATTGCCTAGCTAAACAAACACGTTTAAGAGTAACGTGCGATGGCTTTTATATGGGGTTGATTACGACAGTTAACAACGATAATTCATAAACATGCTAGTCTAAACGCTCGTTTATCGCTATCATTGGCGAGTAATTTACCGTTATGCCGAGTCGTTTTATGGAAAACTCAGCGCAATCCGCAAGATTGCCGCACTTACATGAATCAGAGCTGTTCCACGCTATCAAAAACCCTGCTTTTAGGCGTATTGGGCTCATGGGCCGCGCTGGTAAACGCAGTGTCACTCAAAGTTTGGTACAAATTGCCCAGACTATCAATGAGATGAACCTCACATTGATTATGGACGTGCAGACGGCGAACTTGCCTACTTTGAATCTCACTGAGATTGAAAAGGTCAAAATCGTTAAGCGTAGTCTAATCGGCGAGATTTGTGATTTGGTTATCGTTGTTGGCGGTGATGGCTCGATATTGCATGCGGCTGAAGCGTTGGCACGCTACCGTGTGCCTGTACTTGGCGTCAACCGTGGTCGGCTTGGTTTTTTGGCGGATGTAAAACCTGATGAAGCGGCGTTTAAATTGCGCCAAGTATTGATGGGTGATTATCAGCTGGATCATCGTTTTCTATTGACGATGGAGATACGGGAAGGGCGCACTATCATTCATGAAGATATGGCGCTCAATGATATCGTATTGCATGCGGGAAAATCGGTTCATATGATAGATTTTCAGATGAAAATCGATGGTCAAGATGTCTACCGTCAGCATAGTGATGGTTTGATTGCAGCAACGCCTACCGGTTCAACGGCCTATGCACTCTCTGGCGGCGGTCCCATCATCCATCCGAGTATGGATGCTATCTGTTTGGTGCCCATGCATCCCCATACGCTGTCTAGCAGACCGATTGTGGTGAGCGGTAATAGCGAAGTATGCATTCGCATTCACGAAGACAATCGCACTCAGCCGATGGTCAGTGCCGACGGCAAGCCAAGCGTGCCACTTGAGCAAGAGCAACGGCTCTATATTCGTAAGCATCCAGATAAACTTACTTTATTGCACCCGCCAGGGTTTGATTTTTATGAAGCTTGTCGCACCAAATTGCACTGGAACGTCCATGCTGAGGAATTCAGTCTTGACGTGGATGATGATATTATGGACGACGAATAAGTGTCTCTTTTATATAAAAACGTTATAAAAAATATGTTATAAAAAATAGTGGTGGAGAGTAGATAGGATGGACAAGCAAACGATATTAGCAAGTTTAACGCCAGAAGTGGTGGATAAGTTCCGCATGGCGATTGAGTTGGGTAAGTGGCCTGATGGTCGTAAGCTGACCGCTGAGCAGCGCGAGACCTGTATGCAAGCGGTGATGGTGTGGGAGCACGAGCATCTACCACCTGCTGAGCGCACAGGCTATATTCATAAGCCAGTCAAAGACGATGGCTCTATTGTCGGGGCAGAATGTGATGTCGAGCACGAGCATCATTATCCAAACATGCCTAATCCGAAAGGCGCAGTCCAACCCGTCAAGTTTCGTGATAAATAGGCTGGTGGCTAAGTTTTATGATAAAAAATGAAGCACATAAAAAAGGCCCCGCTAATCAGCGTGGCCTTTTCTTATTTAATAACTTTTTAAAGCGCCGTCGTATCAACACTAGGGCGAACCGTTAATGGGTTTTTTTGCATCAAAAACCCTTGCCAGCCCCAATGTAAAAAATTGCGGATATTGGCATGGTCAGTACCGTTAGGAGTTGCTTGAACTTTGGCATAATGCTCGCCAAAAAGTTTTAGCGTGTCCAATTGATTTAGACCATGGTGCTTGGCAAAGCCAAAAATTTTCGCACTACCTTCATTTTCACCAGCTGCATTGTGTACCATACCGTTCACAAACGGGGCAGGTGCGTAGCGATAAAAATCATCAATAAAACTGATGACATCATTGAATCCAATGGCTTTTTTATCCAAACCATTAAGTAGAGCCGATACATCTGATTGGCGGATACTCATAAATAAATGACCTCAGAGCAGATTAAAAAAGTGAAAGTATGTAACTTAGCGATTGAAATAGTCTTCGTCATCAAATGAAGGCGCAAAATTGCCTTGCTCAAGATGTTGCATTTGCGACTGTACAGAACGCTCATGCTGAATACGTTGGTAAATCTCTTCGCGGTGTACGGCAATATCTTTCGGTGCATTGACACCGATACGTACTTGATTGCCTTTGACACCTAGGACAGTCACACTGACCTCATCACCAATCATTAGCGTTTCGCCCACGCGGCGTGTCAAAATTAACATGCGTCACACTCCTTATGTCGCATCAACAAATTATTACTCATCAGATTACTTCTCAATTGCAGGACATTACCGCAGCACTAGAAAGACAATGTATCAATGACAACCACAATGCTTACTATTGTGCCAATAGCGGTAATGATAGGTAGATTCATTTAGCCCAAATGAAAGCCCCATTATAGGGGGCATAACAGAGACTGTCACGGGTTTTCACAAAACTATTGGGTAAATAGTTACCCTAGCAATAATAAAAAATAAAAATAGGATCTAAAAAGACCCTATTTAAATTAATACATTGTTGAAAGTAATTGATACTGACTTAATGCATAACTGTTGATGCTAAATCGATTATTTTAAGCGTTTTAAAATAAGTTATAGCCCAGCGATTTTACTTTCGCCATCTTCACGATCCAGACCAAATGCGGTATGTAGTGATTTAACAGCTTTTTCTAAATACTGTTCTTGGATAAGGACAGACACTTTGATTTCGCTGGTTGATATCATTTGAATATTGATATTGTTTTCAGCAAGGGTTTGGAACATGAGGCTCGCAACACCAGCATGAGAGCGCATGCCGACGCCGACTAAAGAGACTTTAACGACTTCATCATTAGCCAATATCTCTTTAGCACCGATCTCATCTTTGACTTCATTTTCCAGTACTTTCATGGTTTTGTCCATGTCAGTACGGTTGACAGTAAAAGTAAAGTCGGTGGTGCCGTTGGTAGAGAGGTTTTGCACTATCATATCAATTTCAATATTGGCACGACCAATCGGGCTTAGGATAGCAGAGGCAATACCAGGATGATCAGGTACACCGCGCACGACTATTTTTGCTTCGTCTCGATTAAAAGCGATACCTGAGATAATTGCCTGTTCCATATTGTCTCCTTCGTCTATCGTAATTAAGGTGCCGACATTGTCTTGAAATTCTTGGTCGAAGCTACCATCGTTGTTTTCATCAAAGCTAGATAATACGCGCAGTGGTACACCATATTTACCGGCGAATTCTACCGAACGAATCTGTAAAATCTTAGAGCCAAGACTTGCCATCTCTAGCATTTCTTCAAAGGTAATTTTTTCAAGTTTTTTGGCTTTTGAGGTCACACGAGGGTCAGTGGTATAAACGCCATCAACATCGGTATAAATCTGACATTCATCAGCACCCAAGGCAGCAGCAATAGCGACACCTGTGGTATCAGAGCCACCGCGCCCTAATGTGGTCGCGTTGCCTTCGTCATCAATACCTTGAAAGCCTGCGACGATGACGACATTGCCTGCATCGAGTTGCGCGCGGATATTTTTGTCATCGATGCTTTCGATACGGGCTTTATTGTGGGCATTGTCCGTTTTAATCGCGACTTGACGACCAGTAAATGAACGAGCGCCTACACCAAGCTCTTTAATCGCCATAGCAAGCAATGAAATCGATACTTGCTCACCGGTTGAGACCATTTGGTCGTATTCACGGGGATCAGGCTGAGTGCTAATTTGGCGTGCTAGATCAATCAAACGGTTGGTTTCGCCGCTCATAGCAGAGACGACAACAACTATTTGATGACCGTTGTCATGCCAGCGTTTGACTCGTTTGGCGACGTTTTTGATGCGGTCGATACTGCCCATCGAGGTGCCGCCGTATTTCTGTACTATTAACGCCATAAAAATCTACCTATTATTCGTTAATGGCCTTTTATTATCATCAATGAGAGCCAATATGCGGATGTGACGCTCAATCAATGCTTGTATAGATAAAGCCGTATTATAAGAATTGCGCCCATGCTTTTCGTTTATGTATTCAGTAGTGCTGACTAGGTAATGCACGCACGATGCATATAAACGTTGACCTTTATATCATATCTACGTCACAACGTTAAGTGCCCGTAGCGCTTAGATACATGGCGATTGGTTATAACCGTTATAACCAATCGCGTATCTTATGCGTAGTAGACCCAAGTGATGCGCTGTATTCATGTTTTTTTCAGGACTAGCTAAGCTGAGTTTCAATCCAAGCAGGTAGGGCGTTGATAACCGCGGTACTGTTGCCAGACTTTGGCGCGCCGCCTTGTGCGTAATCTGGCTTACCACCACCTTTACCGCCCAGCTCACCTGCCAAATGACGAATGATATCACCAGCTTTTACTTTAGCGGTGACTGATTTTGCCACGCTTGCAGCTAGGGCTAACTGTTCGTCTTTATCACCAATCAATACAATCACGCCATCAGGAAGTTTAGATTTAATATCGTCCATCAGGGTGCGGATAGATTTGCCGTCGATACCGCTTAAGGTACTGATAAGCACCGGCGTGCCTGCGATGGTCTGCACTTCATCGAGTAAATTGGCTGCTTGGGCGCTGGCAATTTTTTGCTCTAAGCGCTCCAGTTGTTTCTCAAGTTCGCGCTGCTTATCCGCCATGGTACGTACGCGCTGTGCCACTTCAGGACGTTTCACTTTTAGCTGACTGGCAAGCTCGCTCAGCTGCTGCTCACTTTGCTGAATGTTTTTAATCGCATTCATGCCAGTGACAGCTTCAATACGGCGGATGCCAGCAGCAATACCTGATTCGCTGGTAATTTTTAGCACACCGATATCACCAGTACGTTTAACGTGCAAACCACCACAAAGCTCAATAGAGAAGGGCTTGCGCTGACCATCGACGATACTGTCAGTGCCCATGGTTAAGACACGAACGTCACTGCCATATTTTTCGCCAAACAATGCCATAGCGCCTTGTTTCATCGCTTCGTCAATAGACATATTCTCGATGCGAGCAGGGGTGTTGGCTTGAATTTGCTCATTGACTAAGCGTTCGATACGCGTAATTTCAGCAGTGCTGACAGGCTTGTCATACGAGAAATCAAAACGTAAGACTTCGCTTGATACTAATGAGCCTTTCTGTGTGACTTCATCACCCAATACTTCTCTTAATGCGGCATGCAATAAATGCGTGGCAGAGTGGTTTTTGGCACTAGCCGCACGGATGCTGGACAAGACTTGCGCATCGGCTGTTTGTTTGGTGTTAATGTCACCCATGGTCACGACACCGTAATGGATGATGGCTTGACCAGATTTTTTGGTATCTTGCACTTCAAAAACGCCAGTTGCAGTGCGGATTTCGCCAAGCTCACCAACTTGACCACCACCTTCAGCATAAAACGGTGTACGGTCAAGTACCACGACGCCTTCCATGCCCTCAGCTAAGCTGGCTGCTGGATTGCCATCTTGATACAGCGCATCAATCGTCACGCCATCTTCTGCAAGCTGCTCATAACCGATAAAGGTCGTTGGGTTTTCTACTTGAATGACACTGCTATAATCAACGTCGAATTTGCCAGCATCACGAGCACGCTCACGTTGCGCTTGCATATGCTCATCAAATTCAGCTTCATCAATAACAATACCGCGCTCACGAGTGATATCCGCAGTCAAATCGACCGGGAAACCATAAGTATCGTACAGTTTAAATGCGGCTTCCCCAGATAACGTGTCGCCATCTTTTAGACCTTCCAGCTCGCTGGCAAGTAGACGTAAGCCTTGTGCCAAAGTTTTGGCAAACTGTGCTTCTTCCTTTTGAATGGCATTTTCAATGACGCTTTGCTTATCTTTTAGCTCAGGATACGCCGTACCCATTTCAGCAACCAAAGGCGCGACCATTTTATAGAAAAACTCACTGTCAGCACCAAGTTTATTGCCATGACGTACCGCACGACGAATGATACGGCGCAGTACATAACCACGACCTTCGTTGCTTGGTGTCACGCCATCAGCAATCAAAAATGAAACGGCGCGAATATGGTCAGCGATGACTTTTAATGACGATTGCTGCTGGTTTTCAATCTCTAAAATCTCAGCCGCCGCATCCATCAAGTGGACAAACAAATCTATCTCGTAGTTGCCATGAACGCCTTGCATGATGGCGCTGATACGCTCAAGTCCCATGCCAGTATCTACGCTTGGCGCTGGTAGCGGCAGCATAGAGCCGTCTTTTTGACGATTAAACTGCATAAAGACGCAGTTCCAAATCTCGATATAACGGTCGCCATCTTCTTCAGGTGTGCCCGGTAGACCGCCTTCGATATCGGCACCATGGTCATAAAAGACTTCGGTACAAGGACCGCAAGGACCAGTGTCACCCATCGTCCAAAAGTTGTCTGAGGCGTAAGGCGCGCCTTTATTATCGCCAATACGGATAATGCGCTCGCTTGGGATGCCGATGTCTTTATGCCAAATATCAAAGGCTTCGTCATCGGTCTCATAAATGGTCACATACAAGCGGTTTTTATCGATTGCTAGCCATTCATCTGAGGTCAAAAACTCCCAAATATAGCCAATACCTGCTTGCTTAAAGTAGTCACCAAAAGAGAAATTACCGAGCATTTCAAAAAACGTATGATGGCGCGCCGTATAACCGACATTATCCAAATCATTATGCTTGCCGCCAGCACGTACGCACTTTTGCGAGGTTACCGCACGGGTATAGTCACGTGGCTCCATACCCAAAAACGTTTCTTTAAATTGATTCATACCGGCATTGGTAAATAGCAATGTCGGGTCATTGTGTGGAATCAAACTCGATGAGGCGACGGGTGTGTGCTGCTTGCTTATGAAAAAATCGATAAAAGCTTGACGAATATCGGCTGAGCGAAATGGTTGGCTCACAGCGGCTCCTTACTGGCGAATAGAATTGAGTAAAATAATTTTGCAAACGATTTTAGCACAAACGCCCAAGCTCTTGGTACAAGAGTTACAACGGCTAGGTTATTCTGCGCATGTAGATGCTCGATGGATTTGTAGCGCATCAAAGCCAGTTGGTCAAAAAAGCTAATTGGTCAAAATCGCCGCATCAGTCTCGTCCAGTTTATCTTGTATCAATGGATTAGACTCAATGACTTGTACTGGCAAGTAGCGTAGCTGTAGCTTAATGGGTAGATACTCAGGGAAATTCTCTGTCATATCTTGAGTAATAACGGTTTCGATTTGCCGTACATCGTATGAGGTAGGCGTCGTCTCTCCGCGAATGACCGCACGTACGACTTTATTTTCTTCTGAGGTATCAAATTGCGTATTGGTCAGCACGTTGCCTTTGTCGATAAAGTAGCTATTGATGGCTTCTTTGACGCTACTCTCAAATACCTGCTGCTTGGCGTTGGTTTGCAGATTGATGGTCAAATATGTACCCAATCCGCCCAATAATAATAACGTCACCGCATTACGGCGTAAAAAAGTCAAATAGGTGCTGGATTTATAATCGTCATCGACCAAACGGCGAAAGCCTAATAACCAAAGTACTAAAGCATTGGTAAACTGGATAGCAATAATATTGGTTAGCGCCAGTAGCAGTGCCCCAAGTCCAAGCTGCGTCTCGCCATTGGCAAATAATATCCCACTCGCGGCAAGAGGTGGCACCAATGCAGTGGCTACCGCCACGCCGACCACTGCCACTGATAGGTGCGGTGAAACCATCGCATAAGCACCAGCAGTACCACCCGCTAGAGCAATCATTAAATCCATCGAGGTTGGCTGAGTGCGCGATAATATCTCTGCGGTCAGTGGCTGATCTTTGTGTAACCAGCCGACGATAAAACCAACCAATACCACTAAGGACACACCAACGATAACCGTAATCAGTGATTTACGTAGCAATGGCATACGATGATCAATAATCGCTAACGCTATGCCAGTAATGGGACCTAACATCATGGCAACCAACATGGCGCCAATGACGACGGCAGCTGAATTGGTCACCAGTCCATAACTGGCGATGATGGCAGAAAGTATATTCATAATGAAATACATTTTGCTAGGCAGAGCGTTGGCTTCGATTCTGACCCGTACTTCTGGATAGTCTACCTTTTGATTGCTAAATTGCTCGGCAACAAATTGCTTATAAGACTCCAATTTAGCTTCTTTTTTTTCTTTAATCTCGTCTTCTAGTTCTTCCTGATTATCGACTTTATCTTTTACAGTATTTTTTACAATAGTGTCATTATTTTTAGGCGTGTCTGGCTGTTTATCAATTGAGGACGGTTTTGTGTTGTCACTATTTGCTTTGCTTTCTTGCTGATGGCTATCAGAGATAGGATAAGTGCTTTGTGCATCAGCGGGGGCAATAGCCTCTACCGTTACCTCAGCGTCATCTTCTTTTGCTTGAGCATGTTCTGCTGATGCATTTTCTAGATTTTTATGATTGGGCGCTGTTATCGATTTTAACGATTCATTGGATAGTGGTGTCTCAAGCCCAGTGATTTCAAGCTTAGTTGTTTCAGACTCATTGTTGGGCTGAGCGGTTTCTAACGTTGCCACTACCTCGTCAGCACCAATGGACTTTATCGCTATCGTTGTTTCAGGCGGCTGCGCACAAGCCATATCCTCGCCACAGTCATTGTTATCATGAGTCTCTGAGCTTTTTGAAGACTCAGTATGTTCGACAGTGCTATCTAGTACAGAGCTACCATCTGCGTCAGTTAGCGCCGCTTTTTTGTCTGGATAATTGGCCATGCTTGAAGCATCTTTTATAACTGAAGAATCATTAGAGGGTTTGTTTTCAGGTGAGGTCATGGCAGAGGGCTTTCTTAAAAAGTAAAAGAAAGACATTATTGTAATGATAAAAAGAGGACAACATATGGTTTTTTTACGACTAAATAGAGCGCAGTGTCATTAAATAGTAATACTTAAAATAGTAAAATTATGCATCATTAACTAATAACAATAAAAACCTTAACTCTAACAGGGTTTTTATGCTTAGTCACCTACTATAGCTGGCTCGCAGGTTTATAGGAAATACTTACTTTCTTTATGGGTTTAGTGTATAAAGGTACTATATCCACAATAAAAATGAGGAATAAGTTATGAACTGGCCATTATTCTCTGTTATCTATTCAATCGCAGCAACCGTTACCATTGGCGTTTTTATGATTGGCGCTTTAGTCACAGGTTTTAATGAAATACCTCATATCCAAATAGCAGTAGCATTGGGCGTTTTGGTGTCTATCCCTGCAGGCATGTTTTTTACCAAAAAAGTTGGCAACATCACTGGTAATGAAGAAGGCTATAAAGCATAAAAGCGAATAATGTTGTCAATTTAAATCAATAAATCCGATTATCAGCCATAAAAAAAGACCTTGATAACAAGGTCTTTTTTTTATTCATCATTTATGACTTATCATTTAAGATCAATTTATTTAAGTTCAACAGTCGCGCCATTTTCGATATTGGCATAAACCTCTAATACATCCCAGTTGGTCAAACGCACACAACCTGCAGAGGCTTGGCGACTGATGCCTTCAGGCTTTGGTGAACCATGAATACCATATGAAGGTTTAGACAAGCCCATCCATACGACGCCAACAGGGCTATTTGGTCCTGGTGGTAGCATATGTATTTTTTTGTCTGCGCCTTTACCAACGGTTGCTTTATACCAAGGCATTTTCACCTTGTTAATGATTTTAAACGAACCTTGTGGCGATGGTGTGGCATCGCTACCGATTGTCGTTGGGTAAGTAGCTACCAGTTTATCGCCGTTATAAGCATATAATGTCTTATCGGCTTTATTGGCAACCACACGGTTAATGCGCTGCTTAAGTGGTGCACGGGTATTTAAAACAGTGATGGTTTCGCCCGCTTTATACTGCTTATTTTTATTGAGCTTATCTAAATAACGCACATCCATATGGAAGCGCTCACCAAACATCTCTTTAATGTCTTGATAGTATAAGCCTTTCATTTTGGACTTAGCTTCTGAACCTGCAGGTGTGCTGGCAAAGTTGGTCTTAATATCATCTTCAGTGATGGTGTAGGTCACGAGCACTGGTTTATTCGCTGGGATATTTTTATTTAATGCATCCCACGTTTTTTGATCCATTTTACCCGTCGCTGGCAAGCCTTTCATGGTTTGGAAGTTGATGAGGGCTTTTTTACTGTTCATGCCCCAGCCGCCATCGATGGCGCCAGGAGAAGCATGGTTCCAATCAAGCAGTGCCTGCATTTTGATCGTCATTGCCGAGTTAACTTTCATATTCGGTGTCCATGTGGCACCGTTTACCTGTTTGGCGTAATTCGACAAATTCAGCGTAGTATGTTTTTTACCATTAACATCTTCGATGCTTTTGATAGACGTATCTGCTGGGCTAGCATCAGATATGGCTGCGGTAGGGGCAGCGACAGCTTGACCTTCACTAATATCGTCAGTGCTATCAGACTGCACATCTTTACGAGCCAGCTCTTCTACCGTCATATTATCAGCACTGACTGCTTGTTGCGCTGTCTCTACATCGACTTCCTGCTTTTCGTCAATCAGCTGAGTCATACGATCAGGTGAATTAGGCTTCAAGGCAGGCGTGGCTACAACAGGCGCACGACCATCGATTGAGCTACTGCGGTTCTCTTGTACATCAAGGCTAACTTTTTTGGCAATGCTAGGCATTGAGTCAGCAGTTCGTACTGGCAGGGTGCGCGTATTATCAGCAGGTGCGGCAACGGCGCTGACACTGGTAGTAACGATAGCAATTGATATAGCGGTAATAAGAGGCTTCATTTTCATCATATTGGGATACTTATGGTTATAACTAATGGGGCTATTATGCGCATAATTTGAATGCTTCGCAAACTTTTGACACATCTTTTTTCATTAAAGTCTTGCCAAACGTCAACCGTTGACGTATTCACTACAGTTGGGCAATAACTGAGCGAGGGTATGCATAAGATGATGCGCTATTCTTACCTACAATCCTCATTATTCACATTGTTTTTAGAACCATTTTTATGAATATAAAACTGCAAAAATTGGCGCAACTTAGCGTTTATGTCTATAATGGTGAATAAATTTTTATTTAATAGATCGGCTTTTAATAAAAGGCGTTTTAACCCATCCGCATGTAGTCAGTGAACATGTAATCAGCAAGGTGCGATATGTCAGAAGACCAAACAATGAGCGCAGAAGAGTTTCAAAATCAATACTTCAATGACGATGGTCTAGAGAGTGAAATGGTGTTTGATTTAGAGAGTGGGATTCTGAGTGAAGACGAGCAATTTGCCAATTTGCCTGCAGAATTAGAAGAGGCCCGCGAGCAATTGGTCAGTATTCGTGATTTTATTCGCTTTTCGGTCACCCAGCTTCGTAATTATGATGTGGTCGTTGCACAAGGCACCACCGATGAGTTTGCTGAAGCATCCGCCATTGTTTTGCATTCTCTGGCTTTAGACTGGTCAGCCAATGAGCAGATTCTCGATTGTCGCTTGACCACATCAGAGAAGCAGTTGGTACTGAGTTTGTTAGAAGAGCGTATCGCTGAGCGTAAACCATTAAGCTATTTGATCAACTTATCATACTTCTGTGATTTGCCTTTTTATGTCGATGAGCGGGTGCTAATTCCAAGATCGCCTATCGCAGAATTGATTCGTCAGCAGTTCCATCCATATTTTGATGTCAATGAGCTTGCCAAACCACTTGGTAAGAGCGTCAACGAGCAGGCTGCTGCATTTTATGATCACGGTTTAGAGGTCAAGCAGCTGTCGCAGCCTGAGCGTATTTTAGATTTATGCACTGGCTCTGGTTGTATTGCTATTGCACTTGCGACGCGTTTTGTTGATGCGCTGGTTGATGCTGTTGATATCGATAAAAGTGCGCTTGAAGTAGCCATGGTTAACGTCGATCATCATGATCTTGGGCATCAGGTTAATGTGATTGAGTCCGATCTGTTTGCTAAGATTCCTGCTGAACACCAGTATGAGTTGATAGTCACCAATCCGCCGTATGTTGATGCGGCTATTATGGCAGAGCTGCCACCTGAATTTTTATATGAGCCAGAGCATGCGCTAGCCGCGGGTCAAGATGGGCTGGATTTGGTGCATCGTATTTTGTTTGAAGCGCCAGATTATCTGAGCCCTGAAGGCTTGTTAGTTTGTGAAGTAGGTGATAGTGAGTGGGCATTAAAGCAAGCCTATCCTGAAATTCAGTTTGATTGGTTGAAATTTGCCCACGGTGGTCACGGTGTCTTTGCGATTACTTATGATGAGCTTATGGCACATCGTGAGCTGTTCAATGCTTACGTACAACTGTTAGATAGCATTCAATAGAGCTATAAAGTAACAAAGCTATCAAGCAAGAGAACTATTGAGCAATAAAACCATCGAGATTTACGCGATACTTAAAAATCGACTTCATTACTTAAAAATCGACTTCATTACTTAAAAATCGACTTCATTTGTTTAAGGATAAATATGGCAGGCAATAGCATTGGACAGGTTTTTACAGTCACGACTTGTGGTGAGTCGCATGGTGCAGGTCTTATGGCAATCGTCGATGGCGTGCCGCCTGGCTTAGCCTTATCCGCAGATGATTTGCAAATCGATTTAGATCGCCGCAAACCGGGCACGTCTAAATACTCTACCCAGCGCCGTGAGTCCGATGAAGTTGAGATTATTTCTGGTGTGTTTGAGGGTAAGACGACCGGCACCTCTATTGGCCTGCTGATTCGTAATACCAATCAAAAGTCCAAAGACTATGGCGAGATTAAAGACACGTTTCGCCCCGGTCATGCCGACTATACCTATAGCATGAAATATGGCTTTCGTGATTATCGTGGCGGCGGGCGTTCCTCAGCGCGCGAGACTGCGATGCGCGTGGCGGCAGGTGCTATCGCTAAAAAATATCTACAAGAGCGCTTAGGTGTGCAAGTCCGTGGTCATGTCACCCAAATTGGCAGTGAGTACAGCAATGTCCTAGACTCAAGCCAAATTGATTGGGACTTTGTGAATAGCAATCCGTTTTTTTGCGCCGATGCCGATGCTGTCAGTCGTTTTGAGACCTTGATAGACAGTTTACGCCGTGAAGGCACTAGCTGCGGGGCACGCCTAGAGATTATCGCTAGCGGTGTGCCAGTCGGACTTGGCGAGCCAGTATTCGATCGTTTGGATGCGGATATTGCCCATGCGATGATGAGCATCAATGCTGTTAAAGGCGTTGAGGTCGGCGACGGCATGGCAGTGGCAGGACAGTTCGGTCATAGTTCTCGTGATGAGCTGACGCCAGACGGTTTCACTGCCAATCATGCTGGTGGTATTTTGGGCGGTATCTCTTCAGGGCAAGACATCCGTGTCAGTATTGCGCTTAAGCCAACCTCTAGTATTACGACGGCTGGCAAGAGTATCAATACACAAGGCGAGTCGGTTGATATGCTGACCAAAGGTCGTCATGATCCTTGTGTTGGTGTACGTGCCACGCCTATCGCAGAAGCCATGCTGGCTATCGTCTTGCTCGATCATTATTTGCGCCATCGCGGTCAAAATGCGGATGTTGAGCAGCCAGTAGCATCTATTACTTAGATTGTTTATCGTAAAATTATAAACCCTCTATCATTTCTAACTAGATATGATAGAGGTTTTTTTTGACTGATTTTTTATAAATAATTAAAAAACCAGCAACTTAGTTGATAAGATTTAATCATTAACTTGAATGAATTTTTAAGCCGCTATTTGATAGTGGTCAATAGCCACACATTGCTGGTGGCGAAATACCAATAGCAGTTGTTGACTGGGAATGGCTAACCAATGCCCAAAAGCGATACTATCAATCCCTTCACCTGACAGCGCTTGTAGGCAAAAATGACGACTACCGCCTAAGCAGTTTTCTATAATTTGATTTTGTTCAATAGCGTCTTTCATGGCCTTTCTATCCTTAATAGGGATTACGAATTTGAATAACGCTATCGTAAAACAAGCAGATAGAAAACCTGTGTAGGAATGATGGAAAATTCATGGACTGGCATTATTGCTAATCGAAAATAATTTAATGAATTTGAGTAACTGTCTATATTATCTAAGCTTTTATTCTTTAGTCAAAGGCAAGGTAATACTAATCATCACGCCTGAATATTGCTTAATAGCAGCGTTATTTTTATTACTATTTTGACTACTGTCATCGCTAGTTGCTTGAATATTAGTAATGGCAACATGACCGCCATGATGCTCAATAACT
Source organism: Psychrobacter sp. Ps4 (assembly GCF_022129285.1). NCBI lineage: Bacteria > Pseudomonadati > Pseudomonadota > Gammaproteobacteria > Moraxellales > Moraxellaceae > Psychrobacter > Psychrobacter sp. Ps4. Next base: position 100,716 of record NZ_JADQAK010000006.1, read on the forward strand.
TGCTTGACTAAGGTTAGACCAAGGCCAGTGCCTTTTTTTAGGGTATTGCTTGTGACATTGGGCTGCTGTGCTTGTTTGATTTCTAACTTGGAAGATTTATCTGGTGCATGCTCTGAGGTTTTTTCAGCAGCTTGACTCTGATGCGATAAGCTAAAATAACGGTCAAACGCTTTATCAACGGCATACTCAGGGAGCAATTTACCATTATTAAAGATATCAATAGTCACAGTTTGCGCTGAACCATGTTGCGCGATGCTGTGCAGATAAATAACGACTGTGCTATCGGCAAAATGAATGGCATTGTCCAATACATTTTGCAGCACTTGTACCAACCAAAACTGGTCAGCGAAAACGCTGGTATTTGCCAAGGCATCTGGTGATAAAAGGTCTGTTTCACTAACCCGTTTATTATCAAGATAGATGTCAATAGGCGCTAGGTGCTGCTGTTGCAATTTAGCGCTATTGTCTTTTGCAAGGGTTTGCAACAACGGTAGTAGAGGGGTCAGCTGGCGATTCAGCTTAAAAGTCGGTTGCTCAACTTTGGCAAGTAATAGTAGCCGATCAATCAATTGCTGCATTTTGATACTTTGTTCACCAATGGACTGGATGAGCATCTGTTGATCTTCTTTATCAAGCCCGTCGTCTTCTAGCAACTCACTACTGGCACGAATGGCGGTTAAAGGACTTTTGAGCTCATGGGTCAGAGTATGAACGTAGTCGGTGACATAGGCGCGATTTTCCAATCGATGTTTCATAGACTCAATGGTATCCGTTAGGCTATTAAGTTCATGACCTAAGTAAAAATAGGGCTTTTTGGTGTCTTCTGCCAGTGCACTGGTATATTGGGTCACCAAACTGATGCTTTGCTTGAGCCACCATGCGACCAGTCCTGCTAATATAAGGGCAGCAATACTCATGAGCAGTGCTGTGATAAGCATGCGATTGCGCGTATCGTCCAAATAAGGCAACACGCTAGCGACAGGTTTGCCAACGCTGATGATACCAATCAAGTTGCCAGTTTCATCCTTTATCGGCTGTGCCACATACATCACCGTACCATCTCGCTGATTATGATCTAGCGTTGTACTTCTCGCGCCATACTGACCATTTAACGTTAGATAGACATCATTCCAGCGGCTGTAATCTTGTCCTTCATCATTGTCAGGTTCGGGTAGTGAGTCGTATATGACAACGCCTTTATCATCGGTGATATATATCCGAAAGCTGCTAGGGCTTTTATTTTTATATTCTGGATCTGTTGTTTTACTTATCGTGGGCGCACCGATAAATGCCGCATCGAGTTTAGTTTGATACTCTTCATCGTATAATTGTCCTGAAGATAACGGTATCTGCAAACTTGCTGCCAGCAATTTGCTGGTATCTAACAACGTATCTTCGATGACTTGCTGCGCCGTCGGTTTGACATAACCAAACAGCTGAGTAAATGCGACCACACCGCAGATAATCAGCACTAACGCCAACGCGAGCCAAATCCTAAAAAATATACTTAAATTCAGCAGTCGTTTTGGTTTAGTCGTTTGCTGCGCGGTGCCGATAGGATGAAGTTTTGCATACCAATTGCTTTGGCTGGCATGCGCGCTGTTATCAGCCTTATTAATATGAGTATTAGGATGCCTGTTAGCACTATCGTTGGTTTTATGATTCATATTTTTAGGTGTATTATTTGACGTCATAGAATATCGGTTTTAATCAAAATATGGCTATAGGCAGTGCAGCTATGCTGGACACAAGGCGTAGCCCAAGCCGCGATGCGTATGGATAACATCGATGCTGGCATCGACAGTCGCCAGCTGCTTACGAATGGACTTGATATGACTGTCTATGGTTCTCGCTAAGCGATGATCGGGATAGTCGCTCACAGCGCCGAGCAGTTGCTCACGACTAAAGACTTGATTGGGCGCTTTTAACAAGGTCAATAAGATTTTGCGTTCGGTGTTACTTAGCTCAAGCTTCTGCTCTTGCCACATTAACGAATAATTAAGCGGTTGGTAGTGCCAGATGCCAGACTGACATTCAAAGATTAACGCCTGCCCCGACATAGTATTCAAAGAGGCAGGGTTGACTGTATCGCTGGCTTCTGTTGTATGGGAGGTGGAGGACTGAGACAATAATTGCTCACGTCGCCAAATGGCTTTTAGACGGGCAACCAACTCTCGCGGGCTAAATGGCTTGGCACAATAGTCATCGCCGCCCATTTCTAAACCCAAAATACGATCGACCTCATCGCTACGAGCCGTCAAGAAGATGATAGGAATGTCTTTTAAGCCGTTAATATCAGGGGTGTGGCGTATTTGTTGACAGAGACTGAGACCATCGCCATCTGGCAACCCAACATCTAAAATAATCGCCGATAGATTTTGCGCTTCAGCGCTTTTATGTAAATTGCGCAGCATTGGTAATACACTGCTCGCATTATCGAGCCAAGTGATTTGCCAGCCTTCACGCTTGCAAGTGACTTTCAGTGACATCGCGATAGCAGGATCGTCTTCTACCAATAAAATATGGGTCATAAGCTCTATATCGCTATATAAAGAAAAACTATTTAAGATGAAGGGGGTATTAATATCTAATGAGATACGAACATTGAAAAATGAGTGTAGGGCATCATACAGTAGTAGCTAGAGTGTTATCTAAGTTGACGAATTTATCGTAGCACAAAAGTCGTACTCGCTTTTGCTATCAGGCCTTAAAAGATGTGAAAAGTTGATGGAAATTGGCATTATTAGCGAAGACTTTTTTGACTGGCGGTTTTGATGAAAGGCTGTAAAATAATCAGTATTATTATAAAAAATATTGAAATATAGTGCGAATATCAGTTTTACTAAAAATAAGTTTGATGTACCTACCATTTTTATTTAAAGGAATTTAAAAATATGAGTGACTATTTAGATGCGGTCATCGTTGAGCATAATCCAACGCAAAAAAAGATAGATAGAGCCGTTATTTGGCTACATGGTTTGGGCGCGAGTGGTCATGATTTTGAGCCAGTGGTACCACAGCTAGGTTTAGCGGATAATATGGCAGTGCGTTTTATTTTCCCGCATGCACCAAAGCGCCCAGTGACGGTGAATGGTGGTATGGTAATGCCAGCATGGTACGACATCTTAGAGATGAGCCTAGAGCGTAAAGTCGATGTCGCTCAGATTGAAGAGTCTGCGCAGCAAATCCGTGATTTGATCAGCCGTGAGATAGAGGGTGGCGTTAAGCCTGAACACATTGTGATCGCAGGATTTTCGCAAGGTGGGGCAGTGGCATATCATGTGGCACTTGGCTACCCGCAGCGTTTAGCTGGCTTGATGACACTCTCTACTTATCTAGCGACTAATGATAATATTAGCTATAGCGCTGCTAATAAAGATATGCCAATATTGATTGAGCATGGTACGCATGATCCAGTTGTTCCTGTAATTTTGGGCGAGCAGGCGCAGCAGTTATTATCCGCTAAAGGCTATAATGTTGCTTATCATACTTATCCGATGGCACATCAAGTTTGCATGCCGCAGATTCAAAATATTGGTAAGTGGTTCAATAAAGTACTGGCTTAGAGCGCGCAGCTGTAACGTAACGTAATGTAATATAGATATTATATATGTTGAAAGTCGACCTATAAGTCCTATATAATTGATGACCTTATTGGGGATGTTCTGGCTTCGACGCTGGTAATGAAACTCAATGATGCATGTCGAGAGTATATGTCCTCTCGTTAATCAAACATATATTGTTATAGTCGCAAACGACGAAAATTACGCTCTAGCAGCTTAAACCCTGTTTACATGGTTTAAACCTGTTTACTTAGTTGCTGATCACCTACAGTTGGTCAACTAAGTTGAAGCGTCCGCATGTAGGCTCGCCACAAGTGATTGTCTCAATCGCTTGGGTTCAAAAGTAGAGAATCGTCCAATCCATCCTGACTGTCGGATCGGTGCGGATTAAATCTAAAGACAGAAACTAAACATGTAGATTCATGAGCGTAATGCTGGCGGACGCGGGTTCAACTCCCGCCATCTCCACCAAATATAATGAAAGAAGTCAGTCACTTAGGTGGCTGGCTTTTTTTATGACATGATTTTGACATGATTGGCTGTCAAGGGTATATCATTGTTTCTGCTTGTACATTGTTTGCAAATTCATTCTCAAGGAAAGGAGTGTATTAACTGAATAACAAAAAACCACTGTAGCGGCAAGCTATTACGCTTTTTTATTGATATTAAATTAGCTGGGTTTGCTATGTCATTTTTTTGGTCTTAATCAATACCAAATCTATTTTTTAAGGTAGGGTCAAGCTCAAACATATGTCTTTGAAGCTCTTCAACATCTTTGTTAAAATCTTCTAGGGTTTCTATACCTCTAGATACATTGGCGTCTCCGGAAGGTTGCTTGCTGATTGCCAGTTGATGGTCTTCTTTGTGTCGACACATAAATGCAGATATCACATAAACACAGTATTCAGATAGAAGCATAATTTCTGCGTAATTCGTTGGAATATCTGCATCAAAGTATCTCTTATCCAAACACGTTGGTTTTCCTTGATCGTTATCGTCACGGAATCCGTGAGCTAACACAGTGTTTCTTAAGCCCTGAATCCCAGACCAACTCTTAAGCCTTTTAATTGCTGGTGCAGTTATTTTCATCGTATCTCGAATATATGTATTATCCTTTGCATAGTTATTAAATCTTCTGTATTCCTCTAAGAACGAGCAGATATCTATGAGCATTTTGTTGCTTAAAGACCACTTAACATCTTCGTCATGTATATACCGTTTTATGACTCTTAAATCATTTTGCATCACTGTTTTCAATCCGGTTAAGACCAGAAGCGATTCCTGAAATTTGGTCAATGGCATAAGTTATCCTTTAGGCATAGTTGCGTAAACCCAAATTATAACAAGTTTCGCAAACATCAGGTTCGCATTTGAAATGCGAACCTATGAAATTCATTCAGCAGGATTAAAGGTGCTTTTGTAAAATGATTGGCTGGCAAGAGCATGTCAGTCAGTTGTCAGCTTGGATATCTCAAGCTTGTTCTGATCACCATGCAGCCAGCGACCATATCGCTTAATGAGCATCTGCAAGCTATGCCCCAGTTGGTTGGCTACAAACACTGGGTTTACGTCTGACATGAGCAGCATTGTGGCATAGGTGTGTCTGGCATTATATGCTGGGCGATGTCTCACCCTTGTAGACTTCATTGCTTCAATCAATCTCATGCGGGCAGGCTTTTCATTGTAGAAAGGCTCATTCGTTTCTGGACATATCATCACATAGTCATCACTTAGCTTCATAGCGTCCAGTGCTTCAAATGCACGCTTCGAGCGGTCATTCAAATATACTTCACGCGCTGTATGAGTTTTGGTAACTTGCTTCTCAACGCCGCGCACACGGCTTTTATTGATAATCACTGAGCCGTTGAACCAATCAATATCTTTCCATCTTAGAGCGTTCAGCTCACTAGGGCGACATCCAGTCCAAAACGCTACTTCAAAATACCAATAATAAAAATGGTCCTTATCTGCTAAGTTCTTATCTAGCCAATTCAGCAAGGCATTCATTTCATCTCGAGTGAATGGGTCAGGCAGTCCTGACTGCACCTTTTTATTTTTAATCATGGCCATTGGGTTTTCTGCAGGCGTGATTAATCGCAGCTCAATAGCTTTATCAAAGACACCGCGAAGTGGTACCAGGCAATTATTAAAGGTCTTGTCAGACTTGAAGTTAATGTCAGAGATGATGTCACGTATTAGATCAGACGTTATTTCGTGAATGGGTATCAGTGCCATTTCAGGCATCCAGTGCTTGTTCAATGCACTCACGTAGTCTTTCTTGGAGTCGGTATTAGCTTCACAGTGCTTTAGATACTTTTGGGCGATTTCTTGGAATAGGGCGCCATCACCGACGATGACGCTATCATCATTAATCATTTCGCCTTTAGCGCTGGCGAGGTCTGCTTCTGTGAGCACACCCCATTCGGCTTTAGTAATTAGGTCGCGTCTAATTTTAGCAGCTGCTTTGATGCCTTCCGCAGTGACTGGGTGCGGGAGCGTGACGTGATAGGACTTACCGTCTCTGCTAAAGTAGATCTGAATGCGTCCCGATCTAAGCCGCACGCCTTGCGGTAACGTATGTCTGCTTGCTGTGTCATCCACTTGTTATATCCTCTTATTGAGTAATATATATTATTACTTTCTCGCGTCCAAACAACGTTTTCTGGCCAGTGTTGCTTACGGTGAGGAAGTTTCTGCTCAGCAATGCCCGTTAGTTCAGAGAATTGCTTGGCGTCCACCCAATCAAGCGGCGTTAAGCCCATTTGGTGAAGCAGGTCGATTATGGCTTGAGATTCATTTGGCATGTTTTTCACCCCTATTCCGTTGTCTGGCCAACTCTTTAGCGACTTGAGATTTAACCACTATCTCATCATATTGCTGCTTGGTTATTTTTTTAACAAACAAGCCGTCATCGTACCAATAGGTCTTGCCGAATAACCCTAGTTTCTGATAAACCTTACTCACAGTCGTTCTCCTTATCCAGCTTCATACCCATCACAATAAACGAACGCTCACCATCATTGGCATACATAAAGTTTTCGCCATCGTCATTGGTGTGAACGTGCAGGATAGTTCCACCTTTGGTCGACATACCAAACAGCGCCTCAAGCACATAGATGCGCTGAAATTTACTACTGCCGTCCTTTGGCACCAGTTGACCATAAAAGCCATTCTGTACATAAAAATTAGATGCCCTTACTTCACTAGCCGGATTAAAAGCTTTAGCTGCCTGCTTGATCATAACGACTTGCGGCTTAAATCCATCAGGTATCTCAACATCGGTTTCTACCGGGGGTATGTTGTTGATGTCTAAACTTCTGGCAATCTCGTAACGACAGTAAACACCGTCATCTAGCTTGCAAGGCGCTGCGTGCATACGGTGGCCATTTGTTGCATAAGCATTGCCATTAGCGACGTGTATAAGCTCGAAATGTTCGTTCGCTATACAATCGTCTTTTAGCGCCAAGCACAGCCAATTAAAATCACCTTCTTTGATAAACTTATCCATTATTAGCTCCAACTTTAATATTTTGCACACTGCACTGATAGTTATCAGCGATACATAGTGATTTGCCATATCTAGCGACAACACCATCGATTGCTGACACCCAGTAGCCTGCTTTGTCTAGCACTGGTCTACGATCGAAGTATGCAACAGCGCCACTCTTATCGGTTGCACGCCATTGCATATCAGGATATTCCCAGCGTACTTCTCTGATGGATTTTGGTATTTGGATACCACTCCTTGACGATGGCGGCTCTACAAAGATATCCGGCTGAACACTGCCAAACCGCGCCTCAAAGTATTGAATCAAATCTTCAGGATCGGCGTTCAAGTCGACTGGATCAACCAAACAATGCTGTGCACCGTTCAGCGTTAGCAGGTTGTCTTTGATAGCAAAGCGCTGTGCATGCTTATGTTTGATAACACCAGCCTTGGTCACATCATCAAATACAGCATACATGCTGACCGCATCAATACCATTGATAGTCTCGCGTGCTACTGAGCTGTTATTTAGTCTTAACATCTGCCACTTCCTTACGTTCAACGACGCCCTTCAAAATGATTTTGACAGTCAACGCACCGGGTAACACCACCAATGGCGCGTCGCTTGCTTGGTATTTCTTCACCGCAAGCTTGGCAATCAAGCAATGACGGCATGTTAAATGTTGGTAGGGCACGCAGACGAGCTGTCATTTCAGCATCGATACGTTCACCAGCGCGATCAATATCATCAGCCATCTTAATTACTCTCCACGTTGCTGCCACAGATAGGGCAGGTCTTTGCTGGCATGTCCAGACTTAGCTCAGTTTCGAGCAGCTCAAGCGCTAAGGCTTCCATTTCTTGCGGTGATTTATGTTCTGGCATTATTAATCCTTACTGCTATCAACCTGTTTTTTGATTTCAGACTTTAAATAACCTTTAAAGACCCATTTGGCAAAGTTATAAATCGCTAAGCCTAGAACGATGAAAAATATCATTTTAAAATCAATCATCACTCTCTCCCGTAAGCTGTGGATATAAACAGATTGGCATGACTCGCTACTTTAGCCTGCTCAGACGCTTCGTAGACTTCATCGTCAAACCCATTCATAGGGTCTGTGACGTAGTTGTCATCGTCGCTGGCTAGATACGCCTTATGTTCGGCAATCAACGCGTCTTGACCTGCTTCCTGACGTTCAAAAGCCTGATTGATATACTGCACGCCAGCCGTTGCTGCTGTCATACCAAGAACCAGTAATGCGATAACGCCAATGCTGGCTAGAAAGTCTTTGATTGAGTTCATAACGGTTACTCTGTGTCGATGTGATAAACATAATTTAGTATAATACTAAATAAAACGCAAGTATAAATTTAGTTCAAAGGTAAATAAAATAGTTTGTCATAGACTAAATAGTGTCAATTACACAAATTACAGACATAAAAAAACCGCCATATAGGCGGTTTTATTGAGGTATAGAGCTTATAACTGGCTGAAAGTGTAACGTACCCGTCCAAAGAGGTTGAATTGTCCAAAAGTATCGCGGCTAATTATTTGATCGGGATAGCTATCCTTATCCATGTTGTCTGACTTAAGTATGACAGTGCCGTTTAGGTTTTTAATGGCTCGTTTGCATATCATCTCACCATCGGCGTTGAACACATAAACTTTGTTATTAGTGAAATTATCAAATTCTCGCTCATTAGTATTAACCAGCATCAATGTACCGTGTGGGATTGTGTAGCCCATGCTGTCACTACACGCATGCATCAACACGAGACCATCACCATCAATAGGCAAACTATTGGCGCGCAAGAACTCAACTGTGAATACTTGCGTATGGGCTGATGGGTGGTCTTCATTGGCGTAACCGTTACCACAGCTAGCCTTTATGTCTAGATACTTAACAGGGACCAATGGGTAAGCCGTCTTAACTCCTACCGATACATGATCCAATGCGCTCTCGTCATTTTCTGCAGCGATTCCCTCTGCTTTAGCGTCTTCTATTGAGTCCATCCAGCCGTGAACCAAGCCTAAACTTTCTTCTATATCTCGTGCAAACTCGCTACCCATACTTATAGGTTCGCCATTCGATTTCGTACCCTTCTTAATCTGGCTTATATATGAGGCTGGCTTGCCAACTGCATCTGCAAAGTCTGATTGAGTCCTAAAGTTTGAAATAAGATCAAGCATGTTCTTTCTTCTTATGCTTCCAATGTCCACATTATGACTCCTTCTAGTTATTTTGTTTAGTATTTAACTAAAACACGACTGCGAAGTAAATGAGTGCAAAACATAATTTGCAATGCAGATAGTTTAGTTATAAACTAACATTAAAATATAGCGTGAGGCTAAATAATGATTGAATCAACTAAGAAAGAACGTCGTCGCCCTGTCGTCGTGGAGTTAAAGCAAAAATTAAATGATATGCCAGTAGAAAACCGCAAGGATTTTGCAGATAAATGCGGCACATCATTTGATAACTTGCGTCAGATTGCTTATGGCTGGGGTGGTTGCTCTATTTCTCTTGCTCAATCCATAGTATCAGCATGTGCTGGCAAGGTTGAGTTAGAGGATTTGATTCCTGAGCTCAAGAAGCAAACTGCTTAAACCAATACTACAACCAACCCTTAATCAATAACACGTTTTTATAAATAGGTAGGACTCGATGGACGTAATAGACGCAGCACACAAAACAGTACATAACCCAAAGCATGGTGGTTCTATCGCATTGGCAGCACGCATGGGTATGTCGAGCACTGTACTCAACAATAAGGTCAATCCAACCACACCTACGCACCATCTACGCTTAGATGAAGCGTTAACCATCATGGAATACACAGGCGACACTAGCATCATTCAAGCTATGGCCCATCGCCTTGGCGGTGTGTTCTGTACGGTTGAAGGTGAGGCAACGCAGGCAAGCATACTTATGACAGCGCTATCTACATCTGCATGCCAGGGTGATGTTATGTCTGAGATGCATAAGGCATTAGAAGATGGTCGCATTGATTGCAATGAACGTGATGCACTACAAACCAAAATTCAAGACACGATGAAGATGCTACGCACACTTAGCGTCCAAATCACGAATCATTGTGAGGGTAATCATGCATAAGATTGATCAGTGTAAAGCTAGCCAGCTAAGAACGGCTTTAGTTGTGACAGGTAATGATGCAGACATCAAACGTGAGTTTGAACGTATCGAACGTGCTTGCCAGCACAAACAAGGGTGGGAGCTTAAACACAAAGCAGTCGCCCAAACAAAAAGCCCATCAGCTGGAACTGATGGGCTTTAGGCGTTTCTTCAAAGCAAAAACTAGATAAAGGAATACTACAATGAATATTCAATTGATGCAAGCAAATAACGATAAGCGCATGTCTAGCCGCGAAATGGCAGATCTATGTGCCAAGCCTCATGACAATGTATTAAAGCTAGTTCGCTCTTTGATTGAAAAGGGTATCGTAAAAAATACGACACCCCACCAATACATGCATGAGCAGAATGGTCAGCAATATACTCACTTCTTATCAGACCAGCGTGACAGCTTAGTTATTGTTGCTCGTTTATCGCCTGAATTTACAGCAGCCGTCATCGATCGCTGGCAAGAGCTAGAAGCGCAAGCAAGTGCACCAGTTATTCCACAAACCTTGTCACAGGCGCTGCGATTAGCTGCTGATCAAGCTGATTTAATCGATAAGCAGAATGAGCGCTTAGCACTTACTGAGCCTAAAGCTGCAGCATTGGATGTTATCGACTGCGCCATGGGTAGTTTAAGTGTTCGAGATACTGCCAAGGCGCTAGGTATTCCACAAAACAAGTTTGTTAATTGGTGCCTAGGCCATGATTGGATGTACCGCGATACGCGCAAAAAGCTAAAGATGAGTAGTATCCGCATGAAGCAAGGCTTTATGGAAGAACGGGCAGTGACGTATCAAGGCAACAGCAACGAGCGAGTCGCTACAACACAGCCACTATTCACGCCAAAGGGTCTTACGCACCTTGCTAAGACTTTTGCCATCGTTCATGAGGTGGCCTAATGCATTTCTATAACTTCAACATTGCTGATTTTAATAACTCAACACGCCATCTGTCATTGCCTGAGCGTGCCATCTATCGCGACTTGATAGATATGTACTATCACAACGAACAAGCCATCGATTCGTCAGATATGGATAAGCTGGCTCGTCGTCTGCTATGTACTACGCCTGAATATCTCAAGATGCTCGAATACATACTTGATGAATACTTTGTCAAACGTGGTAAGCGTCATCACCATCATCGCATCGATAAAGAGATTAAGAATTACAAATTCAAAAACGGTAACGCTGATAGTAACGGCAAGCGTAACGCTGTAACGAATGATGTAACGCAAGGTGTAACGCAAGGTGTAACGCCAAGTAACGCATCATGTAACGTTACGTGTAACGATAATGATGCACCTATGACACCTGCAGAACGTGTGCGTAAGTCTCGTCAAGACAAACGCAATATGATTAATGACCTTACTGATATAGGCGTATCTGTTAACAAGGACATTGGTACTGCTGATCTAAGAGAATTACACGCCAAGCATATTGACGCTATCAAGCAGTGTCACGCTAATAACGTTACAAGTGATGTAACGCAAACGGTAACGCCTAGTAACGATGACAGTAACGCTAGTAACGCAAAAAACGCTGCTATAACTAGTAACCATGAACCAGTAACCAGTAACCAACAACCAGTTATTGAGAGAGACGCACACACAAACACAGGCGAGGTGATTGTGGATAAGTTTAACCATGGTTCTGTGGATAACTCTACTGACAATAACCAACCATCAGCCAGCCAACCAGTACCAGTTGAACCACAGCCATCAGCTAACCAGCCAGCAACCAAAGCTGACCAGATACGTGACCAACGTGCTGATGATATTGAGAGTTGGGAAGCACCAACCATTGACCAGATGCGCGGTGAGTTATTCAAAGCAGGCAAGATGATACAGCTGACCGATGATCAGTATCAGTTTGAAATCTCAGCATTCAAAGCTCATTACGCTGAGCAAGCGCTCAAAGGCAATCCACTGACCACAGAATCTTATCGCAAAGTAAAACTAATCAAATGGATGATGCGTGAAGCAAACAACCAAAAAGCCGATCAAGCACGTCAGGAAAAAGCTAAGGGCCGTTTCTCTACAGATAACGAAAATTGGGGAACCACGGGTAACAAAGGCGATTCAAACTTTGATAGCGACTTACCGCCTGTCTACCATCCAAGCCACAGCGTAAACCAGCCTACTGATGAGTATGCGCCCCTGTTCTTGAATGGCTGCAAGCGTTCACATTTACCAGGCATGACAACTGCGGAGACTGAGGCGTATGTAGATAGGTATGTTCAGTCTGGTGAAGCTCGAGTAGCAGCATACGATCGTTTATCAAGAGAAATGAAGGAGGCAGTATGAGTTATTTCGATGGGTACGCTCAAGGGCCAGTAAATATCAACCAAAAGGTGAAGCTCAAGTTAACTAAGCTCGGTCAACAAATACTAGATGATCATAATGCAGAGGTTAGAGCCACCTGCAAAATGTTAGCCAATTATAGCGCTACTAAGATGGATGTCGATGGTATGCATATTATGCAGTTGCATACAGCCATGAGAGTTTTTGGAGGTACAAACATCAGGTTTACGGAGTCACCTTTTGAAAACTGCGTTATGACTATTTTGCGGTAAACCATTTGAAGGTGATGTGAGTATGAAAACCACAAAGGGCCTCAACGTCTTAGGACTGCAAAAGTCATTTGATACAAAGGTTTATTCTTATCAAGGCTGGTCTGGTCGAGTGAGAGTAGTTGAAGGCAACCCTTTCTATGATGAATACGCCAAGTGGTCAGAGAGCGGTAAGGCTAGAGAGCATGAATATGGTGATATTAATTTAAAGGATGGTAAGTGATGATTTTAATCGGTATCGACACAGGCGTTAAGACAGGCTTTGCTCATAGTATTGATGGCGTGCTTCAGGATGTATCAACACAGACCATCCTTAGTGCACAAGATAGAGTCTTAGAGATTAGAGACGAAGCGGCACAGTCAGACGTTAAGCTGGTGGTTTGCATTGAGGACGTTCGCAAGCGCAAATGGGTAGACCACAGCATTGGTAAGGAACGTTTGAAGGGTGTTGGCTCAGTCACAAGAGATTGCAGCATCTGGCAAGAGTTCTGTGAACGTAATGGCCTACGTCATATATTAGTACCACCATCTCACATTGATACCAAGCGTAATGCTGAGGACTTCGAGATGATTACTGGCTGGACGGCTCGCACATCTGAGCACGCTCGAGACGCTGGCATGATGATCTACAAATATCACAGGCTTATTGATAAAGGTGTGGTCGACGTGCCAGCGCCAAAGCCAATTAAAAAGAAAAGGAGATAGGGCTTTGAAAAATTCGACTAAAGCATGCCTACTTATTTTTCTTGCATTCGGCACGCCTTCAATAGTGATGGCCTATGTAGAGCTAGTTGCGGGTGCAGGCTTCAGTTCTAGGCAGTGGGGTATATCATTAATTATGCTCAGCTTCGCAGTTTTTGTTGTTTTTATAAAAGTTTTAAATGAACCTGAATGGTAAGTCTTAGGAGAAATCGATGAGTAAGATAAAGGATAGCAGCAGAATTATCGCAATGCTTAAGCAACAGACTCATGGTATATGCGACCCATTAGAGTTCAAAGGTCAGGGTTATATACCGCATAAGCCACGCAATAATCGCAAAACTAAGAAAGGTGGTAAAAAGTGACTGATATCGAAATCAAGACCGAATGGCTCGACAAAGCAGGCGAGGTAATGGAAGTGCTGCATGTCGATTATGATAAAGACGAACTTAGGTTTAAATGGCTGAATAATCCAAATCGTACAAAAGAAAGAGTTATATCTATCGATAAGTTCCTACGTTACGCCGTGCCAGTTGTTCGAGCGCAAGAAGTAACAAATAAGCCTGAGCCAGTAAAGGAAAAGTCTAAGCATGGTCAGTTTACCTGTGCATGGATTGATGAGTTGCCTAATAACTTCGGCCAGTCTCCAAACCTACAGCTATCAAACCAAGACTGGTTAGAGCAAGGTATGCATGCCAAGACCGTTAAATTTAATATTGGTTCCGGTGGCTTACCGCCAGAAGTAAACTGGGAAGACCATTGTGCTGCTATCGCTATGATTGATGACAAGCCAGCCAAGGCGCTGGCAAGCATATTACTGTGGGGTAGTGATACTAATTGGGATTGGTCACGTCACTTTGACGAAGTAGTGGAGCATCTGGCAGCCAATATGATTGAGCGATGCAATAAAGATAAGCGCGTTGCACCGCAGGCATGTACTCATACCTTGTCTGAGCTGGCACGACTGATGGCGCGTATGGTATTACACTTTGAATTGTATGAGCTATGGGATATATACACAGTGAAAGGCCGGTTGCAGTTCTCTGGCATAAAGGTTAACGCAAGTACCTATACTAATGCATGGTTAACTTATCAGAGAACAATTGCGAATGACCTGTTTAATATGGTTGCTAAGGCTGATCGTGCGATCTCCAATTATCGTGTGCAACTAAACCATATTAATAATTGATAAAGCGTCATCAGTTGTCGCATAAAACTAATGATTACAACATAGTTGTGACTATATATTGCATTTATAGCCATATACACCCATTATATATCTATAAACTAAATTGATGTTTAATCAGTCTATGGACTTGCTTATAAATCCATAGGTTTTCTTGTCTCTAGAATAAGGAGTAGGTTATGGTTAGCGCTATTTCTGTTGCCAATGAATTTATTCGCTTAGGGATGCAAGACGGTAATAAATTCACACCAATGCAGCTGCTAAAGCTTGTATATATCTCACATGGTTGGATGTTGGGCTTTTTTAATCAACCTTTGATTAATGAAAATATTGAAGCATGGAAGTATGGACCTGTCATTCCTGACTTGTACCAAGCGGTTAAAAACTACGGCAAAGCTTTTGTAGATCGTGAAATACCTAATAGTTTCCCTCAGCAATTAACTAATGAAGAGAAAAGTGTTATTAATTTTGTATATAGGAAATATGGAAATTTAGATGGTATTCGTCTTTCTATGATAACGCATCAACCTGGAACACCATGGTCGCGTGTTTTTAGTCATGAAGGATGGGGTGATTTTATACCCAATGATGTGATTCGTGGGCATTACTCTGAGCTTCGTAATAAGGTTATACATAACCAATGAATGATTCGGGCCAGATGGGTAGACCTTCTATTACTACTACCACTGTTGAACAAGTCAATGAGTTGGCAAACAGTCAGAATACATTAGAAGAGTTGGGGCTGGATGAAGAAGTTTCAACTAATAATGCATCTTCAATGGCTCTTAAAGAAGATACTTCGATTGGTAATAAAAATCTTGAACATGTTAGTAGAAATAATCAGCACATACGTGATGAAGACTGGAAGTCATTGTTTGACATAGCTTTCAAGTGGATATTTCGTCTTATTGCTGTTCTTTTTGCATTCATGATTGTCGCTCTAATTTTGCATTGGATTTTACCTGAATACTGTCACTGGTTAACAACTAGCCAATTGAGTAAGCTTGAAGCAGTTGTATTAGCCGTATTAGTATCTAAAGCTGTAACCTCTAAGCAGGGTAAAATCGAATAAAATTATATTGACTTGACCCATGCTGCCCGAATAGGGTAATATTTCTCATACTGCTAAATGGTAACAGATAAAGCAGAACATAAAAGACGACAGCTTAATTGCTCTCGTCTTTTTTTATACCTGATTGATTTAGCCACAGTCAGAACAGCCAGCGAGAAGCAAGCAGGTGGTAAATCTAAATAAAATCATTGCTACCAGAGGTTGTTTATGCAGGAATTATTACAATTACCACTACAAGTTCAAGCTACCTTGGTAGCTGGGTACTTGGGTTACATTATATTAAAACGAGATCACCGAAAGAATGAAAAGATAACTGATGTATCCATGCTTATATTGGTATTGGGTTTGCCAACAGCTATATTGATACAGTTTTGGGATAGTTCTTGGGCTTATGCATCAGTATTGTTAGGACCTTTGCTTGCTCTTGCTTGGACAAAGTGCATTGATAAATGTTGGAATAAGTTTCTCTACGACAATAAAATCAGCAACAAACTAAATGAAGGTGATGTTTGGAAAGCCATTTCATCTAATAAAAATGTAGCCCCAACTCAAATCAGTTTAACAACCAAAGATGGGGCTTATTACTTATGCCAAGATACTACTCAATTTAATGGAGAAGAGTTTGCCTCCTTTGTCATGGATGATGATGGTATAGCGTTTTATGTGACTGACTTTGTAAATCCAGGTGAATCTACATGGAACGAAGTAGAAGACGTTCAACTAGGCGAAGATATAGGAAGCTTACTTACTTACTTTCCTAGAGAAAACATTAGACTACTCGAGATGAGGTTTAAAGCCATTAAATAAACGATAATATCAACTATCTTTTGGGTGACTTAGGCTTTGGTGGTTTTTCAGAAGTTGTAGTTATACGGCCACGATCACCTTTCGTAGTGCGACCTTGATCTGAATCACCAATATTACCTCTTATTGTATCTGGCTTCCCGCTATTCTTTGAATCGCTCATCTATATCTCCATATGAAATGTTAAATCAACGCACATAAGCCCTACTTATGTGCGTTTTTCAATCTATGTCATGTAATAGGAAATGTAAAGCCTTAACTGTATGCCGCACCCAAACCAAATCAAAGTATTCATTGATTGGCTCATGTTGTATGTAACGCGCAGCTATGATGTGTTGATGCCTTGTTGTACGCTCACTTACCCACGTTAGAAATAGCGTGGGCTTTTTTATGTCTAACGTTTGGTCATGGAGTTGCTGTCATGTTGTACGAATACTCAGGCAAAGAACTCTATGACAGCTATGACAATGCTGAGACATCAATACTTAAAGCCTATCAACGCAAGCTACTACAAGATCGTGCTGACCGGGGCAACACTGACGCCAAGAAATTCATTAGGCTTATAGAAGCTAAGGAAAGCACTCATGCCATCGACACCATGTAGACAGTATCGCTGCCCAAACCTCGTTAAACGCAAAGACAAAGGATACTGTGATGAACACTCAGACCAACGATCCGGCTGGAAAAGGCATCAGCATCAGCGAGGCAATAGCGACCAGCGTGGTTACGGGCACGCTTGGCGCACACTTCGCAAGAAAATATTGCATCGTGATGGTTATCTTTGCGTCTCTTGTAAGCACTCAGACAGATACGTGCCAGCAACCGACGTCGACCACATTATAAACAAAGCTAAGGGCGGCTCAGATGAACCTAGCAACCTGCAATCCCTATGCCGCAAGTGTCATCTATCCAAGACTGCTAATGAGTAAGGTTGATAGCTATGCCGTCATATAAGTATGTAACTTGCGAGTGGTGCAAGCACAGCGTTAAGCGCCACGTAAGAGGCGCGAGAGATGCTGGTAAGTTCTGTTCGCGTGATTGCTCTTATGCTAGTGCGACTAACATGAGGTTAGAGCGCCAATCTTTAGAGCGACTAATAAAGAAGCAACGCAAGCGAGTAGCTAAGGCAGCCAAAGAAGCAAGACATGCTCAAGCTAAGTTAGATCGCATAAAGTACATAGAAGAAGCTCTTAACTGCGAATGTAATATTTGTCAGATTAAATTTAAGCAAAAGACTCATATGGGTCAAAAGCAAATGTATTGTAAATATTGTGCTAAACAGTTAGCTGAAAAGCATAGAAGGAAGAGTGGTCGTATCGCTAAATCAAGAAGACGCGCACGAATACGAAATACTAAGAATGATCCAATTGATCCGTTTGATGTGTTCGACGCCGCTGATTGGAGGTGCTATTTATGTGGTAAAAGCACGCCTAAGAGCTTGCGTGGTACATATGATAACCGCGCACCAGAGTTAGACCATATCAAACCATTGTCCAAAGGTGGTACACATACGATGGATAACGTAGCTTGCTGTTGCCGAGAGTGTAACCGCATCAAGAGTGATGACCTGCTATAACCCCCTGGGTGGGTCTGCACTTCAGCCGGAAGCCCCGAATGACCGCCCCCTAAAGTACATTTTTACGAGCGTTGAATTAAAAGTTTGCCCTATTGACGGACTAAGGATTTTTTGATATGGGAGGAGTTGCAGCGGTACCAGGTCGCGGCCGCAAGGCTGATCCTAGAAAATCGAAAAGTAAAAATATCAACGTTCCAACATTTAGTGAAGTGGTCGATATTGAGCCGCCTGAATATATGAGTGACTTAGAGTTTGCACCAATGATCTGGCGCTCAATAGTTCCTGAATTACTAGAGAACGAATTACTTCGAATTACAGATATGCATAACGTCGAAGTTTTTTGTATGGCTTACGACACTTATCGCAAAAGCCAGATGGAGCTTGCGAAAGAGGGCGTTACTGTCATGGGCGCATCAGGCAGTCCAATTAAAAATCCAGCATTGACCGCACTCAATGAGGCAGCAAGACAGATGGCAACTTTTGGCAGTCTACTAGGATTAGACCCTTCATCTCGTCAACGCTTAACTGGTGCTGGTGATAAAAATCAAACCAACCCATTTGCAGGTGTTCTGAATATGTGATGAATGCTCAAGCGAGATAAATATGGCTGATTATCCTAATGTTGATATCGCCACCGCATGGGCTAAATCAGTCGTTAAGGGCAAAACCCCAGCTTGTAAATGGGTGGTATTGGCTTGTAAGCGTCACTTAGATAATCTAAAGGCGTCAAGAAAACGCAATTATCCTTACAAGTTTGACCCAAAAGCTGCTGAAAAAAAGATACTTTTCATCGAATTACTGCCTCATACGAAAGGTGAGTGGGCCTTAAAGCGCTTAAAAATTCAGCTTGAGCCATGGCAAAAATTCGGTATTGCAGTCACATTCGGTTGGGTCCGTAAAAAAGATGGCTTCAGGCGCTTCCGTGAGTCCTATTGGGAAGTACCACGTAAGAATGGTAAGTCTGCAATTGCTGCCGGTGTCGCTCTTAATATGTTTGCTAATGATGGTGAGTTTGGTAGCGAGGTTTATTCGGGCGCCACAACTGAGAAGCAAGCATGGGAAGTTTTTAAGCCAGCACGCTTGATGGTCTTACGGTCGCCTGCTTTGGTTCAGGCAACCGGCATACAGATTAATGCAGCCAGTCTAGAGCGCCCCGATGATGGTTCTTTGTTTGAGCCTATTATCGGTGACCCGCCAGATGGTCAATCACCACATTGCGCCATCGTCGATGAATATCATGAGCATCCTGACAGTAGGCTTTATGACACGATGCAAACGGGTATGGGCGCGCGCCGCCAACCAATGATGTTTGTCATTACGACAGCTGGTCACAATATTGAAGGCCCATGTTATGAGCTTCGTAGCCGTGTGCAAGACATGCTACTTGGCAATGTGCCAGATGATGAATTGTTTGGTTGGATATGGAGCATTGATGATGGGGATGATTGGACAGACCCAAGCGTACTGATCAAAGCCAATCCTAATTATGACGTCTCTGTCTATGCTGACTTCTTAGAGTCCCAACAAACCAAGGCGATTAACAACGCCAGTCGTCAAAACTCTTTTAAGACCAAGCATCTTAATGTTTGGGTATCTGCAAAATCTGCATTTTTCAATATGGAACATTGGCGGTCGTGTGCTGACGATACGCTAAGTATTGATAATTTTTCAACCACGCCTTGTGTGATGCCGATTGACTTGGCATCAAAAATCGATATTGCAGCACGTATCAATTTGTTTTATCGACACGAAGATGATGGCAAGCTTCATTATTACTGTATAGCACCATGGTTTTATTTACCTGAAGACACGGTTTACAAAGGTGATGAAAAGCAAGCGGTCGAGCGGTACCAGAAGTGGATGAACCAAGGTTTGCTTGAAGTACATGATGGTGCTGAAAATGACTTGAATGCTATCGCTGAAGATTTAGTTTCTGATGCAGGTAGCTTTCCATTAACCGAAGTACCTTACGATGAATGGGGTGGCTTCCAAGTCGCCGCTACTATCGAAGCTGCAGGTTATGACGCTGTGAAGATACCTAAGACGGTCAAGTCTTTTTCTCCAGCTATGCGTGAGTTAGAAGCTGCTATGAAAGGCGGGCGTTTTCATCATGACGGTCATCCAGTCTTATCTTGGATGATTGGCAATGTGGTATCACGCGAAGATGCGAACAACAACGTATTCCCGCGTAAAGAAACAAACTACAAGAAGATTGATGGTGCTGTTGCTCTATTGATGGGTATCAGCCGTGCAATGGTGCTGGCAGGTGATGGCGGTAGTGGCGACAACGGCTTCTACGATGAACCAATCATGATCGGCGTTTAATATTTAAGGATTCAATGTGCTTAATCTAATCAAGCCCAAGCGTTTTGCAAAAGCTGCAAAAGCCGCAATCAGTTTTTTAGGCTTGGATGGACATCTGAGTCTAACGCCTAGCGATAATGTGTCAGCTAGAACAGCCAGCGGTAAAAATGTCACTGTTGATAGCGCCTTACAACTTAGTACTGTGTTTTCATGCGTGCGCTTAGTGGCTGAGACAGTATCAACATTACCGCTAAAGGTTTATGAAACCAAAGCCGACGGTAGTCGCGTGGTGGCCAAACAACATCCTCTATACGACTTACTGTGCCGATCACCCAATTATGAGATGACACCTGCACGATTCATGCAAATGATTGTGGCAAGCCTACTGCTTTGGGGCAATGCTTACGTTGAGATTAAACGTAATATCACAGGAAAGCGAATTATCTCTCTTGAGCCTCTTTTACCACAACATGTAAGTGTGACTCGCAATAAAAATAATCAACTACTGCAATATCACTATACAGAAGGAACTGCACGGCGCGAAATAAATCATAAAGACATCATGCATATTCGCGCATTTGGTGTTGATGGTGTGATGGGTATCTTTACGATTAACAAGGGACGTGAGACTTTTGCAACTGCAGCATCCGCTGAGCAAGCAGCTGGTAAGTTCTTTGAGAATGGATTGCAAACCTCTGGGTTTTTAACCACTTCAGAAAAGCTTAATAAAGAGCAACGTACTAGCTTAAGTAAACATATAGAAAGATTTATGGGCAGCAGCAACGCTGGCAAGACCATGGTACTTGAGCATGGCATGCAATATAACGGCGTGACCATGAATCCAGAAGCAGCACAGATGCTAGAGACACGTTCCTTTGAGATTGAAGAAATCTGTCGTTGGTTCCGTGTATCGCCCATCATGATTGGCCATTTTGACAAACAAAGCTCATGGGCAGCTTCAGCCGAAGCGCAAGACTTACACTTTTTGAAATACACGTTTAGGCCGCTACTGGTCAACATTGAGCAAGAGATTCTACGCTGCCTTATCGGCAAAATTGATAGCGATAAATACTATGTTGAGTTCAATGTCGAAGGCTTGCTACGAGCAGACAGCAAAACACGCTCTGAATACTATTCATCAGGTCTGAATAACGGTTGGATAAACCGCGATGAAGTCCGGTCTAAAGAAAATATGCCGCCGATTGAAGGTGGTGATAAATATACTATCCAATCAGCATTAATCCCGCTTGATCAAGTGGGCACAAACTACAATGGAGTTACCAAAGATGAGCAAGCGAACAATGATGCCAAAAGCTGATTTTGAAGCAACGCATGATGTAAGAATGCCGCTTGCTTTGGATCAATGGAATCCAGACATCAAAGCGTCAGACGATGACTCTGAACACGTTATTAATATCTTAGAGGTTATCGGTTATGACTGGTGGACCGATGGTGGTATTACTGGCAAGTCTATCAGCGCTCAACTCAAAAGATTTAACGGTGCAGATATTGTCGTTAATATTAATTCCCCTGGTGGTGATGTGTTCGAAGGCTTGGCAATCTACAACATGCTGCGAGAATATGCTGGTCATGTGACCGTTCGTGTACTTGGTATGGCCGCAAGCGCTGCCTCGTTTATCGCAATGGCGGCTGATGAAGTTAAGATTGCGCGTGCTGGCTTCTTTATGATTCACAATGCATGGACTGGTGTTGGCGGCAATCGTAATGATATGCGCGAAGTGGCTGATTTTTTAGAGCAAATCGATGCAACTATTGCTGATATTTATCATGTGAAAAGTGGTATGGAGGCGACTGAGCTATCACTGCAAATGGATAAAGAGACTTGGATTAATGGCAAGCAAGCTGTTGAAACAGGTATGGCTGATAGCTTTTTGGACTCTGATGTGATTGCAGAGCAAACCAACAATACTGCTAAAGAGCGTATTGCTGCTCACAAACTAGATTTAATCATGGCGCAAGCGGGTATGTCTCGTAAAGAGCGCCGTGGTCTTGTAAAAGATTTAAAGAGTACGCCTAGCGCTACTCAACCAGATGCTACGCAAAACGCTGGCGTTGACTTATCGGGCTTGATTGACGGTCTGCAGAATGCGATTGATTCAATCAAACTGAAATAAACAAACTCAACCATTCACCTCGCTACCTATATGGTGGCTTTTTTTGCGAGAAAAAATTATGTCTGATCAAAATAAAGATCAAACGGCTGAACAGCTGAAGCAAGTCAATGCTAGCGTCAAAGAGCTAACTGAAAAAACGTTGCCCGCAGCGGAAAACGCTTTGAAAGAAGCTAAAAAAGCTGGCGAACTGTCAGAGAAAACTAAGAATGAAGTCGATAAGTTGCTTACCGATTTAAACACGATGCGCGATACTCAGAATAAGTTACAAACTGAACTGGGTGAAGCTGAGCAATTATTCGCACGCATTGGTAATGGTGGCAACCAAGCACCAGCCCGTAACCGTGCAGGTGATCTTGTCATCGCAAACGATAGCATTATCGAGTTTAGTAACTCTGTGGTTGCTGGTCGCCGCTTAGCTATTGACGTGCCTCGTGCAGCACTGACTTCATTTGCTGTCAATCCGGTTGATGGTACTACTCAGATTATTACCAATCCAAACCAGCGCTTAACTGTGCGTGATTTATTGGCACCAGGTGATACCGAATCAAATGCGGTGGCTTATCTGCGTGAGACGCTATTCGAGAATAACGCTGCGCCGGTTGCTGAAAATACAACTAAGCCATATTCGAATATTGAGTTTGAAGAAGTGTTGTCTGGCGTCAAGACAGTTGCTCACCTAATGAAAATTGCTAAGCAGACGCTTGATGATTTGCCACAACTACGAAGCATTATCAATGGTCGTTTACTTAACGGTCTAAAGCGTGTCGAAGATACACAACTGCTATTTGGTAGCGGTGTGGGTAATAACTTGCATGGTATCTATCCGCAAGCACAAGCATTTGCCAATCCTAGCACTAAAACTACGCCTTCAAACAGCTTGGATATTATGCGCTTGGCAATGTTACAAGTTACCTTAGCTGAACTATCAGCAACTGGTCATGTGATGCACGATATCGATTGGACAGATATTGAACTGATTAAAGATGCCAACACAAAAGGCTACTTGTTCAGCAATCCATTTGGTACGTTAGAAGCACGCCTATGGGGTCTGCCAGTCGCGCAAACTAATCAGGCGGGCATGCTTGGCAACTTCTTGACTGGCTCATTTGCCGATGCCGCGCAAATCTTTGACCGTGAAGATGCGAACGTTGTCGTCTCTACTGAGAATGCCGATGACTTTGAGAAAAATATGGTATCAGTCCGTGCTGAAGAGCGCTTAACTCTGACTGTCTATCGTCCACAAGCATTTGTTAAAGGATCTTTGGCAATCGCCCCATAACGAAACTTTTATCTTTGAAAATACAAAACACGCAACCTGTCTATCAAGTTGCGTGTTTTTTTATTAAGCCAAAGCCAGTTTACTAAGCTGATTTTGTCTTACTAAAAGGAGCAGGTCATGAAAGTTAAATTTAAAGACGTTACGTGCATGGGTAATCAGACATATATCACTGGCGAGGTTGGTGAGTTTACTGATATCACAGGTCAGCAGCTTATTGATAAAGGCTATGCCGAAGCGGCTGACGATAAAGATGATAAGAAAAAAGCTGCCGATGATGCTAAGGCTAAAGCGGCCGCTGAAAAAGAAGCTGCTGAAAAAGCTAAGGCTAAAGAAGCGGCGGAAAACAAAGATAAATAAGGCTGAAGAATAGTCTCTAAACAAGCTGAGTAATTAATTATGTTGATACGTACTTTGAGATACACGATGGTTAATCGAGTTTTTCGACAGAGCAATACCATTGTCGAAGTAGATAATGCCGAAGGTAAGAAGCTGGTGAAAAAAGGCTATGCTGTTGAAGTCGATGCACCTCATGCTGAGGTAGTAAAAGCGGAAACGCCAAAAACTAAAGCAGCAGTAAAAAACGATACCAAAGATAAGGTAGATTAATTATGGTCACACTCGAGCAGGTCAAGAACCAATGCCGCATCGAGCACGATGATGAAGATGTGCTGCTGGCTGGATATATAGCAGCTGCTCGCGACCATGTGCAAATGTACCTAGACCGAACCATTTACGAAGTGGCGGTACCAGATGATGATCCTGATGGTGTTATCGATAATCCATCTATTGACCAAGCGACTTTGCTTATCGTTGGGCACTGGTACGCCCATCGTGAAGCGGTATCTGAATCATCGATGACTGAGATGCCGCTAGGTGCTTATCATCTGCTACAGCCATATAGACGAATGGGAATCTAACAATGACTTGTAAAGGATGTGAGGCACGCCGTGAGTGGATTAAACGAAGAACCGATGAAGCCAGACAGCGAGCAAAACGACTCATTGCCAAGCTTAATAAAGCTGGTGACCAAACTGGTCGAACAAAATAATGTACTAATCCAGCAGTCTAGTGAGAAAGAAAAAATCATATTGCGGCTGCTTGATCAGCACGATGAGATATTAAATGAGCTCGTTGAACAACAAGACGACGATGAGCAGACGGGCTCAACCTTTTTAGATGGGTGAATGATATGGCAGCCAATGCAGGCGAGTTAAGACATCGTGTCACTATCCAAAGCTATGTTAAAGCCGGCCGTGATGATGATGGATATGAATTGCCATCAGGGTGGATCTTCTACAAAAAAGCCTGGGCAAAAATTACACCGCTATCTACTAAAGATTTGCTTAGCGCACAAGCTGCAGATTCTGAAATAACTGCTCGAATGAAAGTCCGGTATAGCACTGGCCTTGATATCGATACCACTATGCGCGTTGTTTGGAAAGGCCGGTTATATGCAATAGATAGCCAAGGTCTTGATGATAGCGATAGTGGCTTGGAATATACAACGTTCACTTTGTCAGGCGGTATTGAGCAATTTAAGGATTAAGTCATGGCAAACGAAATTACTGGGCTTGACGAGGTGCAAGCAAAGTTACGTCAGCTTGGTAATCAACGTAAAGCCAAGAATGCTGCTACTCGCTCATCACGCAAGGCAATGAACATCGTTAAAAAGGCGGCTGTGGTCAACGCCAAAGCGTTTGATGACAAAGACAGCCCCGAAAAGATTTGGAAAAACATTGTTACCAAGGCTGGTAAAACCAAGGGTGTTGATAATGTCGTGATGAAGGTTGGTGTAAAAGGCGGTGCAAAAAATTACGGCACTAATGCAGACAATAGACGTGCAAACCGCATAGGGCGAACCTATCAGACGCAAGGCGATAATAAGAACCCCGGTGGTGATACCTGGTACTGGCGCTTTAAAGAATTTGGTAGTGCAACTAATAGTGCAGATCCTTTTTTACGACCGGCGCTAAATAACAATATGGATGCAGTACAAGCTGAATTTTCCAGAGCATACAAAGAAGAGCTCGACAAGGAGATTGCCAAGCTATGAGCTTTTTACCGATATACCGCACGCTTAAAGCTGACATTGACTTGGAAGAGCTTATCGATGTCGAGAGCAAGGCGTTTGAAGATGTTGCACCGCAGGGCACATCACCGCCTTACATTGTATGGCAAACAATCAGCGCTCAAGCAAATAATCACTTAGATGAACCCGCTAATTTTGATGATACACAGTACCAGCTAATGGTCTACGCAGCAGATGCTAAGACTGCCTACAACTTACGCGATGCTTGTCGAGTAGTGCTAGAAAAACAATCTTGGATATCCAATCCATCTATTAACTTGTATGACAGCAAAGCTAAGCTTTATGGCCGCGGCTTTGATGCCAATTGGATATTAGCGCGTTAACTATTTACCAACCACACTAGGAGCCAATCATGGCTAAGAAAGAAAAAGGTGTATTTACGCAGGGCACCAAAGTTTGGATTAAACACGGCGAGGCTGACACGCCGATCTTAACTAAAATGGACTGTATCACTGGCGTTGTGCTCGGTGATGACAGTCCCACTGAAATTGATGATACCTGTCTTGATGAGCCAGACTCTGCAACATCAACATACGGTCTTAATAAGCCCGGCGAAGGCTCAATCACCATTAATACTGATCCTAAAAACGCAACTCATATGACGCTACTGCAATTAGCAGAAGATAAAGAATTGGTCGAAGTTTATGTTGGGTGGTCAGATGGCATAGATATTGAGCCAGAGATGGTAACTGCAGACGTTACATTGCCTGAGACGCGCACATGGACCGTCTTCACTGCGCGATTAAAAGCAAGTGCGCCTACGTTTGATCCTGATTCTTTGGTCAAGCATTCAGTAGCAATGAAGCGTCAAACTAGAGCTGTCACTTCGTTCAAGACCACTTAACGAACGATTTAATCGCCAAAGAAAGTTAAAACCAAAGCCTCTTAATTGAGGCTTTACTATTTTTAGAGGATTGCAAAGATGGCAAAGTATCAATTATCAGATGTCAAAGCAGGTAGCTTGGTTGGAGAAATCCATGAAGATACGGTTGAGTTCTACCATAAGGGTGAGTTGTGCGACGTTGATATTAAGTACAAGATACTTCCTTTCGTAGAAAGCGACGCGCTTCATAAGCGTATGAATAACAATGAAGATGTTGCAGCCGAATGGATTAGCAAGGCGCTGGTTGATGGAAAAGGCAAACAGCAATTCACAGAACATCAAGTTAAAACAACCTTTATTCAACCGTTAGCAAATGCCATATTCAATAAAGTATGGGGGCTTGATAGTGTAAAAAAGGCGGTAGAGGAGCAGACGGCCAAGAAGAAAAAGGAGTAATTGCTGGTGAAGACGAGCTTCTGTTTGAGCTTGCGCTGGCTGGTATCGGCGGCAATACAGTTCACCAGGTTAAAAGCAATCTTACAATGATTGAGATTAAGCAGTGGGCAGAGTATCGCTCAAGACGTGGTAGCTTAAACATTGGTCGACGTATCGAGCAAGCCGCGGCAAACATCATGAGCTTTGGTTATAACTTGAAAGTTAAAGCTGAGGATTGGATTGATCCTCTTGAGCTAATGCCACACGAAGATGATATTGTTGAAACTTTTGAAGAACAGATTAAGGACTAGGCTAGATATTTGTGCTGTTTCGTAATACTATCTTTAGAGGATCAATTGTCTAGAGGGTATTATGAAGAAAACATTGTTGGTTGGTGCGATTGCTTTTATTTGTGTTGGCGCAAATGCTGCTTACACTTTTCCTGAAAATGCGGTTACGTCAGAGAAAAATAGAATTGTCAGTCTTGAGTCTCTCAACTACAAAATAGACCTTGATGAAAAAAAGACAATGGATGAGTTAAGGCTCTGTTTGGCAGAGTTGATTGATAACGATAATGACTTCATTAAGGCTGAAACAGATTCGGCTATTATTGTTAAGGGTAGTATTAGAATTGATAAAAATAGCTGGGGGAATGATGAGCTAGTAAATTACGAACTCAAAGCCTTGAATAACTCTGACATGCTAAAACTTAAGTATTATAACTTGGGTTTTGGGTACATTAAACCAAACCAAAACCCAGAAGATGTCAAGGTACGAAAACCAGCAACTCATTTTGGTGGAGGCGGTAAAGAAACCATTGATGAAGTAAGTAAGCTTCACCAAAACATAAAAGATTGTATTGAGTTTTAAGTGCAATACTCGCCCCGATACAAACTACCTGCCCAACAACTAAACTGGGCGCAAATATGGGTATATAACTTAATTAATCATAACCATTGGTCATTAGTTGATTCGATACCAACTGGTTATTACGTGTATGTGTATTTAGATGATGAATAGATAAAGGCTCACTTCGGTGGGCTTTTATTTTCAATAGTGTTTGCAACGCATGAGCTAATACAGTATATTTGCATCTGAGGCGTCGAAACCTCCTAATCAAGTAGCGCAATCCACAAGCGTAATCGTGGTTTTTTTACGCCTATTCAAAAGGCAAACTCTCATAATAGCTATCTGTGTCGTTGTGATAAACCACATGTTTCTATGTCGAGAGGGCGGCAGCCATACAATACCTTTCGTGGGGAAAACTGCCCGCCGTTCTACTTGACGGTTTCGAACCTCTCGGCGCCCTTTATCGGGCAAATTCGAAGAAACAAGTAGGAGTTCATCATGAACACATTAACCTTTAACGGCACTACCCTTACTACTATCAATCAAGACGACCAAGTCTGGCTAACTGCTAGCGATTTGGCAATCGCGCTTGGCTATAAAAACAAGCAGTCTGTTAGTAAGATTTACAATTCAAACGCTGAAGAATTTACCGATACAATGACTCAGGTTGTCGAGAGCACCGAATCGGTTCTCTCGTCGAAAACAAAGGGCTTGCGGGCAAAAATACGTATATTTTCATTACGTGGCTGCCACTTACTTGCTATGTTTGCTCGTACTGATATCGCCAAGGCTTTTCGAGTTTGGGTGCTCGACATATTAGAGCGCGAAGTAAAGACTACCTCACATCAACGCATACCACTGAGAAAGGCTTGTGATCGTCTTGCAGTAGGCAATATGCTCATCAGCGATGCGTATAAGATAGTGACCAATCATTACAACGTTGATCATATCGACCAGATACCAGAGTCGAAGCTGCCTGAAGCGGTCGCCTTCGTCTATGATGTGATACTGGCGCGGCAGGCAAGTAATACCAATCACTCAAAATACATTGATAATATGCATGGTATTGGAAAGAAAAAGGTCGAAGAGACCCGCCATGCAATCAGTGTGATTCAAAAAGCGCTTGCTTCGTTGGATTGCGGCATCGAAGTCATCAAGCAGAATAACGAGAAGCAGGCTAGCGTGTTTGAGAGTTTGAAAAGCCAAACAGCTAGAGTAGTAAAGTAATTTAAAAAACTAAAATGTTTAAAGAAACCTCAGTCAGAAATGATTGGGGTTTTTTATTGTCCAAAATAAGGATTTACCATTATGGCCAGCACCTCACTAGGCACGCTAACACTCGACTTGGCTGTGCGCTTAAGCGAGTTTACTGATGGTCTAACACGCGCTGAACGTGAGACACGAGACCGTACTGAAAGTATGGGTGATTCTGTTGGTAAATTTAAAGAGCGGTTAGTAGAGGATCTTAGTGGCACACCTATTGGTGATGCCGTAGGTTCTCTGACCGAAAAACTTTCTTCCATCACTGAAGCTTTTGGTGAGGGTGGCTTGGCAGGAGCAGCTGCAATAGGCGCTGCTTCTGTTATAGGGTCAGTTGTTGCTATAGGTGCCGGTTTAGTAACTCTAGCGGTGCAAACAGCAGAAGCGGATGAGCAGTTAGTAAGACTAGCGATGAGAGCAAACACCTCTACTACCAACCTACAGGTCTTGACGGCAGCAACTGGTGCTTATGGATTAGAGATGGAAGGCGTTGGTGATATCTTGGCAGATGCTCAAGAGAAGCTAGGAGAGTTTAGTGCGACCGGCGGCGGTGGCTTGGTAGATACCTTAGAGCTTATGCAAAATGCCACCAAAAAAACAGATGCAGAACTAGAGATATTTGGTAAGAGCCTATCTACGATGGACAGTGTAGATGCTATTCAAGCTGTAGTAGATGAGATGGAGAAAGCGGGCGCAACATCACAAGAAGTAAGGTTCGTTACTGAATCGTTAGCAAGTGGTTTAGGCGATATCATTCCGCTTTGGGACAACAACGGTGAAGCTTTACGTAATTATGAGAATGATCTTAATGAAGCTGGCGTGATAAGAACCAAAGAGTCTATCGAACAGTCTCAAATCCTAGCCAATGAGATGGAAGGATTGCAAATAAAATTTGAAGGTGTGTCCAATCAATTAGTTACTGCCGCATTACCAGCTATGGCTACATTAATAGAATATTTTAAAGAAGGGACTACACAAGGCGGCAGCTTCAAGAATGAAATTAGTGGTGTAGGCCAAGCTATAAATATTACAGCGGCTTCAGTAGTAGGTATCGCAGCAGGAATAGGTCAGCTAATTAATGCTTTCTCAGCGGTCGGCATGCAGATGCGCAATATAGGGCAGACTGCACAAAATTTTTATAATGCCGATACTTTGGCCGATAAGGGCAAGGCTCTGTTTGTTGGTTTCTTTTCTGCTGGCGCGTTAGCTAGCGGAAGTATGTTAGATATATCTAGCCAATGGGCTAATGATATGGAAACGATAAACAAGTTGTTAGAAGGTGCTTCTAGCAAAATGAATCAGATTAATACACAACGCCCAGCAGTTAACACGTCGTTTGGTAGTGTATTAACCCCTAAAGGAAATAATGCTGCATTCCCTTATAGAAATGACGGCATTCCTTATAGAACTGGTGCAGTAGATGTAGAGATAATAGCTTCAAGGGCAATAGCCGATGCTGCTGAAGAAGAGGCGAAGGCAAAAGAAAGAACCGCCAAGGCGACTCAAAAGACTGCAGACGCTTCAAAATATATTCAATACGCAAACAAAGGCTCTACCAGAAATCAGCGTTTAAACCCGCAACTCGAACAGGCTTTATCTTTTCTACAGGAAGAAGGAATTACTTTTAGGGTAAATTCAGGTGGTCAACCTGGCAAAGGCTCAGGTGGCAAACGAGTGGGTTCTACAGCCCATGATCACGGTTATGCTGCTGATGGAGACTTATATAGAAATGGTCGCAAGCTAGACTGGAATAACTCCAAGGATTTGCCGCTATTAAAGTCAATTGTTGAAGAGGCGGCAGCACGTGGCGTTAATGGCATTGGTGCTGGTAATGATTATATGGGAGCGGGTCGTTTTCATTTTGGTATTCAGTCCAACGCGGCAGCATGGGGCAAGGATGGCAAGGGTGCTAATGCACCTGCTTGGTTAAAATCGGCTCATAGCGCTGGCATGTCCCGCAAGGAGTCTAGTACTTTTTACGGCAAAGCTTTAGCGCAGGATGCTAAAGAGGCTGATCAAGCCGTGCGCGAACAGCAAAAAAGAGCAGCTGAGGCATTAAAGGTGCAAGAAGAGATTGAGAGAGCCAGACTATCAATCACTCAGAAATACGCCACCTATAAAGAGAAGATAGAAAGCAATCATACTAATAACGTCATAGAAATCGAGCGGCTTTACGCTGAAGGATCTAGTGACCGCGCTAAATACTTAGCACGTGAAGAAGAGCGCTACGCAATAGAAAAAAATGCAGGATTGCTCTCTATATCTGATAAATATTTCAGTGAAGAAGAGCGTATCCATGAAAATCATAGAAAGGCATTGTTGGTTATTGAAAATACATACATAGAAGATGATGGTGTTCGCCAAAAATACATCGATCGCCAAAACAAAATGTATGAAGAAGATTTGGCTAACTTTAAATATATACAAGAGCAAAAAGCAAGCGCCCAAGGTATAGCGGCATCTAAGCTGTCAGACGTAATCAACATGAATGCCAACCAAGCTATTAGTGCTGTAGAAGACCTTCGCGCTAAACAAAATATGCGTCCGGACCTATATCAAAAATGGAGGCTTGAAAAAGATTACGAAATTAGCAAGGAGGTTGTGGACCAGATGTACGGCGCTCGCAAAGGCGAGATAAATGCTATTAATTTCAATACAGGGGATCCTGTATTTGATGCTACCCAACGTAACGAGTTATTGCAGGAAGCAGAACAAGAGCATTTAAATAAAATGCTACTTATGGAAGAAGAGCATTCGGTCAAGAAGAAAGAGTTAGATAAACAGTTAAAAGATTCGCGCATTGCTATGCAAGAAACCGCATTTAGCGCCATGACAGACGCAGCCTCTATGTTCTTTGGTGAAAACTCGAAGATGCATCAAGCGGCTTTCATCATGGAGCGAACCTACGCCACCCAAAAAGCATTAATGAACGTCAAAGAAACATACTCTAATACATTCAATGCTATATCCGCTATACCTTTAATTGGACCTTACATTGCAATGCCAATGGCGGCAGCAGCGTCCGCGATTCAGGTCGCTCAAGCAGCTGGCATTGGTGGGATGGCAGCGCCAAGCGTGGCAGGTATTGCTCACGGTGGTTTAGACAATGTGCCAGAAGAAGCGACTTATCTACTGCAAAAAGATGAGCGTGTATTGTCACCTAAGCAGAATAAAGACCTGGTTAAGTTTATGGCCAACGGTCAAAAGGCGAGTACCGGCAACATTACTATCAACAACAACTCAAAGGCTGAAGTTAGTGCTAGACAAAATCCTGATGGCACGGTAACGGTCGATATGGTAGACAAGATGATTGAAAAGTCATTCAAACGTATTGGCCGCGCTAACTCAGTTGAAAGCAAGAGCATACAGCGTGGCACAACAGCAAGGGTGAATCGCCGATGAATAACTTTGCGCTATGCCCACTGCAGCGGGGCTATGCACCTGAAGTAGCGAACAATATATTAGAGCAAGAGCTGATGGGTGGTTTTGCTCGTCAGCGTGTTCAGTTTGTCAATAACGTACATACGGTTACCGCATCGGTCATGCTTGACGACAAAGGTAAGCAGCAATATTGGTGGGCATTTTGGCGTAGTCATCAAGCGAATCCTCGTCCTTTCCTATGGCGTTTGATTGTCGATGATACTGAGATGACTACCTATGTCTGCCAATTTGTAGCTGGCTCGCTACGGCTCAATGAACGTGACGGCAAGGTTTATAGCGTGTCGTTTGGTTTACGCTTAAAGCCAAATAATACCGGAACTGATTTTGACGAAACTATCATTGGTCTATGGGAATCAGGCGACCCACGCAAATTGCTCAACTTGCTCGAAAAATTGGTTAATGAAGATTTACCGGATGCGCTGGGAGGTTTGTAATGGCAGTAACGATTGATGATATCAAAGACCTGCATCTTGATAGCTCTGCTAGCATCGCCCCACTTGAGACGCTAGAAGTTAGTCACAGTTTATGGCCCACGCCAATACGCATCGTGACCAATCATGCTGATGGGGTTAATGCCATGCTCGAGACTGGCGAGACAGTATATTTTGAGTTTGCACCACTGCTGATTAACCGTGGCAAGACCTCTGACGACCTTGATCAAAGTTTCAACATCACGCTTGGTGACTTGGGTGAGATTGTACCGCCACTGATTAAGCAAATAAGAGCATCAGACAGCGATGAATACCCACAAGTTATTTATCGTCAATATGCATACGACGCTTCATCAATGACGTTTGCCAAAGACAAGCCTATTGATATCGCAAAGGGTTTGTTCGTTGAGCAGATGAGCCGCGACCACCAAGCAACCACGTTTGATGCCAAGACACCAGACAAGAACACCGTTGCTACTGGCAGGCCGTACTCGCCTGATTACTATGTTGATTTAAAAGGTCTGTTATGAAAAGCATCGATTCTTTGCTTAGCCGTAAGTTTGACCGTGATAATTATCATTGTGTACATCTACTGATAGATGCAGGTAAGCACTTGTTTGAATACGATTTTAGCCACTGCTTTTTGGGTTTGACGGGCTCTATCGATGACAAGTTAATCCCAACTAAGTCAGCCATGCAGCAAGGCAACTTGGTTGCCAAGCCTAGTACCGGCACTATCGTTTTGATGATGACGCTTGATAATCGGCATCACGTTGGATTGTATTATTGCGGTCGAGTGCTGCACTTGTCCGAAACTGGCCCACGATTTGAAACCATGCGCACTATCAAACGCCAATATAAAAAGGTACGGTTTTATGACGTTAAAGATTTTCCACA
This sequence comes from Psychrobacter sp. Ps4, assembly GCF_022129285.1. Taxonomy (NCBI): domain Bacteria; kingdom Pseudomonadati; phylum Pseudomonadota; class Gammaproteobacteria; order Moraxellales; family Moraxellaceae; genus Psychrobacter; species Psychrobacter sp. Ps4. The sequence continues at coordinate 134,752 of NZ_JADQAK010000006.1, forward strand.
ACGAGCTTGATGCTACTGAATGCACTGAGCGTAGTTTCGACTGTCTTTTGAAGGAATGGCTAGCAATACGTGAGAAATATCCTGCATCACGATTGTACAAAGGCACTATATGTGTGCAGAACGACATTACGCCAAAGACCAAGCTTGAGGCGTGGGCACTCAAAGACGTGACTGGTGATTATCAAGTGCTGTGTCATGCAGCAGATCCAGTGACACTTGGCATCATCGCCGCGGTTATCTCAGTAGGCGTGGCGGTATACACCTATGCCAATATGCCAGACATGAGCGCTACGAATGATGTGGCAGGCTCACCGAATAATAGTCTCGCACAACGCCAAAACAAACACCGTGTCAATGAGCGCGTACCTGATATTTATGGTCGCCGTAAGTCTGTTCCTGATTTAATATCGTCTGTTTGGCGCCATTACGGAGACAACATACAGATAGAAGAGTGCTTGCTAGATATTGGTACCGGTTGGTTTGCTATTGATGAAGACTCAATCAATGAAGGCGAAACACCTATCAATACGATTGAAGGTGCATCACTCAGTATTTATGAGCCTGGACAGTCCCTTATAGATGCAACTCCACAAATTCAGATAGGCACAGCGTTTGACGAGCTGCCATTGGTCACCAAGCAAGTTAGCGGCATTGATGGTAAGCAGGTACTGAAGACATCAGCTTCAGGAGGTATTACTTTCACCGATTTTACGATCGAAGATGGAAACAAGTTGGTCGGAAATACTGAATATACTACATATGAACACACCTATTGGTACTGGCGCGGTGGCGACCATAACGGTTACTGGAAAACAGAAACGCGTTCAAACTATTTAAGGTTTACCCAGGCATTTGAGCAAGGCGACTCTATCAAGATTGAAAACGCCATATTTGGTTCGGTGGCTGACGCACAGATATCAGGCAATACAGATGTAGGTGTGGATGGTGTTTTAACCATTGCTTCATCAAAAGAACTAATCAACCCTAGTGAGTACCGCCGCATTAGAATAGCGGCTCTCAATGTAGCTGATACCAACAATGGCGATCTAACGCTGGCAGGTGAGTATCCGGTTGATAGTATTATTAAGTCAGGCAGCGCAAACGCTTGGTTTTATGAGGTGACACTATCAGCAGGCTATAAAGACGTAAATCCAAATTTTTACTTACTGACCGCTGATGCAGCAGGTATTACATCGGCTGTATTAACTGCCAATACAAATAATATCGATCTATCAGGCGTCTATACGATTGCAAGCTTGACTGATACGACCATCAGTCTGGTAAACCCTGCAGGTGTGAATGCTGACTGGTCTAAGCTAGATGGCGCGACGCCAGAGCAGATAGCATCATTTAGACAGCGCACCATACGATTTACTGGTACCGGTAGCAATTTCACTGGTTGGAAGTATTCTGGGTCAAAGGACACGACGGGCTTTATTCTGAACTTTTTGGCTAACAATGGTATCTATGAGGGAGATAAAGCAAAGCAGGTATCAATAGAAGTGGAATATCAGATGGTAGGTGATGATGGTGTCCCTTATGGGCCTATCATGCGCCATGGCGATACTATGGAAGGTCAGGCCAATAACCGTTCACCAGTTGGCATGACTATCAAAAAAGAGTTGCCAGAAGCGGGTAAGGTGCGCTTTAGAGTTAATCGCCTTAATGACAACGGCAATAGTACACAGTTGATCGATGACGTGGTATTTGAAAGCGCCTACAGTTATTACGAGACTAAAAAATCAGTCTATGAGCACGATACGGTTATCCGATTGCGCCGTATGGCCATTGGCTCTGGGACTAATGCCAGTGAATTAAATGCTATCGTGCATCGCAAGCTCAATACTATTGGTGGTTTCTTACCTACCAGTGACTTTGCCGACATATCAATTGCTATGGCGCTCGATCCTTACATTGGCCGGATGGATGAAACTGAGGTCGACGTTGATTCCTTTTATGACTTGAGTGATGAGATAGCCACGTATTTCGGTACGGACAAGGCGACTGAGTTTAACTACACGTTTGATGATAAATACAGCAGCTATCAAGAGATGATCTTTACGGTTGCTGAAGCGGTGTTTTGTACAGCAAGACGAGAAGGCGGTCTGCATTATTTTAACTTTGAACGCGAAACGCCCAATAGCCTCGTGCTATTTAACCATCGCAATATTCGACCGGAGAGCATGGTTGTCACTGAGTTTTTTGGCATCCAAGACAATTACGATGGCGTAGAGCTGAAATGGCGCGATCCATCTGACAACTATAGTGAAGCTATCATCAGACTGCCTGACGAGCTGCGAACCAACTACAAGACGATTGACACCCAAGGCGTGACCAATTACTCACAGGCGCACTTCTTGGCACACAGGGCGTGGAATAAGCTGAGATACAACCGTAAGGCGATAGAGTTTACCGCATACGGTGAGGGCGACTTGGTGACGCGTATGGATAGGATTGCAATCGTTGATTCTACTGTGCCGATATTATGTAGCGGGCAAGTAGAGCTGCAAGAAAATACGGTGCTAACTTTAGATTATCCGGTGAGTTTGGATGAATCTAAAAGCTACGTTGTGCACCTACAGCTTAAAAACTGCACCGTTGATGTGATTGAGATTGTTGGCCAAGTTAGTCATTATCAAATCGAGGTGGCACGCATACCAATGATGCCGCTAGTAACGTCAGGTGTGGCCCATGCTGTATTTGATATTACTGAAGCCAAAGATCTTGAAGCTGATGCGTACCTAATTAATGAGAAGACAGGCAAGGGAGTGTTTCAGTCATCGATAAGCGCTATGTCCTATGATCGGCGCTACTACCCAAATGATAAAGACTATATCAACGGCTTGATAGCCTAAAATTAAATTAAACAATGCCCATCCTAATCCGGTGGGCTTTTTTGTGGGAGTTTTAAAAATGGCAGAGCTGTTAACGATACAAGATTCTATTGATGGTCATTTGGATACGCAAACACTCAAAGAGGCCGTGAACGAAGATAAAATTATCACAGCACGACTTGGCCGAGAGTATGCGTCAGTGCCGATGGCCAGCCGCTTGCTTGTTGAAAACGGTTTGCTGGGCGCAACGCCTTTTAGCACTTACTCCGCAATGACCGCCAGTGCTTTAGCAGATGGTGATTATGCGATTGTTACTAATGATGTTGATCTAAGTAAAAATGGCGTCTATCAAAAAATTGGTGGCGCATGGGTTTATAGTGAGTACAACCCAATTGCACAGTCACAAGCGCTTATAGACACTTATGTGCTACCAAACGACGCTGCTGATGTTAGTCACAACTTTACTGACAAAAACGGTTTTGTGATCGCAAGTTTACTAATAAATGGACTGTTTAAAACTAACGGCATTGACGTTGCTGGTGATGAGCTGTGGTTTGAGCGGTCACCAGACAACGCCATAAATTTACTAGATAAAAACGGTTTTGTACTCGCGTCAAGCGCTGCAACAAAAGCGCAAGAGCAGACGAGTGTAATTACAAACCAATCACCGCCTGAGCTGGGTTATCAGATTGCAACAGATATCGTCGGCGTGATGACTTACGGTCAGTCACTATCTCGCGGTCAAGCCGCATTACCTGCCATCTCCACCACTACAACAAATAACCTGACCATGGCTAGCGGCGTACTGAGACGACCAAACGAGGCTGGCTATAGTGCGAGTGATTTTGCGCCGTTAGTTGAGTCAGCGATCGGCACTGAGGGCGAAACACCGACCAGCGGAATGTTGAATGGTGCATCAAGGCGCATTAGTGAGGCAGGATTGCCTGATTATCAATTTTTTGGCGGCTCGATGGGGCGCGGCGGCAGTTATGTTGACGAGTTATCTAAAAGCTCAACGAGCTTTGATAATTTATGTGACTACGTTAAAGATGCTAACGCTATCGCAAAATCAAAAAACAAGAGTTTTAGCATGTGGGCAATGGCGTGGGCACAGGGCGAGAATGACAATACATCAGGCTCTAGCAACAGACTCGCTTATCAATACACGCAAGAGTGGCTGGCTAATTTATGGCAGCCTTTTAAGAATTTTGTACTACAAACAACAGGGCAGCAGTTTTTACCTTATTTGATAACGTATCAAACGCCCGGTCACAGACGCTCAAGCTCGGACACGATACATATCGCCAAGGCGCAGTGGCGAGCATCAAGAGAGTATGACGACGTTGTAATGGCTGTACCTGCATATATATTTCCCACAGCGGCTGACAATCAACATTTAACAAATGAGGGCAGTTGGCTGATGGGTGAGTATATGGGTCGAGCGCTATTTTATACGATGATACAGCGGCAAAAATGGCGACCTCTTGAGCCAGTGGCGGTCGATTGGCAAGACGGTTTTATTGACATTGAGTTTTATGTACCACAAGGCAAACTGGTTTTAGATGCCGCGCTAGCTGCGCTCTATGACAACTACGGTTTTGTTATGCGTGACGCTGCTGACGCTGTGATTGATATTATTAGTGCTGTCACTATTGCCAATAAAAATACCGTGCGTATCACGCTATCAAGCGCTGCACCAAGCGGCGCAGTTATAACATATGGTCGCGGCAAGCCTAGCGACCCTGCGTCATCTGGCAATATAAACGGCTCGCGCGGCAATTTGCGCGACACACACGGCGACACAGACAAGGCAACATCCCCACTTGGCAATACGTTTGATCTACATAACCCTTGCGTATATTTTGAGTATTCACAAAAACTAGGTTTTGCAATTTAATTGGAGATAAAAAAATGGGCATTAATGTTATTGCTAAAAATATTACCGCAGAAGACACAGCGGTTTACTACTCAACGCAGGTCAACCAAGGTCTTGAGGGACTTTTTTTTACAACTGGCAATAAAACGCGACTGGCTAAAAATTACGCTAAAGATAAAGCCGATGCAACAGTCATCGGCAGCCCCGCGATTACTGAGCAAAGCACAAAATTTAAATCGCTTGTCAATTATGTGCAAACAGAGATAAAAACAACACCGCTTATGACCATATTGTTTGTTGCTAAATCTGACTCGCAGACAGCAGCATCAGCAGATAGAGGTGTATTTATCTCTGAGTACGACAATCCGCAGGCAATCAAGGGCCTGCACGTTGGTACAACAGCAAACTCAGTGTCTGTGTTTTATCCAAAAGCAGATGGCACTCTTGGCAGCTTGGTTGTTGCTGTAACGCATAGTACTGCAAATTACAAATTGTATGCGCTAAGACTATCTGCAACGTCTGTCGATCTCAGTTGTATCACAGACAATATATCTAACGCTGCGACCGTCTCGACAGCGGAGCGAGCTGTCGCAGGGCGCAAACTGCGGATTGGGTCTGACGCGTCGTCATTTAGCGGTAATAGCGACATCACCGCAACACGCATACACTCAGTCGCGTTATCAGATAGCGAATTAAGTATAGCAGCAGATGATTTGAGGCGTTACGCAGCAAGCAAGGGCGTTGTTGTTTAGCTGCAAGCGTTCACCCTTAATTGGGGTTTTTATTATCAAAAATTTGAGGAAGGCGTATGCCAAACAACACACCCTTTTGGGACATTATCCTATTAAAGCTCTTAGCGTTTTTACCTAAAGTCTTTGCCGCGGTGATTGGTGCGGTATTTGGCTTGATGCTATCGGGCGACATTGGTCGTGACGGTAAGATACAAGTCAATATGTCAGTGATAGTCAAGTTTACTATCGCTGTCACAATCTCGCTGTTTGGCGGGGCAGCGCATATCGAATTTATGGGCTACCAAGATTATAGCGTTATGACACAGGGCGCAATCATGCTCGTCTGGGCAGTGTTCGGTATGTTAGCCATCGGCATTGTTTATCAAGCCGTAGCCTTATGGCAGGGTAAGACGATTGCTGAAGTAATAAAAGAAGTCAAAGATGCGGCATTTGCGATTTTTGGTAAATAACAATCAACGTTAATTACAGCCCCACTTTTGGGGCTTTTTTAATGTCCAAAATAAGGTATAGGCTATGAGTATTTACGACATGATTTTTGATAGATTAATGGATCATGAGGGTGGGTACGTCAATAATCCGAACGACCCCGGTGGCGAAACCATGTACGGCGTAACCAAACGTGTTGCTAACGCACATGGTTATTGGGGAGACATGCGCAAGCTACCCAAATCACTTGCCAAGCAGATCACCGAACAGTCATACTACAGGGCAGTCAAAGGCGATCAACTAGACAGACTGATTGCATGGCAACTAACCGACGCTGCATATAATCATGGTAACCGACAAGCAGTTAAGTTTTTACAGCGAGCTGTTGGAGCCAGTGCAGATGGTTTGATTGGACCACGTACATTGGCAGCAGTTGCAGCAACCGACAAAAACGATGTGGTATTATTATTCAATGCTGAGCGTATTGAATTCTACACCGGCTTGCGCGGTTGGATTAGTTTCGGTAAAGGTTGGGCGAGGCGAGTGGCTGGCAATTTACGATTTGCGGCATCGGATAATTAAGCTGTGACATGATTCTTGACAGCCTACTATCAAACACTATCACATCTAATCACATTGCGTAATCGTAAGTCATTGATATTACTAAGAGCGTATTTGATAGCGTTTGATAGAATGTGATGTAATCGGGTTCAACTCCCGCCATCTCCACCAAACAACGATAAAGGGCTGACCGTCATAGACTGTTAGCCCTTTATTTTGGGCGTTTTTCAAGGATTAAGAGTTATATAGGGGTATGGCGAACCATATAGAATGTTGGTATTATTGTTGGTATTAGAGTTTATACACGCGCTCAATACCAACAAAGGATAGTCCAATGCCCTTAACTCATACCGTTATCAATAAGCTACAGCCCAGTAGCACCTCGATTGATACAAAGCGACCTGACAAGCATAGCGATGGTAACGGGCTGCAATTATGGGTGCGTTATACGGGCGTTAAGTCATGGATCAGCGCGTACCGCTGGCAAGGTAAGCAGCAAACCCTCACTATTGGCACTTATCCAGTTATGAGCCTACAAAATGCAAGGCAGCGCAATATTGAGATCAAACGCTTAATAGCTGATGGTGTGAACCCTAAAGACCATAAGAGAGAGCAGCAAGCCAGCCAAGACGGTTTAAATGTTTTCGATAACATAGCCCAGTCATGGTATAGCGAGCGCAAGACCTACCTAGCAGAAAGCACCTTTTCCCGTAACTATTCCGCCTACATGCGCGATGTTAAGCCCTCTATTGGTCAAAAGAACATAAACGACATTACCGCGCCTGATGTATTGGCTATCGGTAAAGCAGTAGAGAGCCGCGGCGCTAATGAGATGGCAAGGCGGACTATTAGAGAGATAGGGCAGATATTCAAGCACGCCATACGCAATGGATTAGCCACGCATAACCCAGCCACCGACCTAGCCGAAGCCATCAAGCCACACAAGACCGTCAATCATAGCCGTATCACTAGCCAGCAATTACCTAAGCTACTAAAAGACATCAATGCTTATCAAGGTGATGTATTGGTGAAACTAGGCTTATGGTTTTTATGCTATACGTTTGTACGCACTAATGAATTGCGCTTTATGGAATGGCAGGACATAGATTTTAATCGCGGCTTATGGACTGTCCCAGCTGAAAAGATGAAAGCTAGGCGTTTGCATATCGTGCCACTAGCACCGCAAGCAGTAGCGATATTGAAGCAGATTAAAGAGCTAGGTTTTTCGGATCAGTATGTTTTCTTTAATACCTCAACACGTAAGCCGTACAGCCAAAGTGCGTTTATTAATGCCCTATGGAATATGGGTTATAAAGGCAAGATGACGGGGCACGGGTTTAGAGGGCTTGCCAGTACCACACTGCATGAAAAAGAGTTTATGCACGAAGCCATAGAGCTACAGCTGGCACATGATAGAGAAAACAAGATCAGTGCAGCTTATAACGGGGCACAGCACTTGCCATACAGAATTAATATGATGAACGAATGGGCAAACTTCATTGATGATGCTTATGCTGGCAAGTTAGATAACTTAATACGTGCAGACTTTAAACAACAAGCACAAAAGCATGGCTAGCATCATGCTGTAACGACCATGCAAGGCTAGGACTAATTACCCGAACGACAGCTATTCACACCCTTATGCTGTCACTGCCTTGCACCTACTTTGATTTAAGGGTGTAGGGGTGTGTATTGTGGACTATGCTATTGCTTCAGAAGAAGGTAAGTTTGATAAATATATATGTTTATCAAATATTATTGATATTTTGTGCCTCTTATCTGAGTACACCTCCTATTATATTGCGAGTTATCTCAAATATCATGGATTTCATATTAAGACCAAAGCCTACTATATAGACATTGATAGTGCAGATATATTACCTATAGATAATCAAAGTGAAGTAATTATTTCTTTATTTGAAGATATTAAAAATTCACCATTAACTTTGAATACTATTAGAGAGATGCCAATAGAGTTGGCAGGTCGTTTAGGCGATATCTATTTCATTTCAGAGGAGCTAAATAACCTAGATATTTTCGATAAATTTGGTAATCCTGATTTTACAGATAAGCAAATGATTGATAAATTAGTCTATGAAAACTATAACAATGAACAAGTTATCGTCTGTAAAAAGCTCCATGAACTTGCATTAAACAGTCGAATTAAAGTTGAAGAAAATGGACTGATAAGCATTAATGCAGTGCCAGAGCTAATATCACGATTTTTTTATCAGTTTATTATTAGATTCGATAACATAATCTTGTTAAGCGTAGATGACTTCACATCTTCAAAAAATCAGTTTACACCTATCTTTGATAATGCAAAGGTGCAACTATTTAAGAAGCCTGATGAAGCCAGTATTGACATTGAACAAAATGAAACTAAAACCTTAAAAGAAAAGGTAAAAAAGCTTGCAGCTGAAAACGAAATACTTAAAGCTAAACTCAATGAGCAGGTAAATAAGCCAGCTAATGACTTAAAAAATGTACCGCATCAAGCATATAAGACACTAGATAAAGTCATGTATGCAATGGCTAAAATTACTGGTTTAGATAATTCAAAGCCTTACAGTCAAAACACGCCATCTTTAAATGCAGCAATTACTACTATATTGCAAAACGATGGCTTGCCACTCGAGTATGAAGCCGTAGGCAAATGGCTGTCACGCATTAACGATATAAAGCCAGTAAAGTAATCTATAGTAGATAACTTGCTAGCGATGATTTAAACAAAAAACAAGGAGTGTTTAATGGGTAAGCTTATTTTATTTGTTATAGCATGCAGTATTTCTATGTTGTCGTATGCCCAGCGCTATGATATTTATGTTCATCAACAAACGATGATACAGCCGAACAACGCGCCATTGATGGGCAATAGCACTATTGATGTTGATAGGCTATCAAATAGCTTTGCTGAAGGGCAGAACATACGAAAAGCATGGGACGCTCGCAAAGCTAGAAAACAACATGATAAAGCAATGCAAGAAATGAGCAGTCTCGATCTAAATGATAACAATGCTGTTATGGAATTTGCTAAGAAATATCCTGATAGTATTGATAGCTTGAAAAGCATGCTGCAATTGCACACACAGCTCAATAATTAGAAACTTAACGTCCAACAATAGCCACCTTAACAGGTGGTTTTTTATACCTAAAGTAATCTACTATAGATAACTTGCTATCTACTGTAGAACCTCCGACAAGTCCCACCACATACCATAGAACCATGTTGAAAGCCGTAGAACACCTTTACGGCTAACATGGAGATATGAATATGACACAGCAACAAGCTACCCAAAGCGCCCCAGTAATTCCATTTACTGGTGACACCTCGCACGATACCGAACCAACCACCGCAAATAGTCCAGCTATGCAACTGCCTACTACTGGCATGGGCAGGGCTAAAGATATTCTGCCATTCCTACCATTTAGCAAAACCACCCTTTTTGAATGGTCAAAAGATGGACGTTTCCCAGCTGGCAGAAAGCTATCACCTACTATGACCGCATGGAGTTATGCAGACATTCATGCGTGGCTAAACAGTCACACCTCAAACACTAGCGAGGTGTAGATCATGAATACACGGCAACCAAAAAAGAGTTATAAGCAGATTATTCATAATCACATGCTGGCAGGTAACAGCCTATCCACTTATGAAGCCTTTGATCTATGGCAAATAACATGCTTTTTACAGCGGATCAGTGAGCTAAGAGCGCAAGGCGTGGTTATTCAAGATAAGACCATCAAACTCAATGGTAAGACGTTTAAACAATACTGGATAGACACGCCAGCCGATGGCAACCATGACGCTACAGGGGTGCAATCATGAGCCAGCCAAACGACATATTAGAGCCGCGCCTAGTGGCAGTAGATAGCTATTATCTGTCTGTCATTAATGACCGCATACAAGACCTATCAAACGATGCGGAGAGCCTAGCAATGGCACTTAATGCTATCAATGCCGATGATGACGCAAGCAAGGGCGTGATAGTCGCTGTAAGGTCTGCCTTACTTGCTAATAGTGAGCTGGCAAGCATTGTTAGTGAAATGATGGACGGGCTTATAACCTTGCCAACTGTGGAGGTAATAAGCCATGAGTGATAATCATAACAAAACCAATCCCCAAGCCAGCCACGGGGCACACAATCGCAAACAGCCACATAAGCGCGGCTTACTAATCAGCTTTATTATATTCATGGTATGGGTGGCAGGTATTGGCTTGATACTATCATTAATCGCTTGCCAGCCAGTGAATGCAAAACTGATTGCAAGTGATGGTAACAGCCGTTATCATAGCCTCACTACTAATTGTTCAGCGGCAAAGCCAAGCCGTCATTCTTTGGCTATTTTTGTGCCTAAAACTTGTCTGACTAACTACCAGCAAGCTATAAACGGCATGAATAAAAATACGTCTGCATTGCAGGCAAGTCATAAATATAGCGCCGCTACTATCGGTGCGAACATCTATGACGGGTTAAGTGAACCTAATACAATACCCCTTGTGGGAAATAAGTTCCGCCGTCTGAACACGGTAGTTAATGACCTGTCACCCTATTTTTTTATGGGTGGCAAAATACTAACTAATTGTTCAGGAGGCTATCATGCCTAATTCAATCCGTACGACCTCAAACACTCAAACCACTACTAACAGCACACTAGCCGCATTCAAGGCTGGTGACAGCATTCTGTGCCCGTCTGTGGGTAATGGCACTTACAAGCTATTCAATGATAAAGAATATGATTGTTTAGGCTTTACCTTAAACGGCAAAACATACCATTACCGCAATGATGGCAAAGTAAGCCGCGATGACAAAGCCCCGTCATTATTCTATGACACGCCAGCAAACCGCCAAGCCATTAACACACTGTTTGGCAGCGCCCACCAAGTCAAAACCATAGATTGCACCGATGCAGACGATGACGAAGTGATATTGATGCCGTCCATCATGCTATCGGATATTGCATGTGACATTAACGCCGCTGCTACTGCCTTGCATGACATGGGGCAGTTATTCCACCTTATCGCTACCCGTAAGCTAGAACCCTATGCAGTGATAGCAATGGCGCGTCTATCACAAGATGCCGCCGATACTTGGATCAGTCTGCTTTACAGTCAATTAGAGATTATCAACGAACCCTTAGCCCAAACTGGTTTTGGTAAGGTAGATGCTTGTGCCTACTAATAAAAGTTACCCACCAAAGCAAAGCCGTAAGCATGCCAAGCGCAAAAGCTACTATAAAAAATATAGAGCCACACGCCAGCCGAACCAGTCGCAAGCAAGGGGGAATAAATGACCACCACACCACAAACCACCAGCCATGAAAAAGCCCACGCATTTAGCGCAGGCTTTACAAAGGTAATGAATAGTTTTGATGCAGTCACACGGCAAGGACTGGCAGACGATCTTACTTTAATAAAACGATATGAGCTATTACCGCCTAACAGCTTGTTAAGCGTTACTGATGATCTTACTACAAATGACGCGAAAATAGTAAAAACCGCTGGCACGATAGCCCTACGATTGACCGATAAACAAGGCGATATTGTAGGCGCGGTATTCTACACACCAAACAGCAAAGCCAAGCCCATTGTTATTGATCCTACAGGTTATGGCGCTATCGTCATTGGTGACTTAAACAAAGGCAATGAGGTAATCGCTTTCGATGATGCAGAATATGGCATTGATGCGTATCAGTGTATGGCAGACGACAAAACAACCTTTATTATTAGCCCTCAAAAGACAAAGCAATGCTTTAAAAAGATGGTGCAGCATTGGAGTAGCGGATCACTGCTAACTGTACCAATGACCATAGATAACAAAGGCATGATAAATCAATTGGCAGGCGTGAATGCTAGGGCATTGGTTACTGTGGCTGATATTGTCACCTTGCTACATGCTAACCACAGCTATGAGGCAATACTGGCAGCTGATGACAGCCAAATCATTAACTTAAAAGACACCGCTTACTATCCTGAATGGCGCGATGATCCACAGCTGAATGAACCGATGATTTATGCTGATGGGCGTTTTGAGCTATACCATGATGGACTGTTTTTTGTGAAATATAACGATGACGATCCAGCAAACATAACCTTTAAGTTTAAGGCGTTTGTTTGTTCACCGATTGAGGTTATCGCAAAGACACGGGACACAAGCAGCGGTACATGGGGGCGGTTATTGCAATGGCGTGATGATGATAGCGTGCTGCATACGTGGTCAATGCCGTTATCACTGCTACAAGGTGATGCCCGTGAGTATCGTAGAGAATTAGCCAGTCAAGGATTGAACATTACTACCAACAGTAAACAGCGCAGCTACTTAGATACTTATATTCAGGACTATCCTATTCATAAACGGGCGTTATGCGTGGATAAGCTGGGCTGGCATGATGGACAATATATATTACCTGATAGCGCAATAGGCGGCGATGGTAAGCAGTTAATAGTCTATCAGGCAGCCAATGCAATCAATAGCACCATAGCCCAGCAAGGTACATTAGCCCAATGGCGTGATGAACTATGCAAAAAACTAGCAGATCAAAGCCGTTTTGTTTTCTCTATTGCTTGCGCGTTTGCTGGTCAATTGTTAGAGCTGTTAGATGATGATGGGGGTGGCTTTCACCTTTTAGGATCATCAAGCATGGGCAAGTCATTATCACTTAAAACAGCGTCTAGCGTATGGGGCAAGCCTGACAGCTATACTAAGACATGGCGCAGCACTGATAACGCCTTAGAGGGCACAGCAAGCGAGCATAACGACAGTTTTTTACCACTTGATGAAATCAGCGAATGCGATCCACGAATAGTAGGTAACAGCGTTTACATGCTGGCTAATGGTAAAGGCAAAGGTCGTAGCACCACCACAGGGCATAACCGCATTGCTAAGACATGGCGCATTATCTTTTTGTCTAATGGTGAGGAGTCACTACAGAACTTCATGGCACAAGCAGGACAGAAAACGAATGCAGGTATTGAGGTTCGAGTAGCGCATATTGATGCTGATGCTGGTCAAGGTTTAAAGACGTTTGATAGTTTGGTACTGGCAGACACAGGCGCAGCACAAGCCGATAAGATCAAGGAGTTATCACACACTTACTATGGATCAGCTGGCATAGCATGGCTAGAATATATCACTATCGACAAAGCAGCCACCACAGCCACCGCCAAGCAGCTTGTAAATGAGTTTATGAGTCAATATAGCGACCTTGCACCGCAAGCGCATAGAGTGGCTAAACGGTTCGCTATTGTTGCCGCGGCTGGTGAGATGGCAACAGGTGCAGGCATTACAGGCTGGCAAGCAGGACAAGCAACCACAGCCGTTATGACATGCTTAGATAATTGGCTCGATAACTATGGGCGTGATGGTGAACACGAACAGCGCCAAATCATTAAACATATTCAAGCATTTATTGAATTGCATGGTAGTAGTCGCTTTCAACCATGCGAGAAGTCTTTTTATACTGACAATGAGCAAAAAGTAACTAACCGTGTGGGCTATCGTAAGCAAGGCAGCAATGATTACTACTTTTATATCAATGCGTTTGAAAAAGAGGTATGCACACCGTATGAGCTTAAAAAGGTAACGCAAGTATTAGATGATGCTGGTCTGCTAATTACCAATGAAACCAACAAAAAGACGTTTAGAGTCCCAGCACCAACAGCAAAGAACCCCAAAGCCCGTACGCGTGTTTATGCCATCAAAAGCGACATACTAAGTTATGAAACTGATAAAAGCGTAGGGACAGCGCGGACACAGCGGACACACCATATAGGGCAAGGGTTAGAGGCTGTCCACAGCCAAAGGGACACACGCGGACACAGCGGACACAGTGAGCCACAAGTAGATGAACTGTCCGCCTTGTCCGCCTACCCAAAAACACGGGGGACAGCTGCAAACCCAGTAACCACGGGCAATGTCCCCTTGTCCGCCTTGTCCGCCACTAAAAAGCAAGGTACAGCAAAACAGAGTGTAATTGATCCTAATAATGAAATACCACCGTTTGGCAGTGAAATAGATTATTCATAATTCATTAATGATTTAACAAAGGGTAGGCGTTTATCGTCTGCCTTTTTTTATGGACTGCAAAAACCTAAGGGAAACCTAAGGTTAGGCGCTCAATACTCACTTGCAAATCACGGGCAGCATGTTGTCATTTGTTTACATTCAAACCAGTTTGACGACTGCCAGCATGTTAATAAATGTTAAGGTTTAAAACTGAATAAGTGGCACTCAATGGACAGACCAAGCCCTTTTTATAGTGTAAAGAAACTAAGGAAACCCTAAGGTTTTAGATAAGTCCAGTTTTGGACGTATCGCATTCAAAGGGTAGTTTCTTAACAAGTACGAGCATGAGAAAAACAGTAAGGTTACGGTTAGTTTTCGGACACGTTAGAACCTCACATTCATTTCATTACTGGCAGCACCTACCACCCCATGATTGCCACAAGGTTAGAACCGTATAAAACCGTACATTCAAAACCGATTAATACAGCCACCGACTTGACAGAACTTAACATTTTGCACAGCCCAAAACCTGATAAAACCTTACATTCAAAACCAAATCACACGCCGCCCCAATATGACAAAACTTGACATTTTGCAAGGCAGCCACCCATCATTGCTAGTATCACAAAGCCATACAGCATAAGGACTTAGCTAATTAACGGACAAGTATCGCGCGCGCACGCGAGGCAAGCAACAATGACAGAGGTTTTCATACATTATAAAAAGGAGTTCTTCGAGTCCACAAAGGGGTATTTTTCGGACTGTTTTAAAAGGACTGGGGTAATTTTCGGACATCGTAGAGGGTAGTTTTTGGAGTCCATAAAAAGGGACTGTTTTCGGACTGTTCTAAATCGACTAAGGGTAATTTTGCGAGTCCATAAAAGGGACTTTATGCACAGGTATCGTAAGGGACTTTTCGGACACCGTAAGAGGGCTAAAAATGTATTGTTGGACACGTTAGGGCTAGTTTATGGAACAGTACGCGCACGGGGCATATTTTGCCCATGATTGGTAGTTTCTTAACAGGTATCGAGGGGCTGCATAAGGGACTTTTTGGACAAGTATCGTAGGCGCATGATTTACAGCGGTCAGTAGTAGGTTAAAGTCATGTTAAAAAATCAAAGCACACCTTTTGTCAGTCATGCTAAGGTATAGTTTATTGAATGAACACCAGTAGGCGAATAGATGAACAAATTAATCCCTATGATCTTACTATCACTGACAGCTTGCCAGCCTATAGACAATACAGTTAATGATACTGATGATGTTATAGAGGTTACTGATATTTATTGGTCAAGTTATGGCAATGTTGAGCCATACCCGTTTACTACTAAGTATGGTCACATTGCTTGCAGCTTGAACGAAGTAACATATTATCCTGATGATACGATCAATGATGAGTCGCAAGTAGGCTTACCACTGAACAAACTGGCTCAGAAAAGACAAGATGAAATTGGTATGAAGCCAACCGTATCAAACGCTATCAAGCCTAATGCTGATTTATCCGAAGTTATTAGAATGGGGCTAGATAGGTGCAAGCAGACAAAGGCGCGGTTAGAGAAATTTAGATCAGAAAGCGGTATGTAGAAAAATCAAATTTGCCCAATGATTTAGATAACTTATATAGTGATCGTGTTTGAACTAACTTTAAGGTAGTAAATATCATGAGATTATTAAACCAATTATCCACATTCCTATCAGGCATTATAGTTTTAACAGTTTGTTCTTTGGGAGTAGCAAGTGCCAATAATGAATATGCCATGGTTGCAGCCGAACCATCTAGTGCAGAAGCATACGCAAAAGCACAAGCAGCAGGAAAAGTAGCTAGGGCAGAAGCATACGCGAAAGCAGACGCAGCCATTGCAAAAGCAAACGCAGCCATTGCAAAAGCAGAAATAGCTAGGACAGAAGAAAAAGCAGCTAGGGTAAAAGTAGAAGCAGCTAGGGCAGAAGCGTACGCAAAAGCACACGCAGCTTGGGCACAGTCCAGTGCAGAAGCAAAAGCAGATAGGGCGGTATCATTCAAGAGGCTTGAGCTGAAGGAATTAAGCACACATTGAGCGACATCTTATGCAGCGGTGCCAGCGACCTTATGCAAGTATGCAAGCAATAAGAAAGCGTTTGAATTGGCATGAAAACCCTAAAAGCATGCGCTATAAAAGGAGTAAGTGCGAGTTCATGCAAAGAAAACGCACACATTTAAGCGCCATTATTGAGCGCGTGCAGTCATTAGCAATTGAACCCCATGCAAACAAAGTGCACGCCCTAAACTTTTAATTACGCGGACGCATAAAAATCACTTAGGCAGCGGTCACCGCTTGTGAAGTCCTGAACAATTACACCGCCCTATAATGTTGAGAAATGTTGAAACATTAAATAGTGCAAACAATTACAAAATAATCTTTAGTTGATAGGGTAGGCACTGAATAACAGTAAAATCAAAATCTATTGTTGGTATTATGGTTGGTATCGTCTTATTTTTAACTTTAAATAGTTATAAAAATCAACTACTTGCACTTATAGTTTAGTTTCCGCCATCTCCACCAAATATTAAAAATCCGATCACTTAATGTGGTCGGATTTTTTTTTGGTTTAATTTTAAATGTAGATAGTTGAAATAAAAGTTAAAAGGGACAATCAACTGATTCTTCATTAGCAAAAAAAGTTATTTCGTAATTATAAGTATTATTGACGCAAATCTGTGCATCATTAACAGCATCAAATTGCTCGGCTGTTAAAGTGATAGCCATTGTAAAATCGATCACTTGCTGTGGCGATCTCAAATCTTTAGTTAAGTCATTAGCAGTAAAATGAATCTTAGCGATGTGGTTCTCAATTTTCACTGTAAAATTTTCATTGCCGAAATTACTAGACTCAAACCCTAGCTTTTTCTCCTCTGGTGTTAGACCGTTTAAGTATTCTTGAATCGCATTCTTAAGTGGCGATTCTTTATTCACAAATCTAATGACATAGTCTGAGTCATCTAGATTTGGGTTTTCAAAATAAACTTTCACAGCTAATTTGTCTTTAATTGACTGCTTGCTAATTTTATTAAGATAGCTTTTATAGTTTTTGGTATATATAAATGATATCTTAGTCATCATCGCATCAGCTAATTTAGGATTATCTCTTATAGTTGACTCTGTAGCAAAACCCCATAAAAATGGCTTAGAACAACTATCTTTATTACAGATTAAGTTGATAACTTCATTTCCATTTGATAGTTGGACTCTAGAATTTGGAAAAATATTAGCCTCATAACTCTTGTTTTTATAATACATATTTGTAGTTGTAAAAAAATTATATTCAGTCGGAGATAATTCATGGACTTCTATAAGCGAAGGGTAAATTTCATATTCTTGGATTTTTATCTCTTCCTTAAATTTCTCAGAGTTTTTCCAGTAGGTACATACAGTATTATCTAGATTAAACTGTGCGCATTTTAATTGAGGTTCGGATGTTTTTGATGATTGCATTTTTGGTTTATCTAAAAAAATATCTTCTTTATTAGTCTGAGGTAGCACTGATTGATTTTTATTCTCCGCATTACTGCAACCTGCTAATGTAATAGATAATATTGTCAGTAAAATCCTATAAATATTTTTTTTCATTTCTCATCCCTCAGGAAATCTTGGATCAAGTATAAGCTTACTATTATGATAAGGTGTGGGTTTGTTTCCAGAAGGAGGATTTGGTAAGTATTTTTTCATTAAAGCCACCAGTAAGTAATGGTGATCTTAGAGCAAATCAAGGCGCTAGGATTTTTCGATCATTACGTTTTCTTTAATACTTTAACACGTAAGCTATACAGTCAAAACGCCTTTATTAATACCCTATAAAATATAGGCTATAAAGGAGAAGTATTTTATTCAACTTTAAGGACTTTTTAACGTTTGATGAAGTAGGAGGAAGCAAGCTTGCCTAATGATTTAGACATCGTGTATTGTAGGTACATTTGAATAAAACTGAGAGTAAACAATACAATGAAAGCATTAAACCAATTATTTACATTTCTATCAGGTGTAATAACTTTGACTGTTTTTACTTTTGGAGTAGCAAATGCCCATAATGAATATGCCATGGCTGCAGCCAAACAACCTAGTGTAGAAGCATACACAAAAGCACACGCAGCAGAAAAAGTAGCTAGGGCAGAAGCCATTGCGAAAGCAGACGTAGCCATTGCAAAAGCGAACGCAGCCATTGCAAAAGTAGAATCTGCTAGGGCAGCAGAAAAAGCAGTTAGGGCAGAAGAGAAAATAGCTAGGGCTAAAGCATACGCAGCTTGGGCAGAGTCCAATGCAGAAGCAGCTAGGGTAAAACCAGAAAAGAGGATTGAGCGACTATCCACAGTTAAGCACTACAACCTACCATAAGTAATTGTAAGATAATAAAGTCCACAGCGTAGCAATGACCTATCAATACAAGGGCCAGAAAGGCGTGCCACTATGACATCGAACTATTAAAGATCAAATGCAATTATGAGCGCCCGAGCATGGGCAATGGTGGCTTTACGCCAATACAGAAACTAAACCATACAGCTTAATTCTATTTGATAAGTGTCTTATGGTTGGGATGATTACCTCTCCACCAAATATTAAAAATCCGATCGCTTAATGCAGTCGGATTTTTTTGGTTTTTTTATTAGCTTTTCTAGCTACTATCATCGGTAAAGCTTGTAATGAATGTCTTTGCCTCGAGTTAGTTTGGTATAGGCGTCAAATCACGCTTATCGATCCAACCAAATTTAGTACCATTTTTATAAGATACTTGTACCCAGTCTTCATTTTGATCAATAGCTTCAATAGTATCTTTTTGGATATAGTAATTTGGTGGTGATCTAGATTCAAAGGTGTCAGACAATATTTCTGCCTTATCTGACGTGACGACGTACTTGGTGGGTGGTGGGGTACAGGGCTTAGTATCATCAGCAGGCGGCATACTATTAGTATATTCTTTTATGTGTTTTTGATTATTATCAATACAATAATAATATTCTCCACTAGGCATAGACCCTCCCATCGTAGTGGTTGAAACATACCAATCTTTATTTTTAAAGGTAAAATAGTAATTAATGTTTGGTTGACCTTTACTTGAAAAATATGTGCCAAGAATAAAACCATTATAGTTCGGTCGAGGTAATATATCGTATAAAAAGTAACCTCCATCGCTGGCATAATTTGACGTACTCAAGCTCAATTTGTATTTACCACCTTTGTCTCCAATAAGAACATAAAGTTCGTCACCTTGATATAGATTAGCATTATCATTGATACGACTAATCACTAAATCATCTATGCCATCTGCAGTAACATCAAGAGTAAATATTTTAAACTGATTTTTTGTCAAATCCTTTTCGATTTCCTGCAGAGATAGTGGCCCATTAAATATGAATTCTTCAATGGTACCATCTATATTCCATGATTTAGAAATACCAAATCTTTTACCATTCTTATATTTACTGTCAGAGTGATAGATATTAGGATATAACGTGAATTTTGAATAACAGCGACCATTTTTGACACCATGGTCATAAGTGCATTCACCTGTTAGGTCACCTTGCTCATTCCATTTCTTAGATATACCATGCAAAACCCCATCTTTGTAAGTATCTTCACTCTTTTTTTGTCCATTTTCAAAATACTCAATCCAAGTCCCTGTTGGCAAATTATTTTTATAATAGGATTGTATTTTTTTACTACCAGACTCAAACAATACGGTTCTTATTCCTTCCCTTGGATAATAATTATTGGGATGGGCTACGTCCTCGTTATCGGTATAATCAAGCTTTCCCTCTGTCAATATATACGGATCTGTAAACTTATCTCCCAAGATAAAGAAATCCTGCACTAAATAACGATTATTAGATAATTTCTTAATGAGAACTCGATAATAATGCGCGTCTGACTTAGAGGATTGTTCAAGACCGGATAAATCATGAGCTTCCATATACAGAACGATATTTCTCTTAGCGTTAATGTCGCTGTTAACGTTAGCCACTTTAGCCGTGGTTATCGTTCCTTCATTGCTTGGTTGATGTTCTGAAGAAGTTGATTGTGCATTACAAGCAACGATAGAGATTGGGGCTATTAGCAAAAGAAGTGTTTTCAGCGTATTTTTCATTTAATTTGCTCTTACTAGAAATTCAAAAAAATTGCTACAACCACTCACAATCATCATTGTAAGATGAAAACAAATATCCATTATCTTTGCAATTAAACGTTTGGTTCATCTCATTCGATTCAGAGTTAAAAAAGCTTATTATATTTTTAATCACCTTAAAATCATCTGACTGAATGTCATAGGAAAAGCTCACAAACCTTTTACCATACTTGTTATCGTAGCAAGACATATATTCAATAGTAAACTTACCTGAGCTTGTACTGATATCTTCCAAACCGTCCATCATGCAGCCATTGATTGGATCCTTGAACATTAACGTGTTTTGTTGCCACAAATGACTTTTCCCGTTGACCGTTCGATATACGGAAATTTCAAGATCAAAGTTTCTATCGTCTTGTTCTTTAGGCTTTGCAACGCTTATGACATCGCTATCACCGTCCATATCTAAGTCAGCTTCTTTTTCTAAAATGACATTAGTAGGGTTATCACTAGATTGTAACTTGTCTATGGCTGAATCAACTGCATTTAAATTACTTACATGAACGTAACCAACATTGGACTTGTTATGAACAAAAAGCCAATCGCCTTCTATCCATAAAGCAGTAGCTTTACTACCATTATTAAACTTACCTACACGTTTAGAATTAGAGCTAGGCGGAGTTTTTCAAGCTAGTTGTCACCATCAAGCCCAATTAAGCAGCTTGTAATCT
>NZ_JADQAK010000032.1:0-7020 GCF_022129285.1 Psychrobacter sp. Ps4
TATTTAGGTAAAGGTCTAAATTGTAAAATGGTTGCTGAAGGGGTTGAAACTCAAACTCAATTTAATAAATTACTTGGCTTGAATATTGATTATTCACAAGGCTATCTATTTAGTAAACCAATGGCTATTAAAGATTTTTTACTTTTTCAACACTCGTTTGATCACCGCGCTTATATCTGCCAACAACCAGATCTTGAAGTTAATTATCAGCCAGTTGTAGTGGAATAAAACGTTAACTTATTCGTTGCTATACCCCTTCCAGTAGGGGGAAGCTCAATAGCAAAAAATGCAACATTAGAGCGGTTGAGCAATATCTTGGCACCAAATTAAAGCTCAATTACTATTTATATCCAAGTGACTTTCTTTAACCTTATTTCACAGCAGAGGTCTATTATGGGATGTTGTAATCAAGCACCAAAAGGTGGTTCAAATAACTTAGGTCTATTAATGAAACTGATTGGCGGAATTTTTGTACTACTATTAGTAGTATCGCTATTCTTTCATTAAAACAGACTTGACCTTACCCTAAGGGGAAGCTTTATAGTTAACACGTTTAATTAGCTGGATGCTTATTTGTGAACTCTTTTTTATCGTCAAACACATTGCTGTCTAATAAGTGGATTGCGCTAGTTCTGGTGGTTATCATGGTTGTGATAACGAAGCCAGCTTTTGCTATGTCTGCTTCAGGACAACATGCCATGTACGATAATAGTCGCGCACCCATAGCTCATACGCAGCAGATACAACATCATGACCAATCACACGCCATGATGGCTGATTGTGCTCGTCACTTATCCCATCAATCCAAGTCAGACAATTGTTGTGACGATATGACCCAGTGCCATATTGTAACTGGCGTATTACCAACCGCTAATTATGCATTCTCTTCTCCAACATCAACGACTCAACTGAGTACTTATCACTTTGAGACACCTGTCTCACCTTGTGAAAACCTTTATCGCCCCCCAATAGCCTAGTCTACGATTCTTTTATATACCTCGATATGCACTCATTATAGTCAAACTGTAATGTAATCGACTGTATTTAAAGTAAAAAACAATAATTACAGTATGTTGCGCATATCGCGATGATAATTATCTATCGTGGATACGTTATGTTTAAAAATACGCGTTTATCAGCAAAGTCCTTGTTGGGACTCATGGTTGCTGCCTCTTTTTCAGCACCAAGCTTTGCCAATGATCAGCTGCAATCGTTGATCGACTGGGCCGTTGAGCACGACTCTGGCCGTCAACAAATTCATTATCAAGCCGAAGCGATGCAAGAGATGGGGATCGCTCAAGGTCAATTGATGGATCCAAAACTCAAAATGGGAGTTGGTGGCTTTCCAGTTGAAAATATGGGATTTGATAATGATCCTATGACCAATATTTCCGTTGGATTGATGCAGCAATTTGGCCGAGGTGACACTTTAGATCTGCTTGAACGCCAAGCTTTTGAGCAAGCTTCTAGTATTCGAGAAAAAGCCGAAATTCGCCAGCTTGATATCGAAAAAGCCATTACAACACTTTGGGTTGAACTGCATTATCAACAGCAGGCACAAAAGTTATTAAAACAGAACCAGCAGCTGTTTCGTTCGTTAGAAAAATACCTCAGCACAAATTACGGCGTTGGGGTTAACCAGGCGCAAGATATTATTCAGTCCCAACTGCAGATCTCTCGTATTGGTGAAAAAATTCAAGCCAATAGCCAAATGCAGCAAAAAATTCGAGCTCAACTGGGTGAATGGTTAGGCGATCAAGCCTCTAACGTATCACCTCAAAACGTTCCAAATTGGGCGCAACTGAGCCAAAGTTTGAATCAATCACATTCTAATTTTTATCCTCTCTTGGCACAGCATCCAACTGTGAAAGCTATTGATGCTCTGATCAAAAGCAATGAAACCGGAATCGATATTGCTAACGAAGCTTATAAACCTCAGTTTGGTGTTGAGGTTATGTACGGTTATCGTCAGGCAAAAGGGATGAATGGTGATCCAGCCTCAGATCTTGTTAGTGCTTACGTTACCATGGATCTGCCGCTATTTACCGATAAACGTCAAGATAAAAAGCTCTCCGCAGCCAAATTACAACTTGGGGCAACTCAATCACAAAAAGATCTGATGCTCAAACAAATGAATGCGCAAGCACAGGCTCTTTTCATCGACAGGCAAAATATCACCGAACGTTTAGGGCGTTACAACTCAACGCTATTACGCCAAGCCAAAGAGAAAACTCGCGCCATTGAGCGTGGCTATCAAAACAATACCACCCAGCTGGATGAATACATTCGCGCTGCCAGTGAAGAGCTAACCCTACAATTGGAGCAACAACGTCTCCATGCCGACCTGCAACTAGCGAACACCAATCTCGCTTACTTACTGAATAAATATTAAGGGATGTTATGAAAAACGTATTTAGTATCAGCTTATTAGCATTAGCGATTGGTGCCGGTGGTGGTTATTTTGCGGCAACTCAGGTCGGTGATTCATCAACTGAGCCATCAGCTAAAAACAAAGAACCGCTCTACTGGGTTGCACCGATGGATCCCAATTACAAACGAGATAAACCCGGCAAATCACCGATGGGAATGGATTTGATCCCTGTGTACGAAGAAGACAATGGCGACAAAGAACTGGCCGGCACAGTTAAAATTTCACCTGTGGTTGAAAATAATCTTGGGGTGAAAACAGCTAAGGTGATTTCTGCCCCTCTAACACCACAGATTGATACGGTGGGTTATGTAGCATTTGATGAAAGCCAACTGTGGCAAATCAACAGCCGAGTCAGTGGCTGGATCAAGAAGCTGAATGTCAACGCCATTGGGGAACAAGTCAAACAAGGACAAGTGCTGTTTACGCTCTACTCTCCCGAATTAGTTCGAGCTCAAGAAGAGTTACTTAATGCTCGTCGTTTGGGAAAAACGGTATTAATTAATGGTGCAAAAGAACGTTTAAAATCACTTGGAGTAGATAATTCTCAAATCAACCAACTACTTAAACGCGGTACGGCATCTCAAACAATTGCGATTAAAGCGCCCGCGAATGGCGTTATTGCGACCTTAAATGTTCGTCAAGGCGCCTACCTTTCTCCAGCACAAACGGTGATTAGCGCAGGATCATTACAAGATGTTTGGGTTGATGTAGAAGTGTTCGAGCGCCAAGCTCACTGGATCACATTGGGAACAACTGCCGATATGAAAATCGACAGCCTACCGGGAACACAGTGGCAAGGCAAAGTGGATTACATCTACCCTATTTTGGATCCTAAAACGCGCACTTTACGTATTCGAGTGGTCTTTCCAAATAAAGATGGTGCCTTAAAACCTAACATGTTTGCCAATGTTGAACTGATCCCACAGAGTAAAAATAAAGTGCTACAAATCCCAAATCAGGCGGTGATCCGTTCAGGTAACATGGATCGAGTTGTATTAGCCCTTGGTGACGGTAAATATCGTTCTACTCGCATTGAAACAGGACGCGAAGCTGGTGATATGATTGAGGT
Source organism: Psychrobacter sp. Ps4 (assembly GCF_022129285.1). Classification (NCBI taxonomy): domain Bacteria; kingdom Pseudomonadati; phylum Pseudomonadota; class Gammaproteobacteria; order Moraxellales; family Moraxellaceae; genus Psychrobacter; species Psychrobacter sp. Ps4. The sequence goes on from NZ_JADQAK010000032.1 coordinate 3,501, forward strand.
CATTTCAGGTCTCACCGCCAATGATAAGATTGTCACATCAGCCCAGTTTATGATCGATTCTGAATCGAGTCAGACCGCAGATCTCAGTCGTATTAGTCAAGCAGATCAGCAAGCCGACACAAAAGCCGATACTGCGTGGGTCGATGGTACTATCACTAAAGTCATGGCGAACCATCGAATGTTAACGGTACACCACCAGCCAGTAAAAGCGTGGAATTGGCCAACCATGACCATGAATTTTATGGTTAAAGAAGGCATTGATATCAGTACGCTAAAGGCTGACGATGCCATTCGCTTTGAGCTAAAGAAAACCCCTCAAGGGCAATTTGAGATTATTGCAATTCAAGTGGCAGACCCTGCGACTAAGGTAGGTCACTAATGATTCCAGCTATTATTCGGTGGTCGATAAAAAATCGCTTTTTGGTCTTAATGGCAACCGTGTTTTTGGTTGCCGCTGGGATCTACAGTGTTAAACGAACCCCTATTGATGCCCTACCCGATCTATCGGATGTTCAGGTGATCATCAAAACCAGTTATCCAGGCCAAGCTCCGCAAGTTGTGGAAGATCAAGTAACCTACCCATTAACAACCGCCATGCTTGCTGTACCTGGGGCTGAAACGGTACGCGGTTACTCTTTCTTTGGTGACTCCTACGTTTATATCATTTTTAACGATGATACTGATATGTATTGGGCTCGCTCACGGGTGTTGGAATATCTTAGCCAAGTTGCACCGAAATTGCCGCCTAGTGCCAAACCTGTATTGGGGCCAGATGCAACAGGTGTGGGCTGGATTTACAGCTATGTCTTAACCGATCGTAGCGGCAAACATGATCTGAGCGAGCTACGCAGTTTGCAAGACTGGTTCTTAAAATACGAACTACAAACGGTTGATGGCGTTTCTGAAATTGCCACTGTTGGCGGCATGGTTAAACAGTATCAGATCCAAATTGATCCCAATAAACTGCGTGCTTACAACCTAACCCTACAGCAGATCAATAAAGCGATAAAAGCAGGCAACCAAGAAGCAGGAGCCTCTGTTGTTGAAGTGGCTGAAGCTGAACACATGGTTCGTGCGACCGGTTACATTAAAAATATTGCTGATCTAAAAAATATCCCTCTTGGTGTCACCAGTAAAGGCACTCCTCTGCTATTAGGAGATGTCGCTGATATTAATCTTGGCCCACAGATGCGTCGTGGTATCTCAGAATTTAATGGCGAAGGAGAAGCGGTTGGTGGTGTGGTTGTAATGCGCTTTGGGGAAAATGCGCAGCAAGTGATCGCCAATGTAAAAGAGAAACTGGCGTCATTACAACGCAGCTTGCCTGAAGGCGTGGAGATAGTCCCTACTTATGACCGTTCAACCTTGATCGACAATGCGGTTGATAACTTATATCAAAAACTGCTGGAAGAGTTCATTGTTGTTGCCGTTGTCTGTGCGCTGTTCTTATTCCATTTGCGTTCATCTTTAGTGGTTATGATCAGCTTACCAATCGGAATTTTATCGGCCTTTATCGTGATGCACTGGCAAGGTATTAATGCCAACATCATGTCTCTAGGTGGTATTGCGATCGCAATTGGTGCCATGGTTGATGGCGCAATCGTTATGATTGAGAATGTCCATAAGCACATCGAGAAAACACCACTTACTGATGAAAACCGTTGGCAAGTTATTGGAAAAGCCGCTGAAGAAGTAGGTGCACCGCTATTTTTCTCACTATTAATTATTACGTTAAGTTTTGTTCCAGTATTTGCTCTCGAAGGTCAAGAAGGAAAAATGTTCTCTCCCCTTGCCTTTACAAAAACCTATGCCATGGCATCAGCGGCCGGTCTTGCCATTACTTTGGTTCCGGTATTAATGGGTTATTTTATTCGCGGTAAAGTGTTACCAGAACATAAGAACCCCATCAATAAAGCGGTTGTATCGGCATATCGTCCACTACTCAATATCAGCCTACGTCACCCTAAATCTTTATTGGTGGCGGCGGGTATTCTAATGGCTTCTGCTTACTACCCAATTCACAATATGGGCAGCGAGTTTATTCCACCATTGGATGAAGGCGACCTAATGTATATGCCAACCACCTACCCTGGTATTTCCATTGGTAAAGCCCGTGAAATTTTGCAACAGACCGATAAGTTAATCAAAACTATCCCTGAGGTGAAAACAGTTTGGGGCAAGATTGGTCGAGCGGAAACAGCCACCGATCCCGCTCCCCTAACCATGATTGAAACCATTATTCAGTTGAAACCAAGAGATGAGTGGCGTCCGGGTGTGACAACAGCCTCACTTCGTCATGAACTGGATCAATTGGTGCAATTTCCAGGTTTAACCAACGCTTGGGTTATGCCGATCAAAACTCGTATCGATATGTTAGCAACAGGGATTAAAACGCCTATCGGAGTGAAAATTGCAGGCCCAGATCTCAAACAGATTGAAAAGATCGGTCAGCAATTGGAGACCATTTTAAAACCAGTACCAGGCACCGCCTCAGTTTATGCCGAGCGAGTGGCTGGAGGGCGCTATATCACCATGGATATCGACCGTCAAAAAGCGGCTCGTTATGGGCTTAACATTCAAGATATTCAACAGGTTATTACTACTGCCATTGGTGGTATGAATGTTAGTGAAACCATTGAAGGCTTAGAGCGTTACCCAATTAACGTCCGTTATCCTCAAAGCTATCGAGACTCTTTAGAAAAACTCAAGAGCTTACCTCTGGTGACGCCAAGCGGTGCTCGTATTGCTTTGGCCGATGTCGCTACATTGCGCTTTGAAGATGGCCCTCCAATGATCAAAACCGAAAATGCACGACCAAACGGATGGGTCTTTGTGGATATCGATGGTCGTGATTTAGGCTCGTATGTTCATGAAGCGCAACAAAAAGTAGCACAAGAACTTGTTCTGCCTGCTGGCTACTCGCTTTCTTGGTCAGGTCAATATGAGTATATGGAACGAGCAAAAGCCCGTCTAACTACAGTTGTTCCGGCCACGATCGCCATCATTATGATGTTGCTTTATATGAGCTTCCGTCGTGTAGGGGAAGTGCTACTGATTATGGGCACGTTACCTCTAGCTATGGTTGGTGGTCTCTGGTTAATGGAGATCTTGGGCTATAACTTCTCTATCGCAGTTGGAGTTGGCTTTATCGCACTGGCCGGGGTTGCCGTTGAAATTGGAGTCATCATGTTGGTTTATCTTAATCAAGCGTGGAATGGCCAGATAGAACAAGCAAAACAGGAGCAAAGAGCGTTAACCATGGCTGATCTCACCAAAGCCATCAGTGAAGGTGCTGGCTTACGAGTACGCCCAGTCATGATGACAGTAGCAACGGTCATTATTGGTTTAATTCCAATTATGTTTGGTCACGGAACGGGATCGGAAGTTATGCAGCGTATTGCCGCACCAATGATTGGCGGTATGTCATCGGCATTATTACTGACACTCGTGGTACTCCCTGCTCTATTTAAACTGTGGAAACAGACAAGCTACAAACTGAAGTAGTCATATTTAATGGCTA
>NZ_JADQAK010000032.1:7120-25512 GCF_022129285.1 Psychrobacter sp. Ps4
AACAGAAAAAAAGCGCTACGTAATCACTACATAGCGCTTCTTTCTTGCCTGAGATCTAGATCGTTAAGATCTCACAGGTAGATATTTTTTAGGCAGTTACTTGCTCAGTTGCCGCTTGAGTTTCACCACGAATAATTCGAGTTAGCTTAGGGGCAATTAACAGTGTTAATACAGCAATTGCAGCGGTTGAATAACCAATTTTAGCAAACACATCACTATAGATAGTCAGTGTTTGATGAGAGTCAGTAATACCCGCAGGTGCTGTTGTTAATGTTGCTACCCAGCCAGCTACAACCGCAGCTGTTGCCGAAGTTAGGAACCACATACCCATAGCAAAGCCCATCATACGTTGAGGAACTAATTGCGCTACCATCGCCAAACCAAGACCAGACACTAACAGCTCACCAATAGACTGGAAACCGTAACAGATGATCAACCAGTTTGAGCTCATGATCCCTTGTGCATTGGCAAATTTTGCGCCGAAAGTCAGTACCAAGAATGACAAACTACACAGCACCATACCCATCGCAAACTTATAAGGCATAGCAAAACGCTCACCCATATTGTTATACATCATGGCAAGAATAGGACTTGCGATCATGATCCAAAATGGGTTTAGAGCCTGAAACTGCTCTGGCTGAACGGAGATACCAAAAATATTGTGCTCAATATTATGGATAGCAAAAAAGTTAAGTGACGTTGGCATCTGGAAATACAGAACAAAGAACACCACACCTTGCAGCATTAATACAAACGCCACCAGCATCTTTGCTCGCTCTAAACCTGAGATAGAAAAGGCTTCTTTTAGGTATAAGAAAACAATAGAACAACCAACAACAACCAAAATTGCATGAGCATAGAAAAGGTGTTGCAGCAAAATAGCACTAACGAAACTTAACGCAATCGCACCAATAACGACGCCTAAATAGTGCTTTTTATTAACTGGCGCTAGATCAGGTTCTGAACCAACATCCTTCACCATACGGCTACATAACATGAAGTTAACAACTGTGATAATTAAACCAACAGCACTTACACCAAATGCAATGTCGTAACCCATTTTCTCAGCAATCCAAGGCGTTAATAGCATAGAGAAGAATGAGCCTAGGTTAATCGCCATATAGTACATAGTAAATGCACCATCAAGACGAGCATCCCCATCATCATAGACTTTCGCTAATAAACTCGATGGGTTTGCTTTAAATAAGCCATTACCCATAGTGATAAAGCCCATAGCAATATAAATTAAGCTTTCACCACCGAAATTAGCCATCGCTGAAAGACCCAGCAATGCATAGCCTACAGTTAGAACAACGGCACCAAGAGTAATGGTTCTTTTCGTGCCAATAACTTTATCACCAACCCAACCGCCAATTGCAACTGAGCCGTAAACTAATGCCGAAAAAGCACCAAAAAGAACAAAAGATTTTGATTCGGACATGCCCAAAATCTGAACCAGATAAACGGTTAAGATTGCTTGCATACCGTAAAAGCCAAAGCGCTCCCAAAATTCTATTGAAAAGATCAAATAGAACTGCTTCGGCTGCTTGAATACATTCAAGTCAGACATAGTGTGTTTCCTGTAAGCTGTTTTTTAATAAATTTTTTAAGATGTTGTGTATATTTTTTTAAATATATGGTCGAGTTATTTTCTGACCTATGATTTCAAACTACTTTGAATAGGAAACGATTGCATCGAACAAAAATGAAACATTAGATACAATTTATGAAAAAACACTGTATTAATTTAGATAAACAGTAACTTACTCTGACTTAATAGCAGAAAATGGTTATAAAAAATAAAAAGTGTTATTTATCTGTTTGTTATTACTAAGACAGATAGCGAATTAAAAATTACATTGACGCAAACGTTTGCTTTAGTTAAATTACCCGCGTTTTTGACCTTTCCCAGAATTATGGATAATTTTATGTTGTTACTAAAACGCGGTTTAGCATTAATCGCTATTCTTTTTTCTTGTCAAATCCTCGCTCAATCACAGCCAATCTTGGTTCAAGGCGCAATGGATATTGAAACGACCACATTAATCAATGCGCTAGATAATAAGAAAGAAACAACCATGGGCTCTTGGACATTTTGGCAAGGAACCATTGCAGGTTATCCCGTCGTTGTTTCCCGTACCGAGGTAGGAATTGCCAATGCAGCAGCGGCAACAACGCTCGCCATTGAACATTTCAAACCAAAATTAATTATTAACCAAGGTACATCTGGCGGTCATGATCCAAAGCTCTACCGTGGTGATATTGTATTGGGAAAAACCAGCTTCAATATGGGTGCTTACCAAGTAAGCTTTAAAGAAAAAGGACAAGGAATCCATCCTGAGAACTGGCAGAACTTTGCCGTAACGATGCGCCTTCGTGAAAATGGTAAGCCTGTAGAGCACAACGAATTTGCAGCCGATAGCCATTTACTGACAGTCGCACAACAACAAGCAGAAAGTTATAACAAAGGAAAAGTAGTAACAGGTATTATTGGTACAGCCGATGAATGGAACCGAGAAGTAGACAGAATTAACTGGTTCCATAACACTTACGGCACCTCGGTGGAAGAAATGGAAACCTCTTCAGCAGCTCTAGTTGCACAAGCTTATAATATACCGTTTATTGGTATCCGAATTTTGTCTAATACGGATCAACACAAACAAGACTTTGATCCTCAGACAGCAGTAGATTGCCAAGAGTTTGTTTTGGGCTATATCAAGACTCTTATTAAGCAATAATAGATTATCTCCTCCCCCTAAGAGACCCTAAATCAATTGTTCCCCAAATGATAGTTTCAAAAAAAGCCAGCTCCTAATATTAGGAACTGGCTTTATTATTTAATGATCGACAGGTTTTGGTTTTTTCTTAAAGAAAAAGATAAATGGAATCAACAATAAGTAAGAAGCCAAAATAAAACCAAAGGTATAAACAAAAGCAAGCAGCGTTGATTGCTGATGTAATAATGCCTGTATATTGGCCATAAAACTTGGATCTGTAATACTGTGCCCCTGTGCTTGTGCAGCTTGTTGTAAAATTGGGTTGGATAGCGTTAAGTCACCACCTAATGCATGCCATTCTCGCTGCTCGGTACGACTAAAATACGTATTTACAATCGATATACCAAACGAACCACCAACTGTACGGCATAAGTTATACACCACAGCACCACCCACAGTGTACTCTTTCGCTAATGTTGCATAAGCAAGCTGGCTAAGTGGTGAGAATACTAAGCCCATGCCCGCACCTTGAATAATACTTGGCAATAAAATCCAATGCAGATCGATATTCATGGAGTATTGTGTCATTAAATACGTACCTAACGCATTCAATAATAATCCCACCACAATCAACATCCGAGCATCAAGACGGTCCATATATCGCGCCATCATCAGCAGAACAATCGCTGATGTTAGTCCGCGTGGAGCCATTACTAAGCCCGTTGTATCTACGGGATAATTTAGCAATTGTTCGAGCATCATTGGCTGCAGCTGGGTAATACCAAACATACCCATAGCAAACCCGGCCATAACCAAACATGACATCGCTAAGTTACGGTCTTTTAGTAACCAAACCGGTGCAATATCACCTTTGGTCTTAAAGGATCGAACAACAAAAAAGATCACCGCAATCGCACTAATGATCGCTGAGAATAAGATCAAGTTAGACTCGAACCAACCCTCTTCGTTACCACGGTCTAATACCATTTGCAGCAAGCCGATACCAATAGCCATCGCAATAACAATAGGCCAATCGACCCGACTCTCACCTCGACCATCAATTTTAACGAAGAAAAACAACAGCGCTAAACAGAATAGACCTACGGGTAAGTTAACATAGAAGATCCAACGCCAGTCCATGTTCTCAGTGATGATACCGCCCAGTGTTGGCCCTAAAATTGGACCTAGCAATACCCCAACACTGAACAGAGCCATGGCTTTACCTCGTTGTGTAGGCGGGTAGATCTGAACCATAATCGATTGAGATAACGGAATCACCGATGCGCCAAATGCCCCCTGCATCACACGAAAAGTAACCATTTCCGCTAAAGAGTCAGCTTGGCCACACAATGCAGAAGTCACAATAAAGCCACTGATAGAGACCAAAAGTAATTTTCTTACCCCTATCTTAAGCGTTAGATAACTCGCCAGTGGAATGAAGATCGCTTCCGCCATTGAGTAAGAGGTTAGCACCCAAGTAATTTGCTCAGAGGTTACCCCAAGCGATCCCATCATATGCGGCAAGGCAACGTTGGCGATGGTCATATCCAATAACACCATAATTGCCGATAGCATGACTGCAAAGGTCACCAATGAGCGACTTTTTTCAGACATTTGATCTGCTGCCGATGAGCCTGTTGGTATTTCCACCTCAGCCATGATTACTTACCTTGCTGTGCTACCTGAGCATCATCTGTTTTCGCTAAAGTATCAACCGTTACTGTGGCACTTGCACCAACACGTAAAGGATGCGCTTTATTTTCTTGCTCATTATTCAGTTCGATAAGAACAGGGAAACGTTGTGGTACTTTTACCCAGTTACCAGTTGCGTTCTCAGGAGGTAATAGAGAGAAAGAGGAACCACTTGCAGGTGAAATCGCCGCTATCGTACCGTGGAAATCAATATTTGGGTAAAGGTCCAGTTCAATGGTTGCAGGCATGCCAATATGCATACGACCAACCTGATCTTCTTTAAAGTTAGCTTGCACCCAATAAGTATTGGCTTCAACTAATGGCATAAGCGCTTGACCTGGAGCAACCACACTGCCAGGGTGAACACTGACTTTACCTAACTTACCGTCGTGGTCAGCAAAAATATTGGTGTAAGACAGAGATAAACTCGCCTGGCTTAGTGCTGCAGCCGCTTTTTTCACTTCAGGGGCGTCTTTACCTTTTGCACCTTGTGATTTAATCAGCTGGGACATATTGGCACGAGCCGCTTCAACATTGTTTTCCGCTGTTGATAGCTTCGCTTTGGCATCATCCAATTCTTGTTGTGGATACAGTTTCTTATTCACCAAATCTTTAATTCGACGATAAGTACTTTGTGCATCACTTAGCTGAGCCATCGCGGTTTTCACATTCGCACTCGCCGCTAAAATTGCATCGTCAGTTGCGGCGTTATTTTGGGTTGCCAACTCATAAGCAGCTTTTGCTTCATCCAATTGGGCTTGATAAGGCGCTGGATCAATTTGAACTAACAAATCACCTTTACTTACCGTTTGATAATCGGTCACATTGCTTGAAATGACTTTACCGCTCACCTGTGGTGCCACATAAACAATATTGGCATGAACATAAGCATCATCAGTACTTGGATATTCTTCTTGATGCTTCACATAAAAATAACCCGCAGTAGCCAATCCTGCAGCGATAAGTCCTGTCACAATCAAATTGCGAGCAAAGTGGGATTTTGTTTCATTCATTATAATGACCTAAACGGTTATGCTCTGTCGTAAATGCTCAATCAAAAAGATAGGGGGAAAACGTATGAAAGAGAAAAAACAAAGTCTGTAAATATTATGAAGAGAGATCTATTTCACATTTTTAGTGATATCTTAGTTAAGGATATACCTATTGGCAATTTTGCTAAATCTCTATTTTTCGAATCCTATTTTTTAATTTATTGAAACACTTAGCTATTTTTTGTTTAATCAAAATACTGATACAGACTGTTCTATATTTTTTACTAATGAAGTTTTTCTGCTATTTTGTGCTAACTAGAACTATGTAGATGAGTTATTACTCTATTTGTGACGTAAACAGCCAAAAATTTGCAAATAATATTTGCGTACTCATCCTCAAAACTCTATTCTGCAGTCCATAAAAGCCAACTGGTCTGTCCAGACACCCTCTCATAAATGCATATACTTTTCCCACCGCAATAAAACACAGTGCATATCATTAATTTTAATACGTCGCTCACACTTTATTGGAGGTCACTATGATCTTACAAAAACTTAAATCAGTCGTATTTGCCCGTAAAACTACAGAGCAGAAACAAGCTGAATTGAAATCTCGACTTGCTTTTGCTATGTCACAAAGCAAACCGAAACAAGACGCTTAGCTTGTCACTCTGGGTTCGTAACAAGGACGTTCCCTATCCCCATGATTCTCTTTATCACCCCCCAGCTCTGACAATTCCATACATTTATCGACATTAATTATGTTGTCGAAATGACGTTTCAGCTTTAACTTACGCCAATAAAACACAATTCAAATAGGTTATTATGAAGCGTATATTTTCTTGGTTAAGCGCAGCGGCATTTCTGTTTTCATCATCTTCTTTTGCTGCAATTAACTTTAATCAAAATATCATTGTCTCCGGTTCCAATAACGGCTCAGTTAGCCGCTCTGTATCGGTTTGTGTATTAAACCCATTTACTAAGATCTTTGCCGAGGCGGGTATTACCGAAGCGCAAGCTCGACGCAATGTCAGTTTGGCTTGTCAACGAGATCAAGGCAGTAACAGTATTTTTTGTGAAGAGAGTAAGGCTCGTTGTCATCAATCTCAGCTATGGAATGGCGGCCAAACAAGCGGCAATAGTGGTGAATTGATCATTTACAATATGCGAAATCAAGCAGGTAGAACAGTAACCATTACCGACAATATTGCTGATCTTAGTAATGTTCAATTTGATAACACATTAGAATCGTTTGAAATTCCAGTGGGCTGGACGGTTCGATTTTATGAAGATAAGAACTTTTCTGGTGGCTATTACACCCGAACTGCGGGGAAATACAATGCAGATGGCTTTATGAATAAAATCAGTTCGATTCAAATTATGCAGCGTTAATAAAATATTCATCAAAACAACAGCGAGACTTTATGCCTCGCTGCCTGTTTTTTCGACCCAAGTCATTTAACGGATCACATCCAATGTTTATCTTTAATGACTTGGGCTAATTAGAAGAAGCTGGAAAGTAGGAGCAGTAGCCCGCCTCCGATGGTTAGCCATACCATACGATCAAGGTTCATACACACTTGATCAAAATTGGCGTCAAATTCTTTGTCTGCTACTGAAAATGTCATTGGCAATACCGAGCCAGATTTTTCGTCCATATAACTTTCCTTCTTTTTTATCCTTCCAACTAGTTATACCCTCAAGTTCAGTATTTATGCAAGGTACGATTGCGTATTATGCACTCAATTTCTTTAACATTGTCACAACTTTTACTCTCCGATGACAGAATAACAGTAGCCTCAGCCGCTTTTTATGCAGTACCCTCTCCAAAGCATTAACCAAACAAAGATGGACAGGTAATGAAAGCCTTAAACGATCTACAAGTATTTATTGAAGCCAGCCGTATGGGTAGCTTTTCTAAAGTCGCTAATAGCATGGGGATTACACCCGCAGCGGTTAGTGCCGCAATAAAAAGGCTTGAAGAGCAGGTTGGCTTTCCTCTTTTTATTCGCTCAACACGTCACTTGCGTCTAACCAACGAAGGGGAAATTTTCTGTGATAAAGCATCGATGGCCGTCAATATTTTACAAGATGGTTTAGATCAGATTGCCAATGACAGAAATGCCTTTTCAGGAAAGTTACATATCACGGCCCCATCGGATTTTGGTCGCAACCTACTACTCACTTGGATCGCAGAATTTCAAGAAATCTACCCCGATATCACCATCAAATTAGAGCTATCGGATAAAGTGGCTGATATTTATAGTCAACCTGTTGATATAGCTATTCGGTATGGCCAACCCGCTGACTCAAATTTGGTGGCAATTTCACTTTGTCAGTTAAACGAAGGGATCACTTGCGCCACGCCAGAATACATTGCTGCAAATCCAATCATTACAGAACCTATGGATCTATTAGCACATAACTGTTTGTGCTTTATGGTTGCCGATACGCTGTATAACAAGTGGCAATTTAGCTGTGAGAATCGTAGTGAGATTGTGCATGTATCGGGAAATATGACAGGCAATGATAGCGATATGATTCACCGCTTAGCGTTAAAAGGAAAAGGGATCATACATACATCGTTGATGGATTTGAGTGAAGATATTATCGCAGGACGCTTAGTGCCTATATTTCCTCAATGGCGTGGGTTTTCAGCACCACTTTATATGGTTTGCGCCGACCGCAGATTATTAAATCCAACCATCCGCAAGTTTCAAGAATTCATTAAAGAAAAATGCTGCCAGCAACGACAACGAGTACTGACAGCATTAGGCAATGAACAAGTTACTGATTAATTTACAATACCCAAGCGATCAGAAAAACTTGGGTATTAAGCCTATCTACATCCTATAAATAAGCGATAAGTGTGATTAGCACTCAGTGAAAACGCGCGTTTCTTCCCAACGAGATTTTGGTAGTTTCGCGTTAAAATCTTCTTCGCTATGGAAACCAAGAGGAACAACAACTAAGCTCTTGAAGCCTTTCTCTTTTAAGCCAAACTCAGCATCAAGTACGTCGGCATCAAAACCTTCAATTGGCACAGCATCAATATCCATCGCAGCAGCACCAAGTAATAGAGTACCAACGTTTAGATAAACCTGTTTTTCCATCCAAGCTTGTACATCATGAAGCTGTTCTAGGTGCATATTTACAAAGAAAGAGCGACCTGTGTGCATACCTTGCTTTGCTTCTTCATTAGCAAAACGGCCTGCTTTATCTTCAGATTCTAATAGCTCTAGTAAGTATTGCTCATCAATGTCTGTTTTGGCACAAAAAACCAATACATGTGATGCATCTAATGCTTTGCGCTCGTTAAATACGTACGGGCCTTGCATTGATTTTGCAATTTTAGCTTTACCTTCATCGGTACTCGCTAAAATGAAGTGCCAAGGCTGCGAGTTAACACTTGATGCGCTTACTCGTACCAACTCTTTAAGGTCAGCAACTTGTTTGTCTGTTAGTTTGCGTGATGCATCAAATGCTTTAGTTGAATAACGAGCTTCTGCAGCTGAAACAATACTCATGGCTGTCTCCAATATTTATTATTTATATCTATACCTAAGTGACTTCAAGCTCCTAAGCGACTTCAAGATGCGTGGTTACTTGGAAGAGACGCCCTCAAACTTATTTAGATAAAAACACTTGGGTATATGTTCATGCGATGGAGCTCACAATACATGGCTCATTGTTTAAAGAAAAGCGGCATTCATTTAAATCTTTTTCAATTTTTTTTTGAAAATCGCTCACTTTTGTACTCTCTTTCTGTTTCCACTCGTCATTAGCACAATGTCAGCTAACCTATAAACATATACCTAAGTCAACCCAATATATTAAGCCTCTTGGGTATATATGCCTTTTTAGTTAAGATGGATGAGATAAAAATTTAAAATAAAATCAAAATCTTATAGATATTCTTATAAAGTGAATAAAATGAAGAATCTCAATAAAACCATAATAAAAAATATTCGACTGTTTAATATGTTACGCATTCTTATTTCGTGCGTTATTGCATACACCATCGCAATGTTTTTTCATATCCCTTACATCGCATGGGCTCCTATCACCATCATAGTGGTAATGGCTGCAAACTATTCAGGGGCAATTTCACATAAAGCGAGCCAACGAATTTCGGGCACATTTTTAGGCGCTCTTTTAGGTTTATCGCTCTATTTACTACCAGAAACCGACAAAATCCTGCACTACACGCTATTACTTTCTATGCTCGCGGTTACGCTCTTTTTTACCTTAGGAAAGTACTCTTATGGCGCTATTTTAGCCTCTGTAACTTTAGTGCTTGTCGCAGGTAATGGTCCTGGCGATCTCACTATTGCACTGTGGCGTACTGTCAATGTGTTATGGGGTGGATTACTTGCCATCTTAGCCAGTAAATTCTTATTTCCAGCCCGAGCCAGTTATCATTTTAAAATACTTAGCGGTGACTACCTTGAACAATTTCACCTTGTTTATAGCCAACACAACCAACTGGCCCACCAGCAAGAAGAACACGAACCAATCAACCTTGCACCTTTAAACGCCACCTTAAAGCAACTCTCAGGCCTAGAAGGTAGCATTAAACATGAAACACCCAATCAAGGTAATTGCACCAAAAAACTGATCCAATGTTATGAACGCATGTTTAGTTTGCTGGAAAACATTACGCAGACCCCCTGGAGTCACCAATATGGTCATCGTAAGATCCAAGAATTAGACGGTTTATTTGAAGCTAAAGAGCAACTTTCAGACTGTATTGAGACCTTAGCAGAACACATTAGTAGTGAAGCTGTACTGCCTTATGTTTTACAGCAAAAGGATTTAGAAATATTGGCACTCTTTCCAACCATTGCCGGCAGTAAAGAACCGAGAACCGATATCAGTTTCTATAGCTATTTATGGCTTAACCGAGAATTGGCTCGTAAATTAGTCATGGTGACAGAATATATTGAGGCCGAATCGAAATTGAGTAAATAAAACGGTAACTTATGTTTTAAATAAAAGCTCATTACGAACAATTCTATATTCCATATAATAAACTGGTTATTACTGCCGCATTGTCATATACCCCAGTGATTATTGCAGAACCTCACATACTGAAATTATTTGGGTATATTTATTACGATTTAGGCGAATCTTGCTCTTTCCTTACTAGGATCTTCTGATGAAAATTAGTCATACCACTCAAAAACACGCTATTTGGCTCATCTCAAGTCTGATTGTGGTCAATATTGTGGTTTGGATTACAGCAATTTTCGCCTTTTATCAGCACCCAGGCATGTTAGGAATGTCTTTGCTTGCATGGTCGCTTGGATTACGCCATGCGGTTGATGCCGACCATATTGCCGCCATTGACACCACAACCCGTAAAATGATGGAGCAAGGAAAAGAGCCGATTGCCATTGGTACCTTTTTCTCTCTAGGCCATTCCACCATCGTTATGTTAGCCGCAGCCGCAATTGCGGTTACCGTGGGTACTTTTAAAGATAAAATTCCCTATATCAGTAATATTGGTGGCACCATAGGCACCAGTGTTTCGATTCTGTTTTTATTAATAATGGCTTATATCAACCTTACCATTTTTATTTCAGTTTATAAGAAATTTAATCTTTATAAAAAGAACCAACAGATTGATAAAACAGAATTAGATATTCAATTATCAGGTCCATTAAATAAACTGTTTCATTTTTCGTTTAAATTTATTAATAAAAGCTGGCACATGTATTTTGTCGGTTTTCTTTTTGGTTTAGGTTTTGATACCGCAACAGAAATTACCTTACTTGCCCTGTCTGCAACGAATGCTTCGCAAGGTATGGATATCTGGCTCATTATGATTTTCCCAATACTCTTTACCGCTGGAATGTCGTTGATTGATACCTTAGATAATTTGGTAATGGTTGGTGCTTACGGCTGGGCATTTTCAAAACCCTCACGAAAACTCTATTACAATATGACGATTACTGGTGTTTCGGTGATTGTAGCCTTAATGATTGGTGGTCTAGAAGCACTGAGCGCCCTTGCCTCTTCACTTCAACTGCAAGGCCCTATCTGGGATAGCATCAACAATATGACGGATCATTTTGGTATGGTAGGTATTGCGGTTGTCATTACCTTTATTGCTTGCTGGTTGATATCCATTGCCAACTATAAAATTAAAGGTTACGACAAACTGGATGCACCGCTGGCTGAGTAGCTCTTAAACACCACAACAGACTAACGGCGCTGACACGATGTACATCCTCGACAAGCAGAACGAGTATGGGGATCGAGTCGGCCTCGTTGAATCTTACAATAGGCATTTTTTAGAGCGCGTCGTGCTGAAAACCAGTCATCGGGCTTTTGAATAAGTAGATAACCATTGAAGCGTTTCATCAGTGGAATTCGATATTCATCAATAAAGCGACTATCAAATTCAATCTCAAAATATTCCAGAGCTTGTTCGATAGAAGTAAAACTCGCAATTTTTTGCTGAATATCTGTTTGGCTCATCACAATCACAGTCAATACCTTGTAAAAACGGGCTTCACCTTAACGTAAAAAAGGGATAATTCAAACTCTCTATCTCCCTTTTTTACTGTGATAATGATACTGTACTGAACAGTGTGATGATTAATCGATTTAGGTAGAACGATATGCGTGCATCAACCGTAGAAAAAAAGAAAAGAATAATAGAGGTCGCAACAGAGCTCTTTATTGAACATGGATATAAAGATACCTCGCTTGATCAAATCGTTGCTGTATGTGGTGGCTCTAAACAAACTTTATACCGCTATTTTGGCAATAAAGAAGGGTTATTAACCGAAGTAATGGCTTATCACACTAGTGTAAGTCTTGAAGAAGCATTCAAATTATCCGACAGCCAACATTTAAACGTTGCTGAAGCATTAGAAGGATTTGGCTTAAAATATATTAAAGGATTATGTGCAGACCCGCTGCTTAGTCTATTTCGAATTGTGGCTGCCGATTTTCACAAAAACCAATCGGTCACCGAAAGCTTTTGGCAGCGTGGTCCACAAAGAATTCATGGTTATCTGATTGAATACTTACAATCTGATGCAGTACAACAACAATTATCGATCACCAATCCACAACTTGCCTGTGCTCAGCTGCTGGCACTGATAAAATTAGATTATCAAACCACAGCCATGTTGGGGCACGAACTGCCTGATGATAACGAATTAAAAATCGCTATTACTCAAGCAGTCGCCGCGTTTATCTCTTTGTATAAAAAAGTTTAATGTTCTGCTGCTTCTTTTTGCTTGGCCGCCATTTTCTTACCCACAATTAAGATTGGGGCCAAGATACAAATAGCAATCACGAACATAATTAATGAATTGTTTAATGTTAGGGTCATGACCTGTTGCTGAACCACACCACTCATGTAATTTGACCCCATTGCTTGAGACGGTAAATGACCATTTGTTAAGAAAGCATTATTTAATGTTGCCTGATAATGCGTTACCGTATTACTAAACGCGGTTACATTACTATTTACCTGATTGATCGCTTGCGCACTTTCGATGTGAATAAAATGGCTGAAAAAAGCGCCCCCTATCAGCCCCCCCACCGTTCTAAATAGATAAAAACAACTGATCCCTTCTAATTGCTCTTCGCGGGAAAAATACATTAACACTGCAATAGAAACTGAGACATTCAATAGGCCAATCCCAAACCCACGTAATAATAGCGGAATGGTCAATTGCTCAGGACTAACATAACTCGGCATAAAACTTATCTTGATACTAGAGATTAAAATAAGTAAAACGCCAATCGGTACAATTTTATCACTTAAAGCGGGTTTATGATTACTAACCCAGACACTGACGGCCATTCCTAATAACATAGTAATAACGGCAGGCAGTTTTGTTTCGCCTGTTACTAATGCATTATAATGTAAGGCCTTTTCTAAGAAGCTATCACATAATACATTGCTCGACATCACCGCAAATCCAGCTAAAAATGCGTTATACATGTAAACATTGGTATTGAGTTTACTCAGTACTTGCTGCGTTACCGTCTTTTGTTTTCGCTGCATGATGAATAAAACAATCGCTAGCGCTAATACTGCCGATAAAATAACCAAGTCTAGATATATTGGGTTATCGAGCCAATTATAATAACTGCCTCTCATCAGCAAATAAGTGACTAGGCTAAAAAAACTAAGGCTCAACAAATAGATAAAGTGATTAGACTTAGGCTTGGCAACAAAAATACGATTACTCGGTGGGTAGACCACAAGCCAAATTAGCGCAATAGCATAACTCCAGACCTGAAATACAATAAACATCTGCCATGAGAAATGTTCAAGTATTTCCGCCATCAGCCAAGAGTACATTCCCATCGGTAATAAGGTCGTAAAAACCAAAGCGCCTGCAATAAAAATCGGCAATTGTTTTCTAGGACAAGTATCGAGAATCAATAAATTAACCGAAATTAAAATAATACTGAGAACAAAACCATTGATGGCCCATAACATCGAACTCATAATGATGGTATGTGAAACATAAAGTCCAATATTGACCAATAATGCGCAACACACCGCGGCGGTTAATGAAACTGTCACACCTTTCATTCGAACTAAGCGTGGAGTTAAAACTAATCCCGCTATTTGAGCTGCCATAAATATAATTTTTATGACGCTCAACTCATCAGCCGACGCTCCAATAGAGACAGCCATTTCGCTGGCTGCATCAGAAAACATCTCAGAATTTAAGCCAAACGGAACAAACGTAAAAACAATGCAGATGATCAAGCCAACATAACGAAACATAAGCTTGGCTCCTACGACTGAGTTACTACAGTCACTTCAGCTGATAAGCCTGGGTAGACTTTGTGCTCTAATGCTTTAGGGATCGTAATATCAATGCGAACGGGAACTCGCTGTACCACTTTCACAAAATTCCCCGTCGCATTTTGTGCCGGTAACAAGCTAAATTGAGCGCCTGTCGCGGGAGTAATAGAGTCTACTTTTCCTGTTAATACCGTATCGGGATATCCATCCAATACCACATCAACGGTTTGACCCACCGAGATCGCTTTAAGCTGAGTTTCTTTAAAATTCGCCTCAACCCAAACTTTACTTGGCACCATCACAATAACCCCCATCCCTGGTTGCACGTATTTACCCACCTGTACCTGGCGGCTGGCAATATAACCATCAAACGGCGCTTTAATTACAGTGCGTTGTAATGAGATAGCATTCAGTTTTAGTTTGGCTTGAGCTTGTTGTACCTGCGCAATTAACTGTTGTTTTTCAGTATGTAACGTTTCTAATAATTTCTGCTCAGAGGTCAGTAACAATTGAGCTGATTTTAATTTTGCGTTCGCATCAATGGTTGTAGAACGCTGCGCTTCATAATGGTTCTCGCTGATCATTTTAGGCTTTCGCAAGCGAGCAAAACGTTTCAGCTCTGCATTTTGATGTTTTGCATTGGCATCGGCACTGGCAATATTTTGTTTTGCTTGCTCAATTTTCACCTTCTGCATATCAATACGTGTTTGATTATTTTTTAGTGCTGCTTGAGCTACCTCGACAGCTGCCTGAGATATCTGATAATTAGCTTCATAGTCGGCATTATCAATTGAAAACAATGGTGTGCCTTGCTTTACCCATTGGTTATCTTTCACATGAATGGCCATTACCTGACCGCCAACTTCAGGCGAAATAGCGGTAACATCGGCATGCACATACGCGTTATCGGTCGATTCTTCGTTCTGAGACTCTATATAACGATAACCTGCAACCGTTGCTAAAATAATACCAATAAAAACAATGACTTTCTTTTTCATAGTTTAAAACACCTATATCAATACGCCACAAATCGTACTGTACGGTACAGTTTGAGTAAAGATTTTTTTCATGTAAGGGGATTAGCTATAGGCAGGAAAGTTGTGGGTTTAGAGCAAAATAAAGATGATAAGAAATTGATCTTCTGAGTGTTTATACTGTTGCGATGACGAAAAAAGATATTGATGAAAGGAGTAAATACAATATCTCCGCTACTGCATTTTATTTACTGCTGCTTAACTTGCTTCCGGCTTATAAAACCAATAGTCTTGTCTGGTTACTTCTAACTCATTGAATCGTTATGACTCATTCGCATTGCTTTGTCTTACAACATGACACCCCTATTTCTTTCTACCCTGAGAAAAATCAGTTGATGATTGATGGTGAGGCGATTCATTTAGAGCCATTACAAGCGCGACTGCTCAGTTATTTTATCGAGAACCGAGGAAAGGTACTGAGTGCCCAGCAAATCGCAACCAACGTCTGGCAAAGAACGCAAGTTTCCGACAACTTAGTAAGACAAGTTATCAGCTTATTGCGCAGCCAACTTCAAGATAAAGCGCGTCCATATCGCATCATTCAAACCATTCCCAAACAAGGATACCTGTTTGATATTGAAGTAACTAAAGAGCACTCATCTGTCATTGAAGAGGCCGTATTTCCTACAACTTTTGCAGCAAAGTCCAAAAACAAGAGTTTGATTGTCGCTATGACGGCAGTCTTGACGGTTGGACTGATTGGCGCTTGGGCAGTACAAAATGATGGCACTTCTGATGATACAGCAGTGATAGCGACGCATCAGAGTGACATGATTCCAGTTTATATTCATGATATTACGCTCGACTCCACCAGTGACTTTGAAATGGCGGAAAGCGTGTATAACTATCTCTTCTATGGACTAAATTCAGCTAAAAGCCTATCTGGTTATCACTATTCTCAATTGTCTAATCAAAGTAAACAGTCAATTGCTAACCACGGAATTGAGCTCAAAAGTTGGATTAAGAAAACAGATGGTAATTATGTGCTTAGTGTTTTAGTACAAAATAATCATCAACCAAGCCAGAACCAAAAAATAGAAAAGACGTTTAACCAAGATACTTTCTTCGATGCTATTGGCGATGTAATTTTAGAAATCAAAGCCATCATTGCACCTATGAGTTCCAATTATGAAGTGACAAGCCATCGTGTAACTTCCATTAGTAACTATGATGATTGGAAAGTAATTTCTGAAGGGATTTCTCTTTTCTATCAAGGTAAAGGTGGTCCCGCTTTTTCAGATATTGCTCAGCAGCTAAATACGATTCAACAACAAGGACGAGACAACTATTTGGTCAGCGCTTTATTGTCTTACTCTGAATCTTTAACTTACTTACATGAACATAAACAAGCAGATCGAAAACAAGCACTTCACTTAGCTAAGCAGGCGTTCGAACTGAACCCACGTTGTGATATTGCCAACCTCACTTTGGGGCTTGCTTTATTGATCAATCAACATCCGAATCAAGCTTTCCCATATTTATTTTACGCAGCAGAAAGCACACCAAGCCCAATCAGTTTTTACTTACTCAGCGTGGCTGACAAACTGGCAGATAACCCAAAAGGCTCGCAATATAATTACCAACGTTATACTGAGATGAAAAAAGAATCTAAGGGACAACTATTTGATCTTATTGAATCTTCACAAAAAACAAACCTATTCCAAACACCCAAATAGTCTCAAACAAACTGAAATAAAGAATTGCTGTTCCCGCCTATTGTTAAGTCGGTATTTCTAATGCTGACACGCTAACTGGATGTTTGATTTTTGTTTAGAGTCTGACTCCCTTGTCTTGCATCAAACGTTAGAAAAGTGCCTTCCACATACTTGTAAACCAAATTATTTATTTTTTTGGGATACACACATGTTGAAGAAGTTTGCTTTTCAGATCATTCCAATCCAGATTTTTTTATTCGTTTTTTGGTTCAAAAATGGCTTTATCGATAAAGTAATGGGCGTATTGCTTGGCATGATTACGCCTGAGACCGCGTATGCAGGCGATACTTGGGCTGGTTGGAAGGGCTATATAGTTGGAACTTGGGATAAAAGCCAAGTCGGTCATGCTTTGTTAAGCCCAACACTCGATTTTATGTTTCCGATTCTCATTATCTTACAATGCTTACCATTCTTATTAGTAATTCGCTCGGTGCTGACAGGTGAGTTTATGGTTGGAAAAGAGCGACCATGGCTACTCTATGCCGCTTTTTCATCTCTTTTTGTGACGGGTTGTATGGCTTTTACCCAAACTATTACGGGTGCAAGTGATGGGCAGTATCTATGGCAATTTATTGGCTTTAGTATGATTGCCATCATGTACCTACGTAACGAGCAAGGTAAATAACATTACGTCAAAAGCCCCAAACAAATGGGGCTTTTCATCTAACAATTTATTGTTTGGGTGTTACTGATAATTCAACCGATTTAAGTTATGGCTAAAAACTAGAACTGATAACGACTGGTTAGCATAAAGGTTGCTGCATTGGCTTGGCTATCGGCGTAGTAATCAACTCCCGCACCAATATGTAGCTGCTGCCAAATACGGTAATCCACACCAACGCTTGCAATAACACCAAACTCATTGTTTTTCTTATTTTCGCCACCCGCACGATTTACGTTATGCTCGATATCATCATTGGTGATCTGTTCGTATTCGTCACTTGAACCAGAACGGTAATCATATTGCGTATAAGTTAGACCAAGGCCAGTCTTTAGTTCTACTCGATCGGTCAATGCATAAAAATAAACAGGTTTTAAGGTGATTTGGCTGACTTTTAAATCTGCATCCCATTCACGCTCGTGACGAAAACCATCAACATTACCCATAAATTGACTTGATGAACCATCTAGCTCATCAAAATGGCGGTAGCCTAGTTCAAGACCAAATGCGTCCCAACGGTAGCCAACATAACCATTTAGCACCATGCCTGAATCATCTGGTGAAACTGTCTTATTATCGGCGCTAAAGTGAGTTTGGTAATCGTGACTGAAAGTTGATAGACCTAAATCCAAACCAACATAAGGTGCAGCCATTGCAGATGATGATGTACATAGCAGAGCGGCTAGAAGGTGCTTTTTCATGGAAATCCTTATTCTTTTTATATCTGTTTAGTGATTTATGGCGAAGAATAAAGGATGAGATGTGAAGTGTTCGTGAAGGTGAGATGTAAAATCAG
>NZ_JADQAK010000007.1:0-151827 GCF_022129285.1 Psychrobacter sp. Ps4
ACGTAGGGCTATGCCCGCAGTGATAGTTAGTCAGGTACGCCTTTATCAAAGATAATCAGCACTTCTTTAGCATCACCACTATGTGCCGTGTGCTAAGTGTTAAGCCATCAAGTTATTACGACTGGCTGAGTCGTGATATCAGTGACCAACAGATACATCGTAATCAGTCTGAGCTACTGGTTAGGGCTGCTCACAGTGAAACTCGTGAGCGCTATGGTGTTGAGCGACTGCATGCAAAGCTCATAGAGCAAGGCCATGATATTAGCTTGTACATGGTCAGACGTATCAAAGAAGAACATGGCATAAAATGCCGTCGCCATAAACGCTTTAAAGTCACTACAGACTCAAACCATAATAAAATGGTTTATCCAAACGTGTTGGATCAGCAGTTTGATGCTAAGCGTCCTAATGAGTCTTGGGTCAGTGACATCACCTATATCTGGACGAATGAGGGTTGGCTGTACTTAGCAGGGGTTAAAGACTTATACACTAAAGAGCTGGTTGGCTATGCCATTAACAAACGTATGACCGCTGATCTAATATGCAAAGCATTGAACATGGCCATCAAGAACAAACGGCCCAGCAAAGAGCTAATAGTTCACTCTGACAGAGGCAGTCAGTACTGTAGCCATGCCTACCACAAGATTATCAAACAGCATCAGTTTACAGGCTCAATGAGCGCTAAAGGTAATTGCTTCGACAATGCACCCATAGAAAGCTTCTGGGGCACTTTAAAGAACGAGCTGGTATATCACGAAGACTATAAAACAAGGTTTACAGCCATCAGCGATATCATTGGCTATATTGAGCTGTACTACAACCAAACGAGGATTCAAAAGAGTTTAGGCTATAAATCGCCAAGACAGGTGTGGTTTGATTATTATCGTCAGGCTGCGTAACTAAAATCTCCCAAGTTTAAGTCTACGGGATTGACGGCAGGGGTCAGATTGATTAATTTTAATAGTCATTCCACTATAAAAATATTATTGCGTTAACCTCGCTTGAAGTATTAAATATACATCTACATTCGGTTGCCTTGTGCTGGTTTTAAATTCAACCGACATTATATCGATAACTGAATAGCTAAAGAGATGGCATGACGACCTGCGTGAAAAATGCTAAGCTATCTACCATTAATATGTTTATATAAAACTGGGTTTGCCATGACTGATAATACGCATTTGCATACGCAGGAGCCGCAAAATACCAAGAGTATTTTTAACTTGCCTAATAACCTTACTATCGCGCGGATTTTAATGATTCCGCTATTTGTCGCGATTGCTTATTGGCCACCTGCTATGGGAATTGGCCTGCCTGCCATATCAGACAATGTGATTGCGCGGGTCGGTATGAGCGAATTTAGTGATAGCTTGTTACGCCATTTACTTTTGACTAGCGTTTTTATTATTGCAGCGATTACTGATTGGCTTGATGGATATTTTGCCCGTAAGCTTAATGTTATGTCAGCCTTCGGTCGTTTTTTAGACCCTGTCGCTGATAAGTTAATGGTGGCGGCGGCGCTTATTATCTTGGTGCAATGGCATCCCAATATTATTATGGCAATCGCCGCGATTGTGATTATCTCGCGTGAAATTGCGGTGTCAGCGCTACGTGAATGGATGGCAGAGTTGGGCAAAAGTACCAGTGTGGCGGTGTCGTATGTCGGCAAGCTAAAAACGACGTTTCAAATGGTGGCTATTACGGTACTTTTATTAAACTGGGAGTCGCTCGAAACGATCGGTTATGTGCTGATGGTTGCTGCTGTTATTTTGACACTATGGTCGATGATGATTTATCTTAAAGCGGCTTGGCCTTACCTAAAGCAAAGCGGGTAAATATATAACGCAGATATGATCAACAAACAACATAGACAACAAAAAACGCCAGTCGCATTAGCCGCTGGCGTTTTTTATGGTCTGTTTGAAATACGGCTGATGTTGCCTATTTGTCTTAGACATTGTTTGTATGGTTGATATATACTAAAAATTAGTAAACAAAATACAAGAAAATTGATCCAGCTATCATGAAACGGCATTCAAATAAGGAAATAAGCATGACAGTACATCAGACACAATCGGGCGTTGCCGTATTATTGTTGGCATTATTAACGGGGTGTTCTTCTGGCTCAAACATGCAGGAAGAGTCCACCTCAACCATTCAGCGAGAAAAATCTATCGAAACAGACGCTACTGCAGAACGTTCTACTCAGGACGCGGCAGAATCGGAGCGTTTGGGCACAAAATGGGGTGATGATGTCAACTCTGAAGTGACGACTGTTGATCTGCGCCGTACGAGTAGTGAGCCGATCGAGCAGATGCAGGTTCGTTATGCAGAAAAAGCCTATAATGGACGTGCGGTAAATAGCATGTCGCTACTGGCGGGCAAGGTTGATTTTTCGATGGAAACGGACACAGATACGTTATCGATCTATCGAGATTCGGGTAATTACTACGTCCAAGGTCAAGCGGGTCAGGCCTATCGTTTGGTGTACAACAATAACAGTCCCAATACTTATGAAATCGTCGCTAGTGTCGATGGAATCAATGTCCTCAATGGCAGCGCTGCCAGTCGCTATGACAGTGGATATGTGCTACATCCAAATGATAACTTGGTGATTGAAGGCTTCCGTAAGAGCCAAAGCTCAGTAGCATCCTTTATATTTAGCAAACCAGAAAGTGCCTATGCTGCCAATACCAGCTCAGGTTCTATCAATAACACAGGTGTAATAGGTACAGCCGTTTATGGTCTATATGATCCATCTAAGCCGAAGACTCAACAGCCGCAAGCTTACCCTGCGGACAATGGTTATGCGAAACCACCGCAGTAATGCCTATCGATAGAAAATAGATAACGCGTAAAGAAACGCCAGTCGCATTAGCCACTGGCGTTTTTAATTTTGCTATTTCTGATTTAGATAACTTATAACGTTACTGAGTTATTTTCACCTAGGTTAGTTGCTTTCTTACCATCCATCACAGCAGCAGTGGTCATCTTAAACATATTGACGACCGAGCTACCACTGAGCCAATATTCAGCACCGTGTGGTACGACTTTAATCAGCTGTACATTTGGATCTTCTTTACCTTGCTCATAAAAAGCATTGTAGATCGGCGACCATAGCTCGTCTAATTTCTCTTGGTCTTCAACCAGTTCCGCTTTACCATTAATTGAGACATAGTTTTTGGCGTCTTGGCTGACATATGCCAAGTTTACTTGCGGATCTTTCTCAATGTCACTCACGGTTTCGGTAGTCTTATCACCAATAAACCAAATTTCTTTTGCACCGATGCTCATCTCGCTCGTCGTCATTGGGCAGGCATGCAAATGCCCTTCGTGAGTACGAGTTGTCATCATGGCAAACTTAATGTCTTTTACCAATTCTTGCACTTTATTGATGTGGTCTTGTCTACTCATAGTAAATTTCCCTTTCTTTATTTTGATTAAGTCGTAGTGATTAAATAGTTGATTGGTTATAGTAGTTTTTATTCAGGCTAAGCGTTTTTCAAATTAAGCGTTTTCCAAGTATCGAAAACCAGATGAATTGAGAAAAACGATCGTCGCCTTAACAACTGAAACTAGAATACCTAGTTGTGACCTTGTGTTTATATAGGTTGCCCGTAAGGCGATGTGAGGGTTTGTAAGGACTATAAGCTTTAGGTAAAAATTGTGACGACATCGCTGTTAAGTTTCTGTTGTGAAAGTAGCCTGTTTTAAAAGTAACAAGGGTTTCAACGATGGCGAAGATTCCACTATTATTGAATAGCAAGCATCAGCAATTTATCTTGGTTTTGACCTGCTTATTACAGGGCTTCTTGTTATAATACCCAGACCATTTACTTTGCATGGCAGAGATGCCTTGATCTTACGGATTATGCCTTTATGATGACCATCGCCGGACAACCGTTTCTTACCGATTTTCAGACGCAGCAACTCATCAGTCAGTTCCAGCAAAAAACCGAGCTAAATGTCAGCCAAATCCATACCCAGCAAGTGTATGTGTTATCACGAGAACTAGAAGGTGATGAGCATAAAAAAGCGCTAGACTTACTTGCTGTCGATAGTAGCACTGTCCTTGAAGCCCCAAAAAGCAATCAATTACAAGTCATCGTAGGTCCACGTTTTGGCACGATTTCGCCATGGGCAAGTAAAGCGACTGATATTTTTAATAACTGTGAAATTGCGATCAATCGCGTCGAGCGTGTCGTTGTCTATACGCTGACCATCGATAGCAAGATCAGTGAAAAGCTGTCTACTGCCGCTGAGCAGGTGTTGTTTGACCGTATGACGCAGAGCTTGGTTTATGACTTGAGCGATGTCAGCAAATTGTTTGACGATCAAGCGCCAGCATCACTAAATCATATCGATGTGATCGGACAAGGTCAGTCAGCACTAGAATCAGCTAATACAGAATTCGGCTTTGCGTTATCAAGTGAAGATATTGATTATTTAATGAACGCCTATGTCAATGAGTTGAAACGCAACCCAACTGACGTTGAGCTGATGATGTTTGCACAGGCAAACTCAGAGCATTGCCGTCATAAGATTTTCAATGCTCAGTGGACAGTTGATGGTGAAGTGCAGCCAAAATCACTGTTCCAAATGATTAAAAACACGTACCAGTCGAATCCACAAGGTATCTTGTCAGCGTATAAAGACAATGCTGCGGTGATGGCAGGGTCTGATGGCATGCGTTTTTATCCTATCCCAACTGACGCGATGGATGCCAACTCAATCCATCCTTACGACTTTCATCAAGAAGCAATCGATATCTTAATGAAGGTTGAGACGCACAATCATCCAACAGCGATTGCCCCTTATTCTGGTGCGGCAACAGGTGCTGGCGGTGAGATTCGTGACGAAGGCGCGACTGGTCGCGGTGGTAAGCCAAAAGCGGGTCTAACAGGATTCCACGTGTCACATCTGCATATCCCAGAGCTTAGTGAAAAGTGGGAGCAGTCAGGTCAATTGAGTACGCAGGATTATGGTACGCCAGATCGTATGGCAACCAGCCTTGAGATCATGACCGAAGCGCCATTAGGCTCAGCCAACTTCTCAAACGAGTTTGGTCGTCCAAATCTATGCGGTTACTTCCGTAGTTTTCAGCTAGATACCTCTGCCGCAAAAGACGGTAGCGAGATGCGCGGCTATCATAAGCCAATTATGCTGGCAGGTGGTTACGGCAATATCAAACGCAATCTGATTGAAAAAAATGCAATCCAAAAAGGCGATTTGCTTATCGTTCTTGGTGGCCCTGCGATGCAAATCGGTCTGGGCGGCGGTGCCGCATCGTCAGTCGATAGTGGTGATCTTGATGAGGGTTTAGACTTTGCCTCAGTTCAGCGCGATAACGCTGAGATGGAGCGTCGTTGCCAAGAAGTCCTAGATCGCTGTTGGGCACTAGCGGGCGATGATGTCGATGTAAGCAATAACAGTAAAGACGGCAACCCAATCGTTTCACTACATGATGTAGGGGCAGGTGGTCTGTCTAATGCGATGCCAGAATTGGTCAATGACCATGAAATGGGCGCGCATCTGAACTTGCGTAAGATTCCATCATTAGAAGCGGGTATGTCGCCAATGGCCATCTGGTCAAACGAAGCGCAAGAGCGTTATGTGCTCGCGATTCGCCCAGAGAGCAAAGATCAGTTCGATGCCATCTGTGCCCGTGAGCGCTGCCCATATGCTATCTTGGGCGAGGCGACGGATATCCGCCAGCTAATCGTTGATGATGAACTGTTGGACGAGCAACCAGTCGATATGCCGATGCAAGTACTGCTCGGCGGTACACCAAAAATGCAACGCAGCTTTGAGCGTACCGAGAGCACGTTACCAGCATTAGAGCTTGGTGATGTCAATCTAGCTGAGTCTATCAAAGACGTGTTGCGTCACCCAACTGTCGCTAGCAAATCATTCTTAATCAGCATTGGTGACCGCTCTATCACCGGTATGGTCGTGCGTGATCAGTATGTGGGTCGCTATCAAGTGCCTGTATCAGATTGTGCTGTGACGGCGTCAGGCTTGATCGCGCTCAATGGTCAGGTGATGAGCGGCGAAGCCATGAGTGTCGGCGAGCGTACGCCTGTTGCGCTTATTAGTCCAAAAGCCTCAGCACGCCTTGCCATTGGTGAAGCAATTACCAACATCGCTGGTGCGCGTATCGCTCAGTTGTCTGATATCACCATGTCAGCGAACTGGATGGCCGCGTGTGGTGATGACGTAGAAGATGCTGCATTATTTGACGCTGTCTATACTGTCGGCGAAGAGTTATGCCCAGCACTGGGTATCGCTATTCCAGTCGGTAAAGACTCGCTATCGATGCGTGCCAACTGGACTGACAGCAGTGAAGCCGGTGAGACGGATAAATCAGTTGTATCACCAATGAGCCTCGTGATTACTGCCTTTGCTCCTGTGGTTGATGTGGCAAAAACGCTAACCCCTGAGCTAATCAATGGCGATAGCGCGTTTTACCGCATTGACTTGTCTAAAGGAAAATTACGTCTAGGCGGTTCAATCCTTGCGCAAACGCTTAGCCAGTTAGGCAACGACTGCCCAGATCTAGCACAGCCAAGCGACTTGATCGACTTCTTCAACTTTATCCAAGCGGGTAACGAGCAAGGCGTCATCAGCGCCTATCACGATATCGGTGATGGCGGTCTATTAGCAACGATCGCTGAGATGCAGTTCACTAGCCGTCAAGGTATCAAGCTGTCATTAAATGATGATAACTTACTCGGTCAGCTGTTCAGTGAAGAGCTGGGAGCAGTCATTCAAGTATTGCCAGAAAACGTCGCGGCGTTAATGCAATTAGCAGTAGAATTTAATGTCGATGACATGCTGAGCTTAGTTGGTCAAAGTAGCGAGGACGATAGCTTAATTATTCAAACGCCAACGCTTATGGGTGATGATACTCTACGCTTTAGCCGTACTGAATTGCAGCAAGCGTGGACTCAGGTCAGCTATCAAATCGCGCGTCGCCGTGATAACCCAGCGTGTGTACAGCAAGAGTATGACTTGATTGCTGATGCGAGCCATAAAGGCCTCATCGCTGCGCCAAACTTTGATCTAAATCAAAAGGTCGAAGAACCATATTTAGCCAGCCGTGACAATAAACCAAGAGTCGCTATCTTGCGTGAGCAAGGCGTCAATGGTCAGACGGAAATGGCAGCAGGCTTTACCCAAGCTGGCTTTGAAGCGGTCGATGTACACATGAGCGATCTACTCAATGGCCGTATCAATCTACGTGACTTCGACGGTTTGGTCGCTTGTGGTGGCTTTAGTTATGGTGATGTACTGGGCGCTGGCTCTGGCTGGGCGAACTCTATCTTGTTCCATGACGAGCTACGTATGCAGTTTGTCCGCTTCTTTGCCCGTCCTGATACCTTTTCACTAGGTGTCTGTAACGGTTGTCAGATGATGGCTCAGTTAAAAGACCTCATCCCAGGTGCAGAAAACTTCCCACGTTTCGTCGCTAACAAATCAGCTCGTTTTGAAGCACGTACGGTCAACGTAAAAGTCGAGCGTACCAAGTCTATCTTGTTCAAAGGCATGCAAGACAGTATCTTGCCAATCGCTGTGGCGCATGGTGAAGGCTATGCCACACTGGATAACAACGAAATCGACGGTATGGCAAAACACGGTCAGCTTGCGATGCGTTATGTCGATAGCCAAGGTCATCCAACTGAGACGTATCCGCTCAATCCAAATGGTTCGGTCGGTGGTGTCACTGGACTGTGTAGCACTGATGGTCGTGTGACGATTATGATGCCACATCCTGAGCGTAACCTAAAAGCCTATAACCACAGCTGGAAACCAGAAGAGTGGGATGAGGATGGTGCGTGGATGCGTATGTTCCGTAATGCACGAGCTTGGTTGCGCTAGTCGCAAACCTAGATGCTTGATTAGCTTTGTCAAACTTGCTGAGCCTACGACATGTAGTGCTTGCGCATGTTTTCCTCGCTACTCAAACCTCTAGCAATTGCTTGTAGTTTTAGATAGCTGTTTTTTAAAATGAAAAGGTGGGCTCAAAGCTCACCTTTTTTGTGTTTGTGGCTTGGGTTTTTGAGAAGTAGTGGAGCTACTCCCGCCTTCCACTTGTATCTGCCAGTCTGGGCTAGCGGTAACATCGTGTTCTTGCTATTATCTACTTATGAACTATCTGAAGATCTGAATAAATATTGTATTTTGAGATTAAAGCATGCGTAAATATATTTTTATCCTAGCAAGCTTTTTATTAATAGCTTGTCAACCAGAGGCACATAATAATTCAAACGATACACCAAATAGTAGCCTCGAAGTAGACATGGATTCTAAAATAATGAGTGACGATGAAGAAGCAGGAGATAACGTTAAGATGGCGCCGATTACGGAACAAGATGATTACGTTGAAAGTGATTTCGATACAATGAAAGGCTTAATTAATAAAAAGGGAAAGTGCCTTTATATTGATGACTATTTAATTTTGATTCAAACCGAGAGCTTGTCTTTTAACGAGGATATATCAGCTTTGTATGATGAGGAAAACCAAGTCAGTTTTGGAATAGGAGATACAGTAACCCTAGGTGGGTTCTCAATTGATTACTCTGATCTTATGGACAACGATATGGGGTCTAGTACGGAATGGAAAAATCCATATCTTTATGATTGTCAAGCAGACAAAGTATGGATAACAGTGGACATTGTCTATTGATTTAACAATAGTAAAAAGTGCGTAGGTTGGGTGAAGTTTGCGACACCCAACAATTTAGAGTTAATAATCTGAACCAATAACTTGTTGGGTTTCGTTCTTCGATACCAACCTACAAAAGAGTTATGATATACATCCAAATCATAACTCTTTTGTAGTGTAGTAACTATACGACACTTGGTTGAAAACACGTTTGCAAGGCTAAAACAATTTGTAGTATGGCGACTCGCTACGAAAAACTGGCACGAAATTATAAGTCTATGCTGTATTTGGCTTGTACTATGATTCATTGTAAACTGAATTAGGAACACGCCCTAATATTGTTATTGGCATTAAATTCATTTCGTTATATTACTCTCTACTCTTAATATATTCTCTCAGTTAATCATAACTGTCCAGTGATTCATTGTAGTAAACCTGCCAAGAAGGAGTAAAATCATCGCTATTAAGATAAAAACCCTTTCCAATTAGAAAAAAACTTAACCATATTAAAAGAAAAGCAATTGATATTGAAGTTCTTCTAAAAAACTTCCTATGTTTCATATTAATACTCAACTTCTGAAAATATTAGTAGCCATATAATTCGTTATATTTATTTTCCATTTGGTCTATATATTAATTTGCTGACTCTACTCCTTCTTCTATGATGATTTTATCAATTTATTTTTTCATAAGTATATAATTCTTATCAACTAGATAGCGTGCGTCATTTAATTCATCATTATGATTTTTTTTGGTAATTAAGTAACCATGACCAAATCCAAACAATCCTACAGCGAAAAATGCAATAACAAGTGTTTTCTTATTTATTAGAGCTTTGTACGCTGCCATAATTTTAAAGTTGGGTTTTAGCATACTATTTGCACACAGCTATTTTTTAACATTTTTCTGAGCCTCAGCAATCAACTCATGAATCTTGGCACTTTCTTTTAACACACAAACGTCATATGCAGAGAGCGGCTCAGGTTCCTGCTCCTTTGCCTGTGCTTGCTTGGCTTTTTGTTCTAGATATTTTTGCAGATCATCTTGGTCAGAGTTATTAATCGTTTCTCTTTCTTACTTTTTAATATCCACAAAAAACGGCACTGAAATCAGCGCCGTTTTATAAGTCATGATAATTTAAAAGCTAACTAAGAGTCACCAAAATCAATCCCAGCTTAAAATCACTTTACCGCATTGCCCACTTTCCATGATATCAAAGCCTTCTTGAAAATCATCAATGTGCAGGCGATGGGTAATGATGGGCGACAAATCAATACCGCTAATCAGCATTTGCTCCATCTGATACCAAGTCTCCCACATCTCACGCCCATAAATACCTTTTAGGGTTAACGCCTTAAAAATAATCTTGCTCCAATCCACCGTGGTGGTGTCAGGTAAAATGCCCAAGAGAGCGATTTTAGAGCCGTTATACATGTTACTAATCATCGAATCAAAGGCCTGAGGCGAGCCAGACATTTCAAGCCCAACATCAAAGCCATGCATGTTTAACGTATCGATGGCGCCTTCGATGGTTTCACCTTTGGCTGGGTTTACGGTCATAGTCGCGCCCATTTTTTTGGCAAGCTCTAAGCGATAATCGCTGATATCACTCGCCACAATATTACGCGCCCCTGCGAAGCGGCAAATCGCCGTTGCCATTGAACCAATCAGCCCCGCACCGGTAATCAGCACATCCTCACCAAGTACAGGAAATGATAAGGCGGTATGAGTGGCATTGCCAAAGGGATCCATAATGGCTGCCATGTCATCACTGATACGCTCATCGAGTTTTATGGCATTATCGGCAGGTATCACCAAATATTCGGCAAACGCGCCATCGCGGTCAACGCCCACGCCTATAGTGTTTTCGCACACATGTAGCTTACCACGGCGGCAGTTACGACAATGCCCGCAAGCGATATGTCCTTCGCCTGTGACTCGATCACCCACTTCAAAATGCTGCACACCATCGCCCACTTCACTAATGATACCGACGTATTCATGTCCGATAATCATTGGTGTTTTTATGGTTTTTTGTGACCACTCATCCCACTTATAAATATGCAAATCTGTACCACAAATGGCGGTTTTTTTAATTTTTATTTTAACGTCATTGATGCCAACTGTAGGTTCTGGCATGTCTTGCATCCAGATGCCTTTCTTGTCATGGGCTTTAACCAGTGCTTTCATACTTTTCTCTTATTTAGCTGTGTTGCATTTTATTGTTGAATCTAGATAAATACTGAACTGCTCTTAGGGTGTGTTAAACACGTTCTAATCAATCACCTTCATTTGCTTGGCGACTTTGATGAAGGCGGCGATACACTGGTCTAGCTGCTCGCGAGTATGGGCGGCAGAGAGCTGCACACGGATGCGAGCCTCGTCTTTGGGCACGACAGGATAGAAGAAGCCAATCACATAAATGCCTTCTTCAAGCAGTGCGTCTGCCATTTGTTGCGAGACATTGGCGTCATAGAGCATCACTGCACAAATGGCCGATTCGGTAGGCTTGATATCGAATCCCGCCTCTTGCATTTGCTTCACAAAATAGGCAGTATTTTCATGCAATTGGTCTTGTAAGGTATTGTCTTGCGATAGCATCTCAAACGCTTTTACCCCAGCGGCAGCCACCATAGGAGGAATAGAGTTTGAAAACAGATACGGGCGCGAGCGTTGACGCAGCATCTCAATCATTTCTTTTTTGCCTGTGGTGAAGCCGCCAATAGCACCGCCAAATGCCTTGCCCAAGGTACCAGTGATCAGCTCAATATCGCCACGTAGATCAAACAATTCAGTCACGCCGCCACCAGTGCTACCGACCACACCTGCTGAATGTGACTCGTCAATCATGACCATGGCATCATATTTTTGTGCCAACGCATAAATCTCATCCATCGGCGCCACGTTACCATCCATTGAAAACACACCATCGGTGACAATCAAACGAAAACGCTGTGCTTGTGCCGCTTGCAATTGCGTTTCTAAATCTTGCATATCTGCATTGGCATAACGATAACGCGCAGCTTTACATAGGCGCACACCGTCGATGATTGAGGCATGATTTAGCGAATCAGAAATAATCGCATCTTCACTGGTTAGCAGTGGCTCAAAGGCACCGCCATTGGCATCGAAACAGGCGGCATAAAGAATCGTATCTTCGGTATTAAAAAACTTGGAAATCGCCGCTTCTAATTGCTTATGCAAATTTTGCGTACCACAAATAAACCGCACCGATGACATGCCATAACCTGAGTTTTCAATAGCCCCAATAGCCGCCTTTTTAATCTCAGGGTGGTCAGACAGTCCAAGGTAGTTATTGGCACAGAAGTTAAGCATTTCACGGCCATCGGCGATCTTGATGAGCGCATCTTGTGGAGAGGTGATCACGCGCTCAGTTTTATACAGTCCTGCTGAGCGTATGTCGCTGATTTCTTGTTGTAGATGTTTCTGAAAGTCTTGATACATAAAGATTCCTTTTTTAATATTATTGGCGTTTGCATTGATAATGCAGATATTAGGTCTGCTGATAGAACCAAACTATTTGCTCATTAGGGCGTGTCTTCATTTCAAAAATGGTGATAAAAATGAGATAAATTGCCGTCAAACAAGGAAAATAGTGCAGATAATATCGGGATATTAACCAGCTATTTGACGATGTTTGGCAAGATTTAGCCATTTTTAGCCCATTTAGAGGACTATCGAGTGAATTGAAGACACGCCCTAGTATGAACTAAGCACAAATTGCTAAATACTGACGCACGACATTATCCATGCCTTGTTCCAATGATTCAATCGTAAATGCATGACCAATCGACACCTCAGCGATATCACTAAGCGCGAGTAGATCAGCCAAATTATCCAAATTCAAATCATGACCCGCATTGACGCGGATACCATTTTGATTAGCTAGATTAATACAGTCGCTAAAGCGTTGCTTGAGCTCATCGAATTGGTCGCCGCTCTTACCGTTATTGTAGGCACGCGCCCATTCTTCGGTATACATCTCGATCGTCTGTACATCGCTCTCGATGACCGCTTTGATTTGTTCGATATCAGGGTCGATAAACACCGCACAGCGCGTACCAAAGGCTTGCAGCTCTTTGCTTAACGTTGATAAAAACTCATGATGAGTGATGATATCAAAACCATGATCGGAGGTCAGTTGGTCTTCGCTATCGGGTACGAGGGTACATTGATGCGGCTTAACCTCACGAATCAGCGCTAAAAACTGCTCGTTTGGATTGCCTTCGATATTGAACTCAATCTCTGGATAATCCTTTAAGAACGCACTGATATCGTAGACGTCTTGGTATCTGATATGACGCTCATCTGGTCTCGGATGTACGGTAAAGCCTTTGACACCTAGGTCAATCAGCTTTTTCACAAAGGTCAACAGGTTAGGGTAGTCAGTGCCGCGAGAGTTACGGATCAAAGCCAATTTATTCAAATTTACGCTAAACAATGTGCTCATAAAATTCCTTGTACAGCTTGTTTATTATTGATGATATGAAAGGGTTAATAAAAATCGTTGGTATCAGCATACTTCTTATTCAATGCCTTTAAAATAGCATAAGTCTCTAAGTCCACCGTTCCTGTTGGGTTACGGGGTCGAAAGTGTAGTTGGAACGCATAGACGACATCGCGACTGGTTTTGTCCCACTCGTCGCTACTGTTAATCTGATAGCCATAGTCACGAAATTGCTGCTTGATCTCAGGTATCGTGGCCGCTGCAAATGCGTTTGTATCCATAAAAGACAATTTATCAGCGTCATCATACCAAGCACCGATGCCATACTCTTTATACAGCTGCTCCCAAGGGAACTTTGCACCGGGGTCTATCTTGCGTGAGGGTGCCATATCAGAATGGCCGATGATATTCTTCGGTGAGATGTCATATCTAGCGGTGATATCTTGTACCAACTCCGCGACCTTTTTAATCTGTAACTCGTCAAACGCCACATAATGGTCATAAGGATGATAGTCGAGTTCGCCATTTTTTAGTGCATCTTTATATTCAGGTGCAATTCCTACATTGACGATTTCTATGCCGATAGAAGTATCGTTCAGGATGGTTCTACCTGCAAACCCGCCATCACCCGCATGCCACGCGCGCTCGTTTTCTGGTACTAGATTGTAGATTTTATCATCGTCATTATCTAACACTAGATAGTGCGCGCTGACCTTGCCTGTGGTCAGTGTTTTGATCGATCGGTCATTATCTGACACCGTGTAGTGCAGCACAATGGTCTTGATGCGCTCGCTTTTGCCAGTGGCTTGATAGGCTTTACTGTCCACGATGTAGTTCTCAGTACTTGCCACTGGAGAGGTCGTGGTCATGCAGCCAATCAGTGGTAGTGTTAGGCCAAACGCTAAAAAGATATTTTTTACCATGAAATGCTCTGTGTAAATAAAGGTGAGCTTTGATATAGTCGTTTCAATATGATTTGGATACAAGGAAGGCGAGCGAAAGTACTACACATAGTAGACTAAGCGAGCCTGACACCGTATCTGATTTATATAGGATTGACTATACTTGCCTTTATTTTTTTATTGATAGTAGATAGATGAGTTCGAGATATCTTTGAAAGTTTTTTTAATCCTTGCGAATCTTCTTCGCTAAAACTTTCTTCCAACTGTCTTCTAAACACTCAATCGCGAACCATGGCTCAATCACATCGGCATCGTATTTCTCTTTTGAATTAGACAATTGCCACAGTATTTCAAGCGTCGCAAACGGATAGGGACGTTCGACTAAGTAAACTGGCAAATCAGCGCTAATCATGCCATCACGTACCACTTTGAAATACCAACCAGCGATACCTTGTTTGCTGACCCATGCCGCGATATTCGGTACTTTGGTAAACTGTCCAATTTGATCATTGATCTTGTAGCAGGGGCGGCGCGGTTGCACGATACGCAGTTGTAAATTATCAACATCATCTGTACTAGTAGCCGTATCACCATACTCAAAAACGTCACCAATGCAAACCGTAGACTCAGTCATTTCAGGTAGACCGTTGGCGGCTTCGGTCGTGAGATTTTCGCCCAACGTACCAACGCGGACTTTTAGACCAAATTCTGCGTTAATTTTCTCATAAGTTGCAGGTGCCAGTTGATGCACGGCTTTTAACGGGCCACCATGATGCTTGCGATCGGCTTGCTCATCAGTAATTAATCCCATAAAATTGACCGCGACAGGTGCGTTAATTGGTGCTTTATCAATAGCACTCATTTCTTCACGGGTGAATGGCATGGCTTTGCCAGCGCGGACGCAAATTAGATTGGCGATATGTAGCGGCAGGTTTTGGTTAAAGTCGGCTACATTTTTTGGGGTAGAAGATATTAGCGTTGCTATATTTATAGGTTCTAAGCTCATAGGTTTTCCTAATCTGTAGGGATTTATTAGGGGAGAGGCTACTTTAATACTGGTATTAATAATGCGTATTATCTTAGCTTAATCACTCATCTAATGCTAAGCATTCAGCCGCTTAAAATTTAGCAGTAGGTGAAAGGGTATTAGAACGGTAAATTTTAGACAAAAAAAGACCAGAATAGATATCTGGTCTTTTTGGTTTTCACAGCGTTATAAAAATAAATAAAATTATTTATTTTTATTGCGGCGACCGGCCGTTTTCTTTTCACGCGGTACAGCGACCAGCTCAGCCAATTGCTCAGGTGATGACCATAGACCTTCTAAGTCATAG
Organism: Psychrobacter sp. Ps4; assembly: GCF_022129285.1. NCBI lineage: Bacteria > Pseudomonadati > Pseudomonadota > Gammaproteobacteria > Moraxellales > Moraxellaceae > Psychrobacter > Psychrobacter sp. Ps4. Next base: position 15,370 of record NZ_JADQAK010000007.1, read on the forward strand.
AACTCACGGGCTTGTGGCGTCATTACATGCACGACGACAGCGCCCAGATCAATCAATGTCCAGTCAGAGTCGATACCGCCTTCGCGACCAAGTGGCATAAAGCCCGCTTGCTTCGCTTCAGCGCCGACATTGTCAGCCATCGCGCGTACATGGCGCTTAGAAGTACCGTCAGCGATAATGATGCGTTCGGTTACGTCAGTCAAATCTTCTACATTCATTACGGTGATGTTCTTCGCTTTCATATCATCTAGAGCGGTCTCAACAACGGCTAAGCATTCTTTTAAGCGTTCTTCAGTCATGGTGTTGGTCATAAATTTTGATCTCTTGAATCGTCAATATTAAAAATAAAAAGGTAAATCGTCAATTTGCATGCGTTGGCATTGTCGAATGGACTAGATGTCGCCAGTCAGCTGTAGAGACTGGATGGGCAAAATGACAAAGATAAGGCGATTTTAACGGAATTGAGCAGCAGAATATAGCTGATGGGCGATAATATATTGATAAACAGCAGGATTTAGCCATTTAGCTAATGGATTGGGTGCAGTATTGTCTATGATATCATTTATTGGTGCGATAGATGTCATTTGCCTTGCCGCTGCGGATATTATATTCGATCGATTGTCTGTCGGCTGCAACTGTTGGCGTATCTGTGTACTGGATATCGTGGCGATAGGACGCGAGTCTATATAAATGTGGCCTTGATGGGTGTTTTTCAAGAGACGGCTATCGGTCGATGCTTGAGAGGTGGGCTGTAATAAATCAATAGGCGCATCGATGCGTAAAGATTGCAGCTGCGCAGGTAATTGGATGTGCAAGTTCATCGTATCCTGCGCGACTAACGTTTTGTTGGCGCAATGAGTCGTGGTTGCCAACAGGCGATTATTTTTATGATTAATATCAGACAGGTCATCACGATTAAACACCCAAAGATTGACGTAATCCGTAAGCTCTAAACCGTTTTTCCATTTGCTCAAACTCAGCGCGCTATCCATACCGATGATGAATATTAGACTGTCATGCGGATAACGCTGGCGCAACGTGCGTACACTATCGATGGTATAAACAGGTGGTGTTTGCCACAGCTCAAGCTCATTAATTTGTAGCGGTGTGTTGAGTGTCGCAAGCTTTAACATCGCCAGACGGTGTTTAGGAGCTGTACTTTTTTCTTTAAAGGGTGAGCGCGCATTGGGCAATAGTGACACGTGCAGCGCGCGCTGTTGCTGCTTGGCTATCGGTAGCAAACGCTGATAAACAGTCATCGCCATTTGCAGATGACCATCATGTACGGGATCAAATGAGCCGCCAAGATAAGCACGGATGGCTGGCGCAGGTGTATTTTTTTGAGAATTTTTGCTGGTATTTGGCATAAATAAATGCGTAAAAATAGATAAGAGGCACGTTGTCGTTGATGCATTTTACCCTTTTATCAGCGGACCTTTTTAGGATAAATGCTTCGATGGTAGCGCTATTGTAGAGGGCAAGTGGGCATCTGTCATTAAAAGTGCTGAAATACTAGGTAAAATGAGCGCTTAGCTATCCGTAATGAAAGCGTTTTAAAAAGTCAGTTATAAACATAGCCAATAAAAAACCGACCATCATTTTGATAGTCGGTTACCTATAGCGCAATTAGTCACACATTTTAATGCAATTAAATCGCGTCGCTATGAGCTTGAATAGCGGTAAGGGCGATGGTGTAGATAATATCATCGACCAAGGCTCCGCGAGACAAGTCGTTTACTGGCTTATTCAAACCTTGCAGCATTGGGCCAACACTCACTACATTGGCGCTACGTTGTACGGCTTTATAAGTGGTATTGCCCGTATTGAGGTCTGGGAAAATAAAGACATTGGCTTGCCCAGCGACAGGTGAGTCAGGCGCTTTTTGCTTGCCGACGCTCATGACAGAAGCGGCGTCATACTGTAGCGGCCCATCGACTTTTAGGTGTGGCGCACGCTCGCGGACGATTTGGGTCGCACGAGTGACTTTTTCGACATCTGCGCCAGTTCCTGATGAGCCTGTAGAATAGCTAATCATCGCGACTTTTGGATCAATACCGAAGGCAGCAGCAGACTGTGCTGATTGAATGGCAATCTCAGCCAGTTCTTCGGCATTTGGATCAGGATTAATGGCACAGTCACCGTAGACCACCACTTGCTCAGGCAGCAGCATAAAAAATACTGATGATACGAGCGAGTATTGCGGTGCGGTCTTAATCAACTGAAACGCTGGACGGACAGTATTGGCAGTGGTATGAATCGCGCCAGAAACGAGGCCGTCGACTTCGTCCATCTGTAGCATGGTCGTGCCTAGATATACGGTGTCTTTTAAGTATTCAGCCGCGACTTCTGCGCTGGTTTTGCCTTTACGGCGTTCGACCACTGCAGCGATATACTTATCCATATCAAGCGTATCGGGGTCAATTATTTCAAGACCTTCTGGTAAAACTAAGTCAAGATTTTTAGCCACTTGCTCGACATCGCTACGCTTAGCGAGTAGTACACAGTTGGCGATGCCGCGGCTTTGACAGATACAAGCGGCTTCAACCGTACGCGGCTCGGAACCCTCTGGTAGCACGATGCGTTTTTTGGCGTTTTGTGCTTTTTTAACCACTTGATGACGGAATGCAGATGGTGAGAGGCGCGGCTCATGATTTTGACTAAAATAGTCTTTAATCCAGCTAAGATTTAAATGAGCGGCGACATAACGAGCCACTTCTTCAGCACGTTCGGTATCATCACTTGGAATCTCTGCGCTCATGTGCATGAGGCTTTGTACGGTCTCATAGCTGTCACTTTCGACACTCATGACAGGGATACCTGTTTTGAGGGCAGATTGCCATAGCTCAGCGACGGTTGCACTCGGCTCGACGCCGCCGGTTAATACCAATCCTGCCAGCGGGATACCATTGATACAAGCCAAACCTGCTGCTAATAGTAAATCATCTCGATCGCCCGGTACGACGATAAGGGTGCCACGTTTAAACACCTCATCGACGCGTGCGACCGAGCGTGCAGTTAGGCTAATGCGGTTAATACGGCGTGACTTAGCTTCACCGACATTGAGCCATTTGGCATCAAGCTCAGTGGCGATATCCCACGTACGAGGCACGGACAGTGAATCACTGAATGGCACCACCCCGATTAAACGGAACGCATCAGTATTAAAATGCGGTGATAGGCGCTGGACTTCTTGCATAAAGCCGTCATCTAAACTCACAACCGCTTCACCAGGGGCAACGATTTGATTTTCTACAGTGCTTTGCGCATTTGGCAAGTCATGTACACGCATCAAAATCGCGCCGAGCGTACGCTCATGGGCGATGCCGCCAAACTCACGAGCGTGAACGTCAAGCTTATCAGCCAGATAGGCTGGTTTACTGGTATCAGCGGTGCTAACAAAGATGATTCTAGCATCTAACGCATGAGCAATCGCACGGTTGATTTGTGAGGCATAAGAGGTTTCTGTGGTCGGTACTAAGCCTTCACAGATCACCACATCATAATCATCGCCAAGAGTATGATAATTGACGACCACTTCTTCCATCAAGTCATCAAGGTTACCATCACCGATCATACGCTCAACACGCTGCCGACTGATAGATTTAGGTGGCGTCAGACCAAAAGCATGCATTGCTAACGCGCTTGAGCTGTCTAAACTGTTTTGCTTATCAAGTGTATCATCTTGCAAAAATGGCTTCATAAAGCCCGCTTTGATACCGTTGTAATCAAGAGCGCGAATCAATCCAAGCGCTGCTGACGTTACGCCGATACCACGGCTGATGGGAACTAGTAAAATGGTTTGCATAAAGTATCCTACGGTTTATTATATTTTTAAAGCTCACTTCATCCTTGCTGGAATGAGTAAAACGTCGCGCTTCTCATCATAGGCTATGTATAAGAAGCGCTGGGCAAAAAACAATCCAAAACGTCTAATGAATAAAAGCTTATAAGGCGACTAGAAGCTTATGAGAAAATTACAAGTAACTTATAATATAAGCAACTTATAAAAAATCTCGAGCTTAGAGTAAGCCCAATGCTTCACGTGTTTCTTGAGCAATACGGCACTCTTCATCGGTTGGCACAACCCATAGCTCAATGCTGCTATCGTCTGCGTGGAAGCTGCCTTCGCTACCACCAAACAAGCTCGCATTTTTGTCAGCGTCTACTTTTATGCCGAAATGACGCATCACTTCTAGGATACTGGTTCGGGTGGTGACTGAGTTTTCGCCGATACCACCCGTAAAGACAATGCCTGTGAATTCTGGCAGCGCGCAGCTTAAGCTGGCAAGATATTTACCGACGCGGTAACAGAACATCTCGATAGCGAGCTTAGCATCTGCGTGACCTTCGTTCGCCGCTTGTTCGACGGTACGTAAATCATTAGACAATCCTGAGACACCCAATAGACCACTTTCATTATTGAGCATGGCATCAATCTCTTCCAAGCTCATACCAAGCTGGCGCTTTAGGTGTATGTGTAGACTTGGGTCAACATCACCACTACGCGTACCCATCATGAGCCCTTCAAGCGGGGTCAGACCCATACTGGTATCGAAACTTTTGCCATCATAAACGGCAGTCGCCGAGCAGCCATTGCCCAGATGCGCTGTAAGCCAACCATGTGGGCCTTTAGACTCTGTAATCTCACTGGCACGCTCTGAGACGTAAGCATGAGACGTACCATGAAAGCCATAACGGCGGATTTTGTGTTCTTCGTATAGGGCTTTTGGTAGTGGGTAGCGAAAAGCAACAGGAGGCATGGTTTGGTGAAAGGCTGTATCAAAGACGACGACTTGAGGAATATCAGGATAAATCGCCTGTACCGCTTCGATACCTAAAGCATGGGCAGGGTTATGCAGTGGCGCGAGTATTTTTAAGCGTTTTACTTCGTCCAGTACGTGCTCATCGACACGGACTGCTGCAGAGTACTCACGGCCACCATGAACCACGCGATGACCAACGGCGATGAAATGATACTGTTCTAATAGCTCAAGGATTTTTTGTAATGCTAACTGATGACGACCACCTGAGATAGAGATTTCCAGCTTATCACCATTTAACGTCGTGTGTTTGATACGAGCAGTATCGAGTCCTAAGTTTTCGGCCAAACCAGTGATACGAATAGAATTGTCTTCGCTAATCAGCGCGTATTTGATAGAAGAGGAACCGCAGTTGAGGACTAAGGTGGGATTGATTAGGTTCGATGTTTCGGTGTTTTTGTCATCAAAAGTGGTGGTTAGGCTGGCGCTCATACTCTGTCCTTAGATTGTATTTTGTAAAGGGTGACTCATCACAGACGAGTACCGGTTGAATAAACAAAAACCAGCCGCATCCATGCCGACATAGGTCAAGCAAGTACATTGCTGATTCTGGTCACTCTTGGGCTGGCACTATTGATCAGTGCTTGTTAAGTCGCATGCTAGCGCCTCAACACAGTCGCAAGGTCTACACATAATGTACCATAGTTTTATGGCTATACCACGATAACTATAAGGGTTAAATCGATAGAATGTGGTATAGACAATACAACTGTACACCGAGTGTCGCTAGGGTTTGTCGGCTGCTACAGCCAAATATAATAGCTCATAATAAATTGTAAGAAAATTTGTCTAAGTAAATATAATAGGCTGTTTTACCATTATAGCGATACATTAAGACCGCTAGTATCAACGCTCGCTTAGTAAATGGCAGTCGCACGGTCTAGTAAAGCTTAGCAAAACTTAGCAAAACCAAACTCGTCCAAATTTATTGATTAGGGATATTCAGTATGCACACAGCATTATGTAATAATGCTATTATCCAAAGCAGTCATATTGTCATTTTTTAGCGATGGCGATAGCTTTTATTTAGCTGTCTATAGCGTTTGATCTATCGCCTTTATGACTCGTGCTTTTTATCATTTTCATGCCATTGCAAAGTCACAGGTTCTCTATTCTATGTTTACTATTAACCGCTTTTCGAAAACTGAGCACACTAATGTCGCTGATCTTGGTCGCCGTGTTATCTCCCCTTTTATTATTAGTGGGGTGGTTATAATGGGTTTGACGGGTTGCGGTCAAAAAGGCAATCTATACCTCGCCGACGCTAGTAGCCAGACGGTTCAAGGAGCTACGGATAGCGCTGGCATACAGGGTAGTACCTATTCGACACAAGATGATAGTCATCAAGAAATGGATGGTTTTAAGCTACCGGAACCCAGTAAAGACCCTAATGATTATTGATTTTTATTAAAAACTCAATGCCGTCAACGAGATTTCGGTGTGCACCCTAAGATTTTTTAACTTTGATAACCTGATGAAATTAGAGATGTTTATATGAGTCATTCTGAGCAACAAACTGGCGAATCTGTCACGATCCAAACTGAGCAAGGCTTGTATGTTAATCCTCAAGCTTTAACCGCCCATTTACCCGCGCTAGATTATCGCGATGGTGCATTGTATATGGAGCAGGTGAGCATTGATGATGTGGTTAAACACTATGGTACGCCATGCTATGTCTACTCAAAGCAAGCCATTTTGGATGTCTATCAAGCTTATAGCGATAGCTTTGCCAGTTTAACGCACCAGATTTGTTATGCGGTAAAAGCAAACTCTAATCTTGCAGTACTTGGTATATTGGCGCAAGCAGGGGCAGGGTTTGACATCGTCTCTCGTGGTGAACTCATGCGCGTATTGGCGGCAAGTGGTGACGCTTCACGTGTGGTGTTCTCAGGCGTTGGCAAAACCTATAGCGATATCGAATATGCCCTGACCCAAGGTATTGGTTGTTTTAACGTAGAGTCAATCAGCGAGCTGACTTTGATTAATGATGTGGCACAGAAATTGGATAAACCTGCGCCAATTTCACTACGGGTTAATCCCAATGTCGACGCCAAAACCCATCCGTATATCTCAACAGGGTTAAAAGACAATAAATTCGGTATTACCCACGAAGACGCGGTTGCCGTCTATGAGCAAGCGGCGCAGTTATCCCATATTGATATCGTCGGTATTGACTGTCATATTGGCTCGCAGTTGACTGAAGTTGCGCCATTTGTCGCGGCTTTGGATAAAGTGATTGAGCTAATATACAATTTACGTGATAAAGGTATTGAGCTGCGTCATATCGATTTGGGCGGTGGTTTGGGTGTGCGTTATATCGATGAGACACCAGTATCTATCGACGAGTTTGCTCAAGCGTTATTACCGAAACTTAGCGAGCTTGGCTTAACGGTATTCTTTGAGCCGGGTCGCAGTATTGTGGCAAATGCTGGGGTATTATTGACCAAGGTTGATGTGCTAAAACCAACGGAACATAAGAACTTTGCCATTGTTGACGCAGCAATGAATGACTTGATTCGTCCGGCGTTATATCAAGCTGAAATGGCAGTCATTCCAAGTGTCTTGCCTGATAATGGCATCGACACTGATGGCACACAGCCATGGGATATCGTTGGCGCTATCTGCGAAACGGGTGATTTTTTAGCGAAAGACCGTTTATTGTCGCTCGCGGCAGGCGATGTTTTAGCAATCACAGGCGCTGGTGCGTACGGCTTTACCATGAGTAGCAATTATAATTCACGCCCGCGTGCTAGTGAAGTAATGGTCGCCGATGATAACCATCAACTGATTCGCAAACGCGAAATTATTGAAGCGTTATATGCAGACGAAGTATTGTGGCAAGGTAAATAAATCGGTGACCAACAGATTTAGCCATTTTTAGCCCATTTAGGCGTTTTCATTTAGATTGAGGGCATGCCCTAGATAAAAAGCCTATTGTCTTTATGATGATGGGCTTTTTTATGGCCTGCTCTAATGAGAGATATCGGTTTGGCTGTACAAGATGGATTCAGCATCGCGTTAACTTAGTATTTGATAGCGGTGATAGTTATGATTGTATCTGACAGCGTGCTAATATAAGACATACATAAAAATAGGATAGGATAACAAGGATATGCTAATAGAATTTACGAAGATGCATGGTCTGGGCAATGATTTTATGGTCATCGATTTGGTGACTCAGCGCTTAGATTTGACCAAGGATTTGGTACAGTTACTGGGTGACCGTCATTTGGGTATTGGCTTTGATCAGCTGCTCGTCGTTGAGCCACCGATGCGTCCTGACGTTGATTTTAGTTATCGCATTTTTAATGCTGATGGGTCAGAAGTTGAGCAGTGCGGTAATGGTGCGCGCTGTTTTGCCCGTTTTGTGCAAGCGCGTAAACTTTCATTTAAACAGCGTTTGCGTGTTGAGACGGCAAGCGGCATCATTTCATTGACCACTGATCGTTATGGCTGGGTCGAAGTCGATATGGGTAAGCCCAAGTTTGAACCAAGCGAGATTCCTTTTACCCCCAGAGCCACGACCAAAATTCAAAACGCCTATCATCTCGATGTAAATGGCACTCCTGTACAGCTTTATGTTGCCAATATGGGCAACCCGCATGCCGTTATCAAAGTTGATAACGTGCTCGATGCCGACGTTGAAACCTTAGGCAAAGCCATCGAATCGCATCCCGCCTTTCCTGACCGTGTCAATGTCGGCTTTATGCAAGTGATGAACCAGCGTCACATTCGTCTGCGTGTGTATGAGCGCGGTGTCGGCGAGACACAAGCCTGTGGTACTGGCGCTTGTGCCGCAGTAGCGGTTGGTATCCGCGAAGGCTGGCTCGATGAAGGCGAAGACGTGCGTGCGCAACTTTATGGTGGCAGTATGATCATCAAATGGCAGCCGGGTTATTCAGTGATGATGACCGGTCCGACCGCCTTTGTTTACGAAGGCGTATTTAGCCCAGATGGTCTGATGGCCCAAGCGGGCATCAAGCCCAATCCAGAAGGCTAATGGATAATAGGGCTATGTCTAATAAAAACAATCATACGATGGAGCCTACCTCAGATTCTGAGGCAAAAGCATGGCTATCAGTCGAGCACGCCGCAGCTATAGATTCGGATGCTGCATTACGTGATTTGTTAGCGCCCGTACATCGTTGGCTTAATGTCTTGTCGGTGCGTAACCATTCACCACATACGTTGACCGCTTATTTTGCAGGATTGAATCAATTGGCGCTATTTTTACGTGGGAAACGCCTGACGTGGACGCGCTGCGATAAGCGCCAATTAGCCCAGCATATTAGCCAACGCTTGGATGAAGACAAGCTGGCACTTTCCAGCGTCCAGCAAGAGCTGTCAGCCATTCGCCATTTTTATGGCTGGTTGATAGAAGAGAACTTGGCACGTATCAATCCAACGACTGGCTATCAGCTCAAGCGTAGTCCTCGACCGCTGCCGTCTATCGCTGATGTTGATTTGCTCACTCAACTGCTTGACCAAGAGATGCCTGATACACCCGAACAAGCGCGCCTATGGCTGCGTGATAAGGCGATGTTTGAATTGCTTTATAGCAGCGGTCTGCGCGTAGGTGAGTTGGTCGCGTTGGATATGGTCGATGTGGATTTGTCAGACCTGCGCGTGCGCGTGACAGGTAAAGGCAATAAAACGCGTTTGGTGCCGTTAGGTGTCAAGGCAGCAGAAGCGATTAGCCGTTATCTACCGCATCGTAATCTGTGGGTGGAGCAAATGGACAGCGCACTATTTATTAGTGAAAAACTAGGTACGCGTTTATCGACACGGGCAGTGCAGCAGCGTCTCAAAGTTGCGGCTACGCGTGCCGGCATCGCACAAAATATGTATCCGCATCTATTGCGTCATTGTTTTGCCTCGCACATGCTGTCGGGCAGTGGCGATTTGCGCGCGGTGCAAGAAATGCTTGGGCATAGCGATATCAGTACCACGCAAATTTATACCCATGTCGATTTTGCTAAACTCACGCAAGTCTATGATCGCGCTCATCCGCGCGCGACTCATACACGGACCGAAGAAAACAACACCTAATATTCGATATTCAATACTTACTATTCAGTATTGAAACTGACTTACGCCAAACGATGACAGTCAAAAATGGGCATTTTTTGGCGACCTTGCTGTTGAGTCTGTTTGTCTAAGGTTGCCAAAATCAAAGCATAATTTTTATTATCTTTATTAATAGCGTTGTTTAATTCACTATCCTCATAGCTGTTAATAATTGTGCCATCAAAAGCTGTGATAGTGGTATGCCCCCACGTTTGACGGATATCACCGTTTTTATAAACATGGTCGCCGCCTTGTGCTGCGCCAATGACCATGCACTGACTGTCTAACGCCCGCGCGCGAAGTAACAGCGACCAATGTGCTTGCCCCGTTAAATAAGTAAATGCCGATGGCGCACTTAATAGGTCAGCGCCTGCTTGACGTAAGCGCTGTGCCAATGCGGGAAAACGCAAATCAAAACAAACCATCATACCGAGCTGATAAGCAGCATGATCACTCTCTACTGTTGCAACTACAGTCTGTGTGCCGGGCTCAAACGTCGCCGCTTCATTATAGCTGCCATGTTTATCTGCTACCGTCGCCGTGAATAGGTGAATTTTATCATAGCGTGCCACTCGCGTACCATCAGGGGCAAATAGCTGACTGACTTGGCGCAGTCTGCCATCAGGCACGATAACGCCATCAGGGCGATAAGGGCAGGGCAGTGAGCCTGCCAGCACATAGACACCGTAAGTACTGGCATAGTTTGCTATCGTCGCTGATAGCGCATCAAAGCGCTCTGCGGTGGCAAATTGTTCGCCCATGCTACAGCAGTTTTCTGGTAAGACAACAAGATGAGCACCTTGATGACTGGCATCGCTGATGGCAGCTTTTATAGCCGCTACGTTTTTTTCGATGTCTTGCTGGCTATTCATTTGAATCGCAGCAGTGATAAAGTGCAGTTTATTTGCTTGGTCATTCATCGTATTATTCTCGGTTAATGTTAAGAGTGATTCAATTTGCTCGAAGGTTTTGTGTCATGTACCTTGTGTTTTTTATACAGCCTTATTATGATCAACAAGATTTGGTTGTTTATTCTTTAGCAATTCATGCTAAAACGGTCAAATTTATAGGGTTTTATAAGTAGAGAGCAATAAGCGTATTGGGCCGTCTATAAATTATCATAGCAAAATTGCCACGAAAAATGCTATCGTCATGTCCTGATAACGTTAACTCGCTACTTTAAGTGGCAACATATATAGACTATCACCAGTATCGGAGTGTAATAAGCCACCCATGAGTATGTCTTTCGGATTGGCGACCACGCTGAGCACCTCACAAAAACTCACACCGCAAATGCAGCAAGCCATTAAATTGCTGCAACTCTCTAGTCTTGAGCTTGCGCAAGAAGTTCAGGCCAAGCTGGATAGTAATCCATTGCTTGAACGTATTGAGGATGATGAAGATGAATACGATTATGGCAGCGGCGATAGAGTAGATGAATCATTGACACTTGATAGCTGGAACCAGAGTACTGATATTGACTCATTTAGCGTAACCTCTGAGAGTAATACCCATACCTCTGAACCAGATGAAGACTTTAGTGACAGCTTGGACAAGTTACAGCAAGCCAGTATCGATGATGGTGCCATAGACAATCATACGATGGATAGTGACGACTATAGTAGCTTTGAAAGTAGTGTTGATAGCAGTAATTATGCATCTACGGCAAGCAGTTCGGGGAGCAAAAGTGACGAGGATTTTGATAGTTATCAAGGCGGCACTTCTGCCACCATACAAGACCACGTGCGCTGGCAGCTGAACTTTAAGCATCTCTCAGAAGCGGACATGTTGATTGCAACCTATCTGATGGATTCTATGGATGACATGGGTTTTGTGCGGCTTGATATCGATGAGCTGTTGCAAAGCTTCGATACGATGGCAAGTTTTTATCAATGGGAAGAGCCTGTTGAGCACGATGAAGTCATGGCTGTTTTACGTGTTATTCAGTCTTGTGATCCGCTGGGTGTGGGGGCGCGAAATCTCAGTGAGTGCCTAGCGATTCAGTTGTCCAAGCTCGATGCAAATACTGACCATCTAAAAGAAGCACAAGCATTGTTGTCAGCCAGTGAGCATTTGGTGAGCAATAACATCAAAGCATTGACTGAGCGGACTGGACTCGCGCCTACACAGATTACCCCCGCGCTTAACTTGCTGCGTACCTTGAATCCGTCACCTGGTTTGCTGTTTCAAAGCAGCCAACCAGACTATACTCAGTCGCCAGCCAGCTATGATATTCCTGATGTTTTGGTCACGCCTATACGTCACCATCAGAATCAGACTAGTTCAGATACATCGACGCAAGAGGACGGCTGGAATGTGCGCCTCAATCCTGAGACCATGCCAAAGCTAAGAGTCAATCAAGAATATGCCAATTTGGTGAAGCGCGGTGATGACAGCCCCGACAATCAATATCTGCGTGAAAACCTCACCGATGCCCGCTTGTTTATTCGTAGTATTGAAGAGCGTAATCAAAACCTATTAAAAGTGGCAACCAGTATCGTGCGTTATCAGCAAGAGTTCTTGCAGCATGGCGCGACTGCCATGCAACCGCTCATCCTAAAAGCTATTGCGGAAGAAGTGGGTTTGCACGAATCGACTGTCTCGCGTCTAACCACCAGTAAAACAATTTTGACGCCGCAGGGATTATTTTCACTCAAGCATTTCTTTTCATCTCATGTCAGCAGTACCGACGGCGATATTTCATCGACTGCCATTAGTGCCATGATTAAGCAACTGATAGCCGACGAAGATGCCAAAAAGCCATTATCAGACAGTCGGATAAAAGATTGTTTATTATCCGAAGGTATCGATATCGCCAGAAGAACCGTGGCCAAATATCGTGAAGCAATGAATATGGGCTCGTCTACTCAGCGTAAACAGAAATATTAAATGTCGTAATTCAATGAGTTAAGAGAAAAATTGTGCTATCGCTAATATATTTCTTGATAAATATAAAAAATAAAATTTTCTGATTATATAGAAACATTGAGGAAACAACCGTTTTTATTACATTTAATTACACTTTACTGTCTTGCTACTATTCGATATTCATGACAAATTAGAGTCATACCAACAACGAAATCTAAGTGTCGATTTAGCGTATTTACTTATCTCATTAATCAAGATGACAACGAAAGGATACGTTCGATTTTTGCTAAAAGCATCGATTATTAAAGGCGCTAATTAATAAAGACACCCCATTCATTGTTGGTAAGGCAGGATGAAAAAGCAGGAATGCTGGCTCATCTGTTGATTGTAAGTAACAACGCAAGCAACAACGTAGGCAACAATGTAAGTCATAATAAAAGGACAACAATATGAATGTTTCTATCAGTGGTCACCATATCAGTGTTACCGACGCTATGAACGCAGCTGTTCAAGAAAAACTTGATAAAATTGGTCGTCATTTTGATCAAATTCAAAGTATTCAAGTCATTTTATCATTAGATAACAGCGGTGCTATAAAGAGCCATAAGGCTGAAGCGATTATGCGAGTCTCGGGTAAAGAGATGTTTGTCCAAGCGCTTGACGATGATATGTATAAAGCCATTAACGAGATGGCAGACAAACTTGATAGACAAGTACGCAAGTACAAAACCAAGTTGGAGAGCAAAAAGACTCAGGGTGCTGGGCGTGATGGACGCTATGAAGAGCTGATGACAGACGATGCTGCTCCAGCAGTTTAATGTTATAGAGTTTAGGATATTTAAAGGTTAATGATTACTGGCTGATGAAATAATAAATAGTATAAATAGCCGCATTTTTAGATATCTCTAAATGACATTGCCTAAAACGGAAAAAGACCTCGAACGTTTGCTACGTTGAGGTCTTTTTTATGAGCAATTATTTTTTAAAAACTCACCTTTAAATACATTTCTTTAAGCACATTCATTTTCAAATCAATAGATCATCATTTTAGCTAATTAGCCACCACCGACTGCTTGTACCACTTCGATATTCATACCTTCAGCGATACTTAATTGAGCAAGCTCACTCTTTGGAATCAGTTCACCATCGACTTCTACTGCGTAACGACCTTGGCTAAGACCAAGCTCATTGATGACCAATTGCACGGTCTGATGGGTAGTCTGTAGTGTCTTACCATTAACGATAATGGTACTCATAAAATATACTCCTTAATGATTTTTTATCCTTTTGTGCGTACTAATTGTGCGTACTAAGGCGTGTTCTCATTTTTATCTCTATTTTCAAAATGAGCACATGCTCTAAAATGCAATTTAATTATTCTTGTTTAACTGGTTATTTTGCGACCAATTTGTTCATCTTAAATGATGACACTGCTAGCCATAGCCAACCTGCAATCATTAGTACACCACCGATAGGCGTGATCGCGCCAAACCAAAGTGGTGCGCCAAGTGTCATCGCATATAAGCTACCAGCAAATATGATAATGCCAATTTGTAATAGCCATGCGGTGGTTTGCGTGAGATATTTTAGGCGAATTAACAGACCAACCATTAACAAACCCAGCGCATGTATAAATAAATATAATGTTGCAGTATGCCACCATTCGAGTTGTTGCGAACTGGCGATGTTTTTTAAGCCATGCGCCCCAAATGCTCCTAAAGCGACGGCAATGGCCATATTGATCGCCGCAATACCTATCCAATTTAACATGACAAACTCGTATGATTTAAAAACTACCGCTGGTGAAAGACAGGCACTACTGATAGGTAATTGCTACTGAATATCGTCTGGCAAAATAACGCTATCAATGGTCATTGCCTCGCGGATTTTGTCCATGGCATTTTTTTCGATTTGGCGTACGCGTTCTGCTGAGATAGAGTAGACGGCTGCCAATTCGTGTAAGGTTGATTTTTGCTCAGAGAGCCAGCGCTGCTCCACGATATCGCGTGAGCGCTCATCAAGGGTATCCATTGCCGCGATCAATGCAGATGAGTTACTTTCTTCCCAATCTGCTTCTTCTAACTGCTCGGCAGGATCGATACCATCTTCTAAAAATAGCTGCGGTGCATAACGTCCATCGTCGTCATCGCTAGATTGCGCTTCAAACGAGGCGTCATAAGAGGTAAGCCGCGATTCCATTTCTAACACCTGCTTGCGTGTGACATTTAAGTCCTTGGCAATGGCATCAGCCTCTTCTAGCGTTAGCTGGTTGTTGGTTTTTTTGAGACTACGTAAGTTAAAGAATAATTTACGGTGAGCTTTGGTGGTCGCGACTTTGACAATGCGCCAGTTACGAATCACAAATTCATGAATTTCTGCTTTAATCCAATGCACTGCAAATGACACCAAACGCACGCCCTTATTCGGGTCAAAGCGTTTTACAGCCTTCATTAGTCCCAGATTGCCCTCTTGGATTAAGTCTGCTTGCGGCAAACCATAACCCGAGTAGCTACGGGCAATATGAATCACAAAACGCAGGTGCGACATCACGAGCAGACGCGCTGCTTCTACATCGCCTTCATCATAATAACGATGCGCCAGCTCTTGCTCTTGGATTGGTGTCAAAATTGGGATTTGGTGCACCGTGTTGATATAAGCGCCCAAATTAACCCCAGGCGCTGACAAATGAGTCGGCATCGCTGGCACTAAGTCACGGGTGCTAGTATCACCTAAGGCGCTAGCATCATAAGGTGGACGTTGGGCGGCAGCTTTTAATGCGGCATCACGTGCTTCGTTTTTTATAGGAGCTGCCTCATCTTTTTTATTCGTTTTTGCCGTATCAGTAGAATTATTAGCCATATTCTTGACCTTGATTAAATAGTAACGCAAATAGTCAGATAAAAATCTTTATAGTTGTAATTGTAAAGGATAGCGACACTTAGTTGCTATCAGTTTTAGTAATGATGAAGTGATATATTGTATCGAAACGCTGTGCTGATAAGCTATCCGCTGATGGCTGATCCGTCATGCTATTAACGATTAATCGCAGTTGACTTGCGGCATTTGCTTGCTGGCTTTGTTGACAAAAAGCGGTGATATCAGCCTGTGAGTTGGCATCAGTTGCGACCACATATAATGAACCGCCAGCTGTGACGTCACGTAGTGCTACTTTGGTTTTTAACAGCGGCATTGGACAAGCAAGTCCGCGACCATCGACGAAACGTTGGACATGAATAGGCTGTGTTTTATTCGCCTCATGATCTGTAGTGACAGTATGCGCTGGTAACAAGTCTAACAGGTTGTTGATGTCTTGCTGCTCAGTATCAGACAAATCTGCTGATAAGTTTATGGAATAATGCGAATATACGGTGGTTG
Organism: Psychrobacter sp. Ps4; assembly: GCF_022129285.1. Classification (NCBI taxonomy): domain Bacteria; kingdom Pseudomonadati; phylum Pseudomonadota; class Gammaproteobacteria; order Moraxellales; family Moraxellaceae; genus Psychrobacter; species Psychrobacter sp. Ps4. The sequence goes on from NZ_JADQAK010000007.1 coordinate 31,500, forward strand.
ACTGACGATCAGCAGACATAAAATAAACCCTATAAATATTTTGATTTGTACTAGATTGTATTGAACATTCGCAAACACGCAATGACAGTGCCTGTAATTCATAAAAGACACTCGGCAGTGACCAGATCCTATAGTCGTGAAATGTCATTATATCAAATAGCCGATATGTAGTTGAAGTTGAATATAATCAACGTCACATTCAGTTCATTAGAATCACATATAGTCTGTCAAGATAATTTAGATAGAAGGAAGGCGAGCAAAAGTACTAAAAATAGTAGACTGAGCGCGCCTGACACCATATCCATTTTATAGGGGATTGACTAAAGCCATGTTGCGCAATAGTGACGGGCAGCTGAGTTATTGGTAGTCGAATGCAGACTAGAATTGACCTTATATCAGCAAGCTCGTATAGTCGAAAAACGTTTAGTCAAAAAATCAGTCGAAAAAACCTTAATTCAAAAAAACCTTACTTCAAAAACAGTATCATTACTCACTTGCATAGGATACGCACTTGAACCATTTTAATAGACAATCGATACTTGGTAATGCGCCCATGACTCAGGGAAAAAAATGTAAAAGTGCTGCGCGTTCGATGGCATTATCGAGCGCTATTAAATTGGCATTGTCGGCGGTACTAATGACGATGACCACTGCTGCCATGAGTGAGGATAGTCTTAATAATGCTAATACGAGCAGCAAAGCGATGGCATCCAATTATAATTCATGGCAAACCACCGGCTCAGAAGAGCTAAATCTGCCCAATTTGCGCGGACAAGGCTTGAGCTTCGCTGAGCAATATCAAAACAAATTGCTCGGTGAATGGTCGTTACGGAACGTCAATGGTCGTATAAAAATGGAGCATGATCCTTGGATTCAAGAAACGGTCAAAGACATGACTTGGCGTCTCAATGCGCAAGCAAGGCAGCAAGCGCCGATGGGTTTGGTTATCATTGATAACCCAAGTATCAATGCCTTTGCAGCACCAGGCGGGGTCATTGGACTCAATACAGGGACGATTCTGGCCGCTAGCAGTATGGATGAGCTTGCCAGTGTGGTGGCGCATGAAGTTGCTCACATCAGCCAGCGCCATTATGAAAGTGGTGCTGATGAGCGCAAAAAGGCCTTGCTGATGCAGATAGGCGGTATGCTGGCAGCGATTGCAGCATCGGCAGTCGATGGTGATGCGGCGGCGGCAGTGATGATGGGTAGTCAAACGGCAACGATGAACAGCACGATGGCATTTAGTCGAAATAATGAGCGCGAGGCCGATCGGGTGGGCATGCAAATCATGACCCAAGCAGGCTATGACCCAAGGGCGATGCCGCGATTCTTTGCCACGATGAATCAACGCAGCCAGCTCAACCAAGTTGAAAATCGATTTTTACCAAGCTTCGTACGCTCGCATCCACTGAGTAACGAGCGCTTAAGTGAAGCGCAAAGTCGTGCCCAGCATTATCCCTCATTGTCACTAAATCAGCAGCAACGCCATCAGGCTTTATTTGATCTGCTCTACTGGCGTGTCCAAAGTACGGGTAAACATGCCTCAGAGACAGTGCTAATGACGGCTGCTAAAAATAGCGTAGGTGCCAAATTGGCTCTGATGAACTGGTATGGCGAACAGCAACGCTTTACAGAGGCAAGCGATTTACTGGCTGAGATCAATCGACTGCCGCCTACGCAGCGCCAAAATTTAGAGCCTTTACTATCGATTACTCATAGCAAAATTCTAACGGAACAGAATAAATGGTCACAAGCGGCGGACGTATTAGCCAGCCAGCAGCGTGTTTATCCTGAGCGTCGTGATCTGCGTCTTTATTTGGCAGAAGCGCTCACCAATAGCAATCAGCCCATCAAAGCCCAAGCGTTGCTTAAACCACTGACCGAGCAGCAGCCAAGCGACCGTTATGCTTGGCAAAGTCTACAACTGGCCAATGAAAAACTGGCAAAAACGACCGACTCTGCGTCCCTGAAAAATATTGCCACCATTAACGCGCTACGCTATCGCAGTCATGACCAACTATGGAGTAGTCGTTACGAGAGTGCGTTGACGTCACTGACCCAAGCCAAACAACTGGCGGAAAAACTACAAACCACGGCTCAAGCCAGTAGCGCCCGTCCATTGCTTGCCAATATTAATGCAGAAATCAAAGCAGTAAAAACCGCCAAAGACTTTGAGCCTTAGGCGGTTATTTTTACGATGTCGTCATTAGCTTTTGATGACACTAATTACTAGCCTTGCAGCGCATCTTTCACCAGTTTAGAGATGAGCGCAGGATCTGCGCGTCCTGCGGTTTTGTTCTTTAATACACCCATCACACTGCCCATGTCACGCATAGATGTCGCGCCTTGTGCAGCGATTTCCGCATTGACCAAAGCCGCAAGTTCAGCATCATCCATTTGTTTTGGCATAAACTCATTGATGATATCAATCTCAAACTGCTCTTTGGTTGCCAGATCATCACGATTATTTTCGGTAAAAATAGTCAATGACTCATGGCGTTGTTTTAGCTGCTTTTGCAGTATATCTAAGACTTGCGCATCATCAAGCTCTATTTGACGGTCAATCTCAATTTGCTTGATAACCGCTTGCACGTTACGTAGTACTTTGACACGCTCAAGCTCACGCGCTTTCATAGACACTTTGACATTGTCTGATAAAGTCTGTTTAAGTTGGCTCATTGTTATTATCCTTATTTGTTAAGAGGTATTTATTCAAATTTTTAAGCAATAATAATAAAAATTGTAGCATAAAAAACGCCACTGATATCAATGGATAACAGTGGCGTTAATGTAGCACTTGTACTTAATTAATCGAATTATCGATTAGTACATACGAGTGGTACGAATAGTTTCGCGTTGTAATTTTTTCTTATAACGCTTTACGGCAGCAGCTTTTTTACGCTTACGTACTTGCGTTGGTTTTTCATAAAACTCACGCTTACGTACGTCTGATAATACGCCAGCTTTTTCGCAAGCACGCTTGAAACGACGGATAGCGATGTCAACTGGTTCGTTTTCTTTAACCTTAACTGCAGGCATGAAGACTCCTCGATTAGGATGAGATATAAGGGCATTAGTTTGGCTGTGTATTAGTATTTAGCCGTAATATCTCAAGATTACAGGCATCAGCTCAAACTAGGATAATCTTGCGCATGAGCACAAGGGCAAGCATTTTAATAAAAAATGTCAGTTAAGTCAATGATTTTAGCACATTAATCCATATTTATCATTAAGTTGCAAGGGGCAATGCGCAGAGACAATTCTAAAAGTAATTAGAACGCAGATTTTTGCTCCAGCTTTAATGAAACTGGAAATGCAAAGTATAAAATTACTATGAATAAAAAACCCTACTGTCTATAACGGTTTGGTTGGAGTTTATGCTATGATAATTTGCATATAATAGTCAGCATACTAACCATTTTATGTGTATTTTATTGAGGATGTTGGAATGAAAAAAACAGGACTAAATACAGCCCTAAGCACTGCATTTATCATTGCTCTTGGCTTTGGCATTAGCGCTTGTAGTGGTGAAAAAGAAGGCGAATCACACGAAGTATTGGCAAAAGATCGCGTTGATGAAGCCGCTGAGCTGGCTCGCAAAAACGCACCCGAAGCTGAAAAAATGGAGTTCCCAGAAACGGCTCCAGCGCCAGCAACTGAAGCTGAAGCTGATGGCACCGTAGATGGTGCTGCAACTGCTGAAGCAGGGACGACTGCTACTGATATGACAGATGCAACGGATAGCGATGTCGCTGTCGCTGACAGTGCAGATATGCCAGCTAGTAGTGCAGATGTGCCAGCTGCTGATACGGCGGCAACGCCTACTGCTGACGCTGAACCAGCTACGAACTAATCACGGTTTGTGTGTTGATAGGTTTTGAATTTATGCGCTGTCATAAACAGTCGCTAACATGAAATATCGAATAGAGGTGTGATCATGATAAGTAAACAGCAGCGTATGAATAAACTGGTCTTATCTGCCATTAGTTTAAGTGCGCTATTAGCAATCACTGCTTGTAGTGGTGACAATGCAGCGGTTGAAGAGCCTGCTGTTGCCAATGAATCTGCCGATACAACGGTAGTGGTAGAAGACGCGCCTATAGTCGAACCTGAAGTCGTTACACCTGAACCTGTGGCAGGTACCGAGACGACGGTCATTGAAGATAAGCCAGTGCAGGAAATCTCCGCGGAGCCAGAAGTGTTGGCGGCGGATGCAGGCGCCAAGCTTTATGAGACCAACTGTAAGGTTTGTCATGAAGGAGGGCTGCTGAACGCGCCGAAATATGGTGATAAAGCCGCGTGGGAGCCGCGACTGGCTAAAGGCACAGAGACGCTGCACATGCATTCGGCAAAAGGCTTTAATAAGATGCCAGCACAAGCCACCGATAAGGTCAGTGAAGCCCAAGTTTACGCGGCTGTAGATTACATGATTGAAGCAGTTAGCTGATCCGGTATATTAAGAGATATTGACCATTGAAATTTGTTAAACTGACCGTCATTGTGACTGACAATGGCGGTTTTTTCATGCACGTTTTTTGGCAGATACGAGGGCGTGTCCTCAATTCAATCGATTAACCTCTAAATAGGCTAAAAATGGCTAAATTTTGTCAAACAGCGCCAAACATTGTCAAATAGCTTATTAATATCTCGATATTATTTGCGCTGCTTCCCTTGTTTGACGACAATTTATCTCATTTTTATCACCATTTTTAAAAAGAGGACACGCCCTAAAAGATAGCAACGTTGTAAACAATAACACGCAGACCAAAGTATGATAAAGGCAAAAATATGAAAGTATTGGGTTTAGAGACTTCTTGTGATGAGACAGGTCTGGCGATTTTTGACAGTGAGCAGATGAATAGTGACAATCAAGGGCTGATTGGACAAGTCCTGTATTCACAAATAGAGCTGCACGCACTATATGGCGGCGTTGTGCCTGAGCTTGCCAGCCGCGATCATATTCGTAAGTTGGTGCCTTTGCTTAATGAGTTGTTAGAGCAGTGCAATGTGAAGAAAAGCGAGATTGATGCCATTGCTTATACCAAGGGACCCGGACTCATTGGCGCTTTGATGACAGGCGCATTATTTGGGCGCAGTTTGGCGTATGGTTTGGATATTCCTGCCATTGGTATCCATCATATGGAAGGACATCTGCTCGCACCGCTGATGGGTGCCAATCCACCCGCCTTTCCGTTTGTTTCGTTATTGGTCTCAGGTGGGCATACATTACTTATCGCCGCACGCGGTGTCGGGCAATATGAGATATTGGGTGAGTCGATCGATGATGCCGCAGGTGAATGCTTTGATAAAGCCGCCAAAATGTTAGGTTTGCCCTATCCGGGTGGTCCCAATATTGCCAAATTGGCTGAAACAGGCGACCCAACTGCTTACAATTTGCCAAGACCAATGCTACATCGCGGATTAGATTTTTCTTTTAGCGGTATGAAAACCGCCGTGCATAACCTTATTAAAGACACCGATGGTTCAGGAGGCTCAGGGAATAATGCGGATAGCGATCCACAAGTTCGCGCTGATATCGCCGCCAGCTTTCAGCATGCAGTCGTCGATACGCTGGTGAGAAAGTGCGTGAAAGCACTGAAGCAAGTAGAGATGAGTCGATTGGTGATTGCGGGCGGCGTTAGTGCCAACACTCATTTGCGTGAAACTTTGGAGAGCGAGCTTGCTAAGATAAATGCCACGGTGCATTATGCGCCGCCTGCATTATGTACTGATAATGGGGCGATGATTGCTTATGCCGGTTATGAGCGCCTGCATGCAGGGCAGTCTGATGATTTAGCGGTGAGCTGTGTGCCGCGTTGGCCGATGACTGAGCTACCAGCAGTGTAAAGACGGCCTTGCTCAATACTATCTCCGTTAACCTTTATTAACCTAAGGATGAACTATGCAGTGGCTTGCTATTGGACTAGGGGCTGCCATTGGGGCTTGCCTGCGGGCGTGGTTGGCTCGCTTTAATCCGCTGCATCACTGGATACCCCTTGGGACGCTTGGTGCCAATGTATTGGGTGGACTATTAATAGGGTTGGCACTGGTGTGGTTTGAGCGCGTGGGCAGCAGTTTATCGCCCAATGTCCGACTATTTGTGATTACCGGTTTTTTGGGAGGATTGACCACCTTTAGTACTTTTAGTGCAGAAGTTTTTACCTTTATCAACGCTGGTAAATTATTAGCAGGTTTGGGATTGGTCGGACTACATCTGGGACTGACGTTGCTAGCAACGGCTATCGGATTTTACTTCTTTAAGCTGGTTTTGTAGTTGTTGGTTATCGCAAGCTTCACCCAACCTATGTTTTGGAATTGTTACGAAACTGTAGTCTAACAAGCAATTAAATATGGATAGATAATAGTTTTTTCCTTCGTTGTTAGTTTTACAAACTACTTTTAGCCTGTTAACAGGGCCTTAGAGGGCCTTAGAGGGCCTTAGAGGGCCTTAGAGGGCCTTAGAGGGCTTGAGATGGATCTATTTACCCCTGTAGTTGAGGAACACTTACAACATAAAAACTTTAGCTCAGTTCTTATTCCTCACCGTAAAGCGGAAAGAGATCTTTTGGAAGAATGGGCTGACGGGTTTGTTGATCGAGATGGGAAGTTAGTAAAGGAGTTTCAAACAACTTTTAATTCTAGTTTTTGGGAGATTTATCTCTTCTCTGTATTTAAATATTACGGTTTTTCTGTAGATTGGAGCTCACCGACCCCTGACTTTTCAATATCAGATGGAAAATCGGAAATTATCATTGAGGCGGTAACAGCTAACTCTGCTCAAGGAAAGCCTAATGAGTGGGATAAAACTTTTAGTGTAGAAGAAATAAAAGGTCTTCGTCGCTTTAAGAATCTGAATACTGAAGCAATAATTAGGCTATCCAATTCAATTTTTAGCAAAGTACAGTTATATAATGATAAGTACCGAAAATTAGATCATGTTAAAGGTAAGCCATTTGTTTTAGCCGTTGCTCCATTTGAACAACCTTACTTTAATCATCAATATGATCGCCCAATTAAAGCTTTGCTTTATGACTATTATGTAGATGAGGATGCATATCTAGATAATCCTGATAAATTTCCAAACGGACCCCCAAGGATAAACCTAGGATTTGTTGAAAAAGATAATGGTGCAGAAATTCAACTTGGGCTTTTTAATAATCATTCTATGTCTGAGGTAAGCGCTATTGTTTTTAGTTGTGTTGCTACTTGGGGAAAGTTGTCTGCAATGAGTGAAAACCCTATCAGAGAGATTGAAGTTAACTCTATTTGGGCTACTCCGCATAATGGGGTACTAGAGAATAGGATTTGCTCTTCAGTTGATCATAACGAAACTGTCTCTGATGGTTTACAAGTATTTCACAATCCCTATGCTAGATATCCTCTTGATCCAAGCTTTTTTCGTTCAGAAAGAGTTGTTCAGTCATATTTTAATAAAATTACTGGGAAATGGAGCCATGAAGGGGAACAAAATTGTTTATACTTTCGTCAAGTGATTAACTCCCCCAAGGTGAAATAAACTCTCTAGCAAGCGTATAAGATCACCATCGTCTTCTCATGGCACGTAGGTGTTAGTCGACTGCCAGCGACAACCGGACATCGACACTGATTAGATGTAATAGCTAGTTAATTGGGCAAACTGTTGTTTGTTCGCAAAAGGGTTGACTATAATCACTCAAACAATCAAAATGAACACAGACCTATCGTCTAATTTGGTAAGGCACCGTTCCTTGAGCGGGTTCCCGGTTCGATTCCGGGTAGGTAAAGGGCATTTTCCCAAGTGTTCTTTACCTACCTTGGAATGAATATATGTTAGAAACCGATAGAATAGATGTGTTTGCAGCCCAGACGGAAAACGTAAGGGCATTAGAACAAGCATGGAAACATATCAATAAGTCTTTAAATGCCGCATATTCTAGTGGCGATAGCTCTTCTGCAGAAATTCAAACCAAAATCTTAGCACAAGTCTATTGTGCTTTTGCAGAAGCTGTCTTTTCAAAAGTCATTCATACACCGGATGGTTTGACGCTTGATGAGATTTCACAAGTCAAATCCCAAGGTAAAAGAAATATCGTTGTGGCGTGGAAGAAGTGCGTTGAACTTTCCTTGAAAAAAGTGCAAGGAAAAAACAGTGGTCATGTTCCCAATACGCAGAAAAAAATATTCGCCCTTATAGATAAGTACATATTTGATCCTAGCTTGTTGCGAAATAAGATTGCTCATGGTCAATGGCGTGTGGCATTAAATTCAGACAATACGAAAGTCAATGCAGATTCCACAGCCAAGGTAAATTCTGTCAATGTTGTCGATTTATACAGGCATAAAGCCGCATTTCAGAGCTTGTTCCGTATAGTTGAAGATATTATCGAATCGCCAAATAAGGCCCATCACAGAGATTATTGGGCACATATCACAAAATTTGAGAAAACGCAGCAGGAAATGGCTTCGTGGTCTGTGGAAAAGAAAGTCAAAGCACTAAAGGAAAAGCGGGCACGGGCTAAAAATTATAAAAGTATAATAAGCACATAAACACTTACGGATTTTTCGTTAATATTTTTCCCAGAGCAAGTAAAATTGTTCTCTCAAACACCGCCGATCAAGCCCGTAGGTTGGGTGGAGTGTGCGACACCCAACGCAATAGATTAAGATTAACTCTGCTCTATCACTCGTAGAATACCATGCAATATCGCAGATATTACTATAAAGTGGTAAGTCACTTTTTCACTATTAAGCTTGCTAATAGATTAAGTGACTTGATTATCAAAGAGATTAAAACACTGCGCTACGATTTGAAAATCGTAAAAAAAACCTTCTTTCATATTGATGCTATTGTAACCGTGCTCTATTATTTGCATATAAAATTCTAAACCGGCTTCACAATACCTTCTAACAAACTCGCAAATCCTTGCATATAAGCGGTATCTTGGGTTGATGTGCGCATTGCTGCATATAGCTGACAATGCACACCCGTACCCAACGGACGCGAGACGACCCAGCCTTTTTTCTCATATTCAGCAACCACCCAATCAGGTAACGCCGCCACACCGCGTTCACTAGCAACCAACTGAATCAGCATCGCCGTCAACTCTGTAGTACGAATACTATCAAAGCTTACCTGCGCGGGGGTCATAAAATTGGCAATAATATCGAGACGCTTGGCTTCCACTGGATACGCAATCAGGGTTTCATTGGTTAAATCATCTGGCTCAATAAATTTCTGCGCCGCCAAATCATGCGTTGGTGATAGCACCAAGCGACTTTCATACTCAAATAACGGCTGATAGCTGATACCGTCTATCGGTAAATCGCTGGTGGTAATGAGTAAATCAATATCACCTTCTATTAATAAATGATGTGGCTCTGGCTCAAAACCTGTCGCAAAATCTAGCTCTACATCAGACCATTCGCGGCGGTAATGATTGAGTATCGGCATTAACCAATCGAAGCAACTGTGACATTCAGAGGCTAGCCGTAATCTACCCGCTTGACCGTGAGCTAAGCGCTTAAGGTTGGATTTGGTACGGGTGACTTGTGGCATGATGCTATCTGCCAATGCCAATACCGTCTTGCCAGCTGGCGTAAAAGTCAGCGGGCGTGTTCGGCGATTGACCAAGCTGATATCGTAATAGTTTTCCAGCTCTTTTAGCTGATGCGAGACCGCAGACGCCGTGACGTGCAGTTCATCGGCAGCCGCAGCGAGTGAACCATGCGCTCGCAGCGCGGTTAGGGTATTGAGATGACGAAGCTCTAACATAAGACAACCTAACCGCTAAAGTGAGAAAAATTCATTATAATAGATATAGCACTGATTTTCATTCAAAGTCTGATTTTTAATCAGCAATGCTAAATTAGCAATGGCAAACTAGCGTCGACGTAATAATAGCTGCGAAATAATGACCAATATCAGCGAAGCAACCAGTAAAATCGTCCCAATGGCATTGACCTCTGGTTTGAGTCCTACTCGTACCATTGAATAAATCCGTAGCGGTAAAATCTCATAACTGGGCCCCGTGACAAAGGTAGAAACCACCACATCATCGAGCGATAAGGTAAATGCCAGTAGCCAACCTGCCATCACTGCGGGCAGAATGACAGGAATGAGCGCGGTACGCACCATCGTTGATTCATTGGCGCCCAAGTCGCGCGCAGCTTCCATCAAGCGTTCATCCAGACTGCTCAATCGTGCAAACACCGTGATGACTACAAACGGTAAGCAAAAAGTAATGTGCGCGAGTAACAGCGAGACGAACCCTAATTGCAACCCTATTAATAAGAATAATGCCAATAATGAAATAGCGAGTACAATTTCAGGCGACATCATTAATACAAATAACAGCCCATTTAATAAGCCTTTACCGCGAAAGTTATATCGATGTAGCGCGAGAGCAGTTAGCGTTCCTATCAAAGTTGAGACGGTGGCTGCGACCAATCCTAATACAATAGAATGCCAAAAAGCATCGAGCATCGCTTGGTTATTCAGCAGCGACTCATACCACTTTAAGCTAAAGCCGCCCCAGTTATAGCCGACTTTTGATTTATTAAAGGACATGACGACTAAGACGATAATTGGCAAATACAGCATGGTATAAATGAGACTAAGATAGCTTTTAGCCGCGATACTGCCAATCTTAATAGACGATCTTTTTTTAGTTGTCGAGCTATTCAGTTGATGATTCAGTGAACTATCAGACATTAGGCCACCTCATTAAAGTCGGTCTTGCCAATGCGGCGACTACTGGCACGGTAGGCGAGTAATAGTACCGCCATTGCTAGTGTTAATAACACGCTGGCAGCTGCGCCAAATGGCCAGTCACGCGCATCCAAGAACTGGTTTTTGATGATATTGCCGACCAATAAATTGCGTGAACCACCCAAAATATCTGCCACATAAAACATACCCATTGCAGGCAGCAACACCAATAATACCCCTGAGATAATGCCAGGCGTCGTCAATGGCAATATGATATGCCAAAAAGTCTGGGTCTTTGATGCGCCCAAATCCTGTGAAGCGAGTAGCATGTCATTGCGCAAATCGGTAAATACTGCGTATAACGGCAACACCATAAATGGGAACAATAAATACGTCAAACCAGCAATCACCGCCACTTGCGTGTATAAAATATCGATAGGAGTATCGATGATACCGACTGCCAGCAGCGATTTATTAATCAAACCATTATTGGCAAACAGTAACTTGAGTGCATACGTCCGCACAAGCGAGTTGGTCCAAAATGGTAGTATTAACAGCATCATGAGTAGCGGCTGCCAACGGGTTTTGGCTTTGGCTATCAGCCAAGCAAAAGGGTAGCCAAGTAACAAGCAGATGATGGTTGTGATGCCTGCCATCCATAACGAATGAATAAATACGCCAAAATATAGCGGATCAATCATGCGTATATAGCTGTCGATGCTGACAGGCAAGCTAATAAAAGCACTGCTATCGCGGCTCAAAAAACTGACAGCGATGACTAAGATATTTGGCAATAGTGCAAATATCAATAACCAACCCCAAATCAGCCAGAGCGTTACGGTACGAAAAGGACTTTTGCTGCCTAAGCTATGACCTGCCATCAGCTAATATCCTTTTGAGCAGCTAAACTGGCAGCTTGATGATTGGCTTCATCATCAAGCGTACCGTCTTCTGGTAATACCCACTCCCAGCCATCGACCCATGATACTTTGACACCTTCATTTAACTTGTAATCAAAGCTTGGATCATCCTCATCAAAGAATTCAGAAGCCTTAATAATATGACCGTTTGCTAATTCAATAATCGAATCTAAGGTGCTACCTTTATAGTTGCTTTCAATCACTCGCCCGAGTAAGCCACCATGTTCTTTATCATTTGGGTCATAAATTCGCAAATCTTCAGGGCGTAGCAATAAATTAACGATATCGCCCACTTGTACATCGTTAGCAAAATCAGGGCGGCGTAGATTGCGTAAGGTGGTCGGACCGTCTTGCGCTTGTGCTTCACAAACTTCGACTTCGATACGACCATTGGTCACGCGACCGTCGCGATCTGGTTGGTCAGGATAAACGCCTCTGACTTCCGCTTTAAACAAGTTGGTCTCACCGATAAACTTGGCGGTAAATAAATTCGACGGCGTTTCATAAATCTCAATAGGCGTGCCGATTTGCTGAAAAGTGCCATCTTTCATCACGGCGATACGATCCGACATCGATAGCGCTTCTTCTTGATCGTGGGTGACAAATACAAAAGTGATGCCAAGCTCTCGTTGCAGCCGTTTAAGCTCAGATTGCATTTGTAAACGCAGCTTATGATCGAGCGCAGATAGGGGCTCATCAAGTAGCAACAGTTTAGGACGATTGATGACGGCTCGTGCAATGGCGACACGCTGCTGCTGACCACCAGACAAGTCTTGTGGTCTGCGATTGGCTAAATGCTCCAGCTGTACCATGGCGAGCATCTCGCGCACGCGGGTTTGAATCTCATCTTTTGGTACTTTTTTGAGCTTAAGCCCGTAAGCAACATTTTGTGCGACACTCATATGCGGAAACAAGGCGTACTGCTGAAATACTGTGTTCACGGGACGTTTATCCGCTGGCAAGCCTGCCATCTGTACGCCGTCTAGATAAATTGCCCCAGCATTTGGCTGCTCAAAACCAGCGATTAGGCGCAGTAAGGTTGTTTTACCGCAGCCTGATGGACCAAGCAGCGTCAAAAATTCACCGTGCTTGATATCAAGATTGATGTCTTTTAATACTTCAGTTTGATCATAGGTTTTTTTTAGACCAGTCAGTTGCAGTAGTACTTTGTCATCTTGAGCTGATGCAGAGGCTCTGTGCATATTTGGCGGTGAATTGGTCATAATATTTATTCCTACGTGTCCGACATCGCAGTACAGCTATTTATTTAGGACACTGTGGTCAAGGTGATTTGATATGGATATAAGCGATGGGTGTAAACCCGATTTGGTCGCCGCGTATTATAACAAACCCTTGATATAAATCAGTGCAAGTTCGTTATAAGTTCTGCGAGCAACACGATTAAGCTGTCAATGGCTGTTGATGCTTGATAGTTCGGTGTTGTCTGTTTGATGCTCGGTTTTGGCTAATGCATTTCTGTTTTTCAGTTTCACTTCCAACTTTATAATTCTGTATGATTGGCAATAACTGCCATTCTATGACGATATTTAAACAAAATTTTTTATCATTTTTTGGTTTTTATTCCTATACAATCACGGTATGGCAGACAAACACAATGCGCCTGATAGGTTAGTAGCCATTCGCAAATCTATGTTTGAATACATGTGTGTAAAGCTGTTTACAACGCTAATATTATTAATGATAAAGGATGTCTTATGCCTAACGATACACGCCCGAAAACCGGTCAAGAAGCTCTTGCGCTTTTAAAAGAAGGCAATATGCGCTACATAGATAGTTTGACCACTACTGATCCAACAATGCAAAGACGACCTGAATTGGTTAAAGATCAAGATCCCTTGGCCATTATTTTGGGTTGCTCGGATGCACGAGTACCAGTTGAGATTGTATTTGATCAAGGCTTGGGTGATTTGTTCGTTATTCGAGTCGCCGGTAATGTCGTCGCGCCTTCACAGATTGGCTCGATTGAGTTTGCGGCCGAAAAGTTCGGTACAAAATTGGTGGTCGTGCTTGGGCACTCACATTGCGGCGCTGTTACGGCTTGTGTTGAGACACTGATCAATCCTGAGAAAAACTATTCGCCCAACTTGCAGTCGATTGTCGATCGCATTCGCCCAAGCGTTTATAACTTGCATGAGCTTGCCACTGCCAATGGTCAAGATGTCGACGCAGACGAGTTGGTCGATCGCTCTATCCGCGCCAACGTCTGTATGTCAGTTAGCCAGCTCAAACATGGCTCGCGGGCATTAGAAGACTTAACTAATAGTGGTCAATTGCTGGTCGTGGGTGCAGAGTATGATTTAGAGACAGGAAAAGTACGTTTCTTAGACAGCTAATTAATCGGTTAAATGGGTAGCACCCAGTGTGCGCTCTTACAAAACCCACTCAATGCTTTCGCGATTTTTTATTATGATAAAAGGGTCAAGCGCGTAAAAAATATTCACGCGCTTGCTTTTAAACTCTCTATTTTGTCAATATTAGGATGACTATGTCTACAGCAAATACTGGCTCAGCCACTGATAATAATAACGAATCACTTATCGCTCAACCAACGAGCAGCGTCAATACCGATGGTGTGCAGCCTATCTCAGTACAGACGACAGGTTTCACTTTTAACCACACCATGCTACGTGTCAAAGATCCTGCCAAGTCGTTGGCGTTTTATACCGGTGTCCTTGGTATGACTTTGCTGGCAGTCAAAAAATTCCCTGATATGGGTTTTGATTTGTACTTTTTAGCCAAGTTAACCGAAAGCGAGCGCGACAATTTGCCCGCGGGTGATGATTTGGAAATCTTTGCCTTCCGTCAACGCGGCATCTTAGAATTGACCCATAATTATGGTACCGAAACGAAAGCTGACTTTAGTTATCATGATGGTAATGGTGAGCCACAAGGTTTTGGACATATCTGTTTTAGCGTACCTAGTCTCGATGAAGCGGTTGCTTGGTTTGATAAAAATAATGTCGAATTCAAAAAACGTCCAGAAGATGGCAGCATGAAAAACATTGCCTTTATCAAAGATGTTGATGGCTACTGGATTGAAATTGTACAAGCAGATTTAATGGGCTAGCTTGACAGGCTGGTATGTCAATACGTCAGTTAATCTAGGACATGCCCCAGTCGAACAATCAATTAATCGAGTGAATGGAAGCATAAAGCCAACCAACCAAAGGAGTGACATCTAGATGCCTACCTCTGAGGCAGAAACGACAGTAAATACCAATATAGCGGCTGAACCAGTGACAACAGATGTGCTGACATATCAAAGCATCATTGATTCAGCAAATGAGATAGTGGTTGGCTTTGTTGAACGCATTCCTTATTTTGTCGCATCAATTATTGTTATTCTGGTTTTTTGGTTTCTATCGATTGTCTTCAAAAAAGTGGTATACAAACTTTTAGGCAGTCGCAGTCGGCATCAGAATTTGGTTAAAGTGTTTCAGCGAGTAGGCGGCGCACTCATCATTTTTATCGGTTTTATGATTGCTATGGTGATTGCCGTGCCAGGATTTACGCCTGCTAAGCTGATTGGTGCACTCGGTATTGGTTCCGTCGCTATTGGTTTTGCCTTTAAAGATATTTTTCAAAACTTGCTCTCTGGTATTTTGCTGCTGATCTCAGAGCCGTTTCGCATCGGTGATCAGATTGTCTCAGGCGACTATGAAGGGACGGTTGAGGATATTAAAATACGCGCCACGACTATCAAGACGTATGACGGTCGGCAAGTGGTTATTCCCAACTCTGATTTGTATACCTCAGCATTGACTGTCAATACCGCCTATAAGCAGCGCCGTTTGCAAGTGGCTGTTGGTATTGGCTATGAAGATGATATCGAAGCAGCAAAAGCTGAGATTCTGCAAGCGTTAGATAAAGTCGAAAGCGTATCGAAGCAAGCGCAGCCAAGTGTGATTGCTACGGGTTTTGGTGATTCAACGATTGATTTGATGGTACGTTGGTTTATCGAAGATGGCACTCAAGCCAATAAAGTGACCTCGATTCATCAAGTGACCGTAGAGATTAAGAGCGCACTCGATGCAGCAGGTGTCAACATTCCATTCCCGATACGCACGATAGATTTGAGTGACCCATCAGTGACATCGATTGTGAATAAATTGCATGAGCAAAAGGCGATCGATGTTAATAAAGCAGCGGCAGAGTAATTTGTTTAGCGCGTTATTTTAAAGAACGGCCTTTTACACAATATTTTCGAAATAAAAATCCGCCCTATCAAATGACATGGCGGATTTTTTACGATATCAATTTATGACAATTTAGTCAGTTTTGACTTTAAAATCGGTATGACATGATTTACAGCTAGCACCAACTTCACCAAAGGCTGGTTTGACATCGTCGATGCTAGTGGCTGTTTGTGCAGCAGCGTTCAGCTCAGCAGTGACTTTTTGAAAGTTTTCTGCTTCTGCGCGAAAACCATCGGCATTTGACCAAACGGCATCAGTCGCATTGCCAACGGCTTCTTTATTTTCAAAATGACTCCAAGGCGTAGCAGCGTCTTCTGCTAAAAATGCGGCTTGCTCTTTGAATACGGCGGCATCAAAGGTGTCTGGTGCTTTCATCATATCACCCATGACACCCATCGCATCACCATAGCTTTTCATGCTATCTTGGCGGGCTTTTACATCAGGGTCAGTGGCAGTGCTACACGCTGTTAGACCTAGGGCGGCTGCCATCAATGTGATGCCAAAGATAGATTTTAATGATTGGTTGGTATGAACCTGTGCCATGTGAATTACTCCTGTAAAATTGGTTAGTAGTAGGCGCGCTTATAAACGCTGGCTTTACATACTGTTTTTAAATATCTGCCCTTAAAGGCTTTTTCTAAAAAGACTTCTTCTAAATTAAAAGGCTTCTTCTAAATACTGCTTTTAAATAAAGCGTATTGTTATAAAAATTACCTCATCATCTTTTGGAAACGCATTCGCTTCTAAAGGATTTTTCCAACAATAGTTTTCATTGTAACGGTTATCTGTGCAGTGAACGTAAATTTAGTTGTTATATCATCGTAATTTTTGAGTCAGTGATTTTCGCTCATATAAATTTGCGCCCATATAAATTTGCGCTCATATAAAAAGGTCAGCGTGGATAGCTGACCTTCTTGATACTCTCTAAAGACAAGCTAATAAATACCTTAGCCTTTATTATATTCACACAAACTATAGAGTCAACCAATCGCGTGGTTTTAGATAAAAATCGGTCAATGCAAACTCAGGCGAGCCTTCAGTCGGCTCAAAGCGATAATGCCAGCTGGCAAGCGGCGGCATACTGACTAAGATAGACTCAATACGGCCATTGCTTTGTAGTCCAAATAGCGTGCCGCGGTCATAAACAAGGTTGTACTCAACATAGCGACCACGGCGATAAAGTTGAAATTCGCGCTGTGCCTCGGTATAAGGGGTATCTTTACGCTGTTCAAAGATGGGCATGATACCGTCAAGATAACCGTTGCCGACCGCCTTCATAAAATTAAAACAGGTTTCAAAGTCCCAGCCGCGACTTTCTGTATTGACATCATCATAAAACAAGCCACCGATACCGCGCTGCTCATCACGATGACGTAGGTGAAAATACTCATCACACCATTGCTTGAAATCAGGGTAGACGCTGTCACCAAAAGGCGCGCACAGATCATGACAGACTTGATGCCAATGCACGCAATCAGCGAGTACGGGATAAAACGGCGTCAAATCAAAACCACCACCAAACCACCAGATAGGGTCTTCGCCCTCAGCTTCAGCAACGAACAAACGCACATTGGCATGGCTGGTTGGGACGTTCGGATTTTTGGGATGGACAACCAATGAGACACCCATGGCTTGGGCTTTACGACCAGCGATATGGGGATGGCGTGCAGTGGCTGAAGCAGGCAAGTTATGCACGTGAATATGACTGAACATCACACCCGCTTTTTCAATCACCTCACCATCTGCTAGGACACACGAGCGACCGCCGCCGCCTTCAGGACGTTCCCAGTCATCAGGAATAAAGACTGCTGACGTTTGGCTATCACTGCTGCCATCGCGTTCTTGCGCTTCTAAGGCTTGACAGATACGAGCCTGCAAATCGACCAAAAACTCACGCACACGCATGATGTCGTTATTGGCTGGCACTGTTAAGTCTGTCGCTGATAGCTCTGTCTTATTATCTGTATTTGAAATACTCATAAAATATCTATTTATTTAGTGTATTGATGTCTACTTATTAAGATGTAACGCGGTATTAAAATCTTTATCTAATAAATGACCCATGCGGTCGCGCTTGGTCGCTAAATATTCAGCATTCATATCGTTCACCCCAACCAATAAAGGCACGCGTTCCACGACATTAATACCGTGCTCGGTTAGATAAGCCACTTTGTCTGGATTGTTGGTGATGAGTCTGACGACGTCAACACCGATATGAGCGAGCATCGGCCCGCACATATCATAAATACGTGCATCAGCAGGTAAGCCCAACATGAGGTTGGCATCTAAAGTATCATGACCTTGGTCTTGCAGGGCGTAAGCGCGAATCTTATTGGTCAGACCAATACCGCGACCTTCTTGGCGCAAGTATAATATCGCCCCGCAGCCAGTCTCTTGTATTGCTTGCATCGCTGTGTTGAGCTGCGGCCCACAGTCACATTTTAATGAGCTAAAAGCATCGCCCGTTAAGCATTCTGAATGAATGCGAATCAATGGAATGGTTTTTTCTGCTCGCGTGGCGTCCGTCTGACTCGGTGAGCTGTCCGTCATATGTTGATCGACGACAGGCAAACCAACAGTCAGCATCACATGCTCTTGACCTTCGTCGTTTTCAAAGATATGAATATCAAACTCGCCGTGACGAGTAGGTAGTTTGGCACTGGTAATAAATTGATATGACATTAATGTCCTGCATAAGCCGATAAGCGTGGCGGTAGAGGGTCTTTTTTAACCATATTAAAACAGCGATGACATCCTAGCTGCATGATGAAAGTAGGATAATGCCAGTATAATTCATTCGTAAAGAGTGCATGCTGATTGTCTTTATTATAAAAACACACAAAGTTCACAAACGACGCACGATGATTAAAGCGACAATTAAAAATAAATGCTATTATGCCATACTATTTTGACGGATACAGTGACAAGTCTTTGCCCTTACATTACTATGTCGTCACTAACATCCGATATTGATGCAGAATAATAAGGCATAATATTATCCCTTGTTATGAAAGCGCTAAAGCAAAGCTCCATCGCTGTCTATTAAGGCAGCGTATGTGCTATTCGGCGCAGCTTCTATATGTTTATATAAAGACATAGAGGCTGCCTGAATAAATTTATGAACAGTTATATGGTCGATTACACCAATAATGGTGTAGATATTATTGACGTCACTTAGGTAGCATTATGCACTAAGAGGCTGTCTTGTCAGCAGATTGGTAGGTATCGTACGGTTTATGCAGCAGTCACCTCATTCCCCACAGTCTCAGTCCGTATCTATGCCAGCTGTCGATTCTGCTGCCCAGCTGTCGAATTTACAGCAGACTTATACTGTGATTCCACGTGTCCGTCCTGATACGCCCTTGCTGGATAGCATTGCAGCGCCAGCTGATCTTAATACTCTGACAACCGCTCAACTTATCACCTTGGCTGATGAGCTGCGGCTATTTCTATTGTATTCAGCAGGTCAAAGCGGTGGGCATTTTGGTGCCAATTTGGGCGTAGTTGAATTGACCATTGCGCTACATTACTTACTAGATACGCCGCAAGATCAAATCGTTTGGGACGTGGGTCATCAAGCCTATGCCCATAAAGTCTTGACGGGTCGCCGTGATCAGTTGGCGACGATTCGCTCAAAAGATGGTTTGACTGCCTTTCCAGAACGTGCAGAATCCGTTTACGATACCTTTGGCGTTGGTCATTCATCGACGTCAATCTCAGCTGGTCTAGGCATGAGCTTAGCACTGCGTTATCAAGGTCGCGCGCAAACCGTTGCTTGTATCATTGGTGATGGTGCAATGACCGGTGGTATGGCGTTTGAAGCGATGAATGATGCGGTGCAACAAGATGCGGATTTATTGGTTATTTTAAACGACAATGATATGTCGATCTCTTGTTCTATCGGTGGTTTTTCACGGCATTTAGCGATGCTGTGGGAGTCAGGATATCAGGTCGATATCTCTGATTCAGGCGAGCCAGTACTATGCCAGCGCCCTGATATGCAAGGCTTTGATCGCCGCAAGCGTCACAAAGAGATGCGCGATGTGCCGCAGTTAGAAGACAATTTATTTAAAGCGATTGGTTTTACCTACTTTGGTCCGTTTGATGGTCATAATATCCCTGAGCTACTGCGGGTATTGTCACTTGCCAAGCAGATAAAAGGGCCTGTTTTAGTCCATATTTATACCACCAAAGGCAAAGGTTTTGCCCCAGCTGAGTTAGATCCCGTCGGCTATCATGCTATCAGCAAACTCCCTGTCGAAGTCAAGAATGATACTCAGGCTATCGCCATAGAAAAATCATTGCTCAACACCAAACCTGCGTTAAAATACTCGCAAGTGTTTGGGCAATTCTTATGTGATAAGGCTGCTGAAGACGATAAGCTGCTTGCCGTCACACCTGCTATGGAAGAAGGCTCGGGGATGATTGACTTTGCCCGTCAATTTCCAGAGCGTTTTTTTGATGTAGCCATCGCTGAGCAACATGCAGTCACACTGGCTGCTGGCATGGCGACCCAAGGTATAAAACCAATCGTGGCGATTTATTCGACGTTTTTGCAACGTGGCTACGATCAGCTGATTCATGATGTGGCTTTGCAAAACCTTGATGTGATGTTTGCTATTGATCGTGCTGGCCTAGTCGGTGAAGATGGTGCAACGCATGCAGGCGTATTCGATTTTGCCTTTTTACGCTGCGTGCCCAATATGCTGATCGCCGCGCCAAAAGACGAAAACGAATGCTACCATTTGCTCAATACGTGCTATGAATATCAAGGCTGTACGGCAGTACGCTATCCGCGCGGTGTCGGTACTGGCGCAGTTATTGCGTCGCCAGCACAGACTTATAACGTTGGCGAGGCAGTGATAGAATCGGTATTAGGTAGTGAGGATGCGCCTAAAAAGCTGGCGCTACTCACATTTGGTACCATGGTTGCGACGGCTCAGCAAGCGGCAGAAAGCCTAATTGACAGTGATATAGAATCAGACTGTCAGGTACATGTCATTAATATGCGCTGGGTAAAACCTTTAGACACGGCATTATTAGAAAAGTTATTAGAGCAAGGTATTACACATATTGCGACTTTGGAAGAGCACATGGTTATGGGCGGCGCGGGCAGTGCGGTAAATGAGTATTTGCTGAATGAGTCGCCAGCCTTTACAAACAACCGCCCTGCCGTTATTAATATCGGCATTCCAGATCGCTTTGTCGCCCATGGCTCACAAGCAGAGCAAATGGCTGATTGTGGTTTAGATGTTAATGGTGTGGTAAAGCAGCTTGAACAGTTGCTGTTGTAAGTTTAAGTTATACCTTTGAACGTTTTTAAGTGTTTAAACTGTCATTTGGACAGAGTATTGGTTAAATAGATAAAAGCTCGATCGATAGAGCGAACGCCTACTTAGTCGTAGGTGCTGACTTTTTTACAACTTACGCAGTTTGTGATGACCACCAGAATTTGGGTTGGTTTGACGAACGTCATGGTTTTTTTCGTTTTTTATCGAACAATTTTAGTATAATGCGATCATCGCTTTTAAATGGCGCATTTTTTTAATCGTATAAATACAGTGTGATGCAGCGGCTGATTGGCATGTTGTGGGCACAGAATTCGTCTTATTTTTGACATTCATTCATCAAGCAAATAGGTTATTTATGGAACCCATGGTCGTCATCGCAGCACGTACTGCTGAAAAAGTTGGTAAAGAGATTTTATATGCGCATCAAAACCGCCATAAAATTGAATTGGATATTGAGTCAAAAGGGCTTGATGGATTGGTTACGCGTATTGATCGCTTTAGCGAAGAGCTGACCATTGAAACCCTAAAAGCCAGCTATCCAAATCACTCGTACTTGGGTGAAGAGTTTGGTATGCAAGAAGGTCGCGGTGAAGATGCGGACTGGTGCTGGATTATTGATCCGCTAGATGGCACCAAAAACTTCGTCCATGGTGTGCCGCAGTTTTGTGTGTCTATCGCTGTGCAGCATAAAGGCGTGACCCAACATGGTGTGATCTATGACCCTGTCCGTGATGAGATGTTCTCTGCTAGCCGTGGTAAAGGCGCGCGCTTGAACAATCGCCGCATGCAAGTGAGCGAGCGCAAAACGATTGATGGCGGTCTATTTACCACTGGTCATCCGCTTGAGCGTAAACGCAATGGCGAAATCATCTCTTATGCCAAGCAGCATTTTGAAAGCTTGCAAAAGATCTCTGAAGCGGGCGGTCAAGTGCGCCGTTTAGGCTCTGCTGCGCTTGATTTATGTTATGTCGCTGCTGGTCGTTTTGACGGTTATTTTGAGATGTCAATTAAGCCTTGGGATATCGCGGCAGGTGAGCTTATCGTGACCGAAGCACGTGGCGTGGTGGTTGACCATACAGGCGCACACAACTCAATGACTTCAGGCTCTATTTTCGCCTGTAACATTAAGTTATTGAAGCCATTGATGCAAGTGGTTGTTCCAGCGTGGGGTGACGCATTTTAAGCACCACTTAAGCATAATTATTAAGACAACTTAACACTAAAAAGCTGGTTCCATTATGGAGCCAGCTTTTTTGTTTTACTATTATTCTTATAGCCACCTTTATCTTCAACCGTAATGCCTTGAAACTTAAGCGCTTTACTGGTGGTTTCCAACAGTTGTAACTCTTCTTCAATAAGCGTCAGCATTTCTTGCACATGTGGTAGTGCCTTACTACAAGCCGTAATCCCAAATTCAATCTTATCTAGATAACTAGCAAGGGTGATATTCATTGCTTGACCGTTGAAGACAATAGACGCAGGGTACAACGATTGCAAACGTGCACCATTCCAATATAGCGGTTTTTCAGAACCAGGTACATTAGAGATAATCAGGTTAAACGCCTGCTTTTTGGGAAATAGACTGGTCGCTAAGTTGATACCTTCCCAAGCATAGGCAATCACGCTGTAGTTAATCACTTGGGCTTGATTCATGCGTCGAAAGCGGCGTTTGCCGTTATTCATACTGCGATGAATCAGTTTGATTCGGCTCAAGGGATCATCTAAATGCGTGCCCAAATTGGCCAGTACAAAGGATAATTGATTGCCTGCCACACTGTCATCTGTACGCAGCGACATCGGTACAAAAGCAATGAGTGGCTTGCTAGGCAGCGCATCCATGGAGATGAGATAACGACGAATGGCACCCGCACATACCGCCAGCACCACATCGTTTTTACTGATATTTAGTCGCTCAGCAATATCGTTAAAACGCTGAATATCATAAGACTGCGCGGCTATGCGCCGTGAGGCTGAGATGCGTTTATTAAGTACACTCATCGGCGCATCAAAAGTACCGACATAACTGTCATCACCATAATTTTTCAAATTATCCAGCAGTTCGGTAAATACAGGTTTAATGGTAGATATTTGCTCTTTAATGATGCGTAATGCGGAGCGCTCTTTGGGTAAAATCGCATCGACTTGATTGCGATGGCGTGCCATTAATGACCAAATCGGTAGCGTTACTGGCTCAGTGGGCGATTGTGATAATGATTTTTTGACAAGGCGCATGGCAGCAATGCCATCAACCAACGAATGGTGAATTTTAAAATATAGAGCAAAACGCTCAGGGTCGCCTTCGTTTTCTGGTTGAATACCTTCAATCACATGACATTCCCACAATGGCATGGCACGATCCAACAGCCGACCATGCTCTCTTGAAACATACATCAATAACTCGCGAACCCGTGCAGGCTTTGGTAAGGCAACATGATGCAAGTGATGCTCAACATCAAAATGCTTGTCCTTTTTCCAAAAAGCCAAATGCTCAAGCACTTGGTTGAAAGGAAAGGTAGGCGACACATCAGAATCTTGCATCTGTTTGACCAATTGGCAAACAAAACCGCTACCCGCATTCTCTGGCAATTCGAATAGGAATAGACCTCCAACATGCATGGGCTGTTTACGCGACTCAAGAAGTAAAAACAACTGGTCGACTGCTGTGAGAAGCCGCATAATAAATCCTTTTATGACGATAAGTTGAGTAAAAGTTACTTCTTTTATTATTATTTTATAGCTGACTTTTTATTAAATACTATGAATTTAATAATGGTCGTTAAATTTAAAAGCTATTGAAAAAAGTATCCTGTTTGCGGTGAGCTCGCAGTTGCCATTTTGCGCATTGGCATACGACCCGCCAAGAACGCCGCGCGCCCTGCCCAGATGGCATGCTTCATGGCATGGGCCATCATGACTGGGTTTTGCGCATTGGCAATCGCCGAATTCATCAGGACGCCATCACAGCCAAGCTCCATAGCCAGCGCTGCATCAGAGGCCGTGCCAACGCCTGCATCAACCAATACCGGTACTTTGGCATTTTCGATAATAAGACTGAGGGTGTGACGATTCAGCAAACCAAGACCTGAACCAATCAAGCTACCAAGTGGCATAATTGCCACACAGCCCATACTTTCTAATTCTTGAGCGACGATAGGGTCGTCTGAGGTATAAACCATCACTTCAAAGCCATCATCAATCAATACTTTGGCAGCTTTTAGCGTTTCCATCACATTCGGGTAGAGGGTTTTTTCATCGCCCAATACTTCAAGCTTAACCAGATTATGCCCGCCTAACAGCTCGCGAGCAAGCTTACAGGTACGAATGGCAGTCTCGGCATCGAAACAACCAGCAGTGTTGGGTAAAATGGTGTATTTATCGGGGGAAATCACATCAAGTAGATTGGGCTCATTGCTGTTTTGTCCGATATTGGTACGACGAATAGCAACGGTGACAATCTCTGCTGCCGACGCGCCAATGGCGGCGCCCGTTTCAGTCATATCCTTATACTTGCCCGTACCGACCAACAGGCGAGAAGAAAAAGTACGACTCCCGACCGTAAAAGTGTCTTGTAAAAGGGGCGTCGGATGAGTAGCAGTGCTTGTGTTCTCTGACATAACTGAAAATCCTAATGGCGAGTAAAACAAAATGCTATTATAACAAAATCATGCAATCTTACTTGCAGTCTTTTTTGGTTTAGCCAGTTAAGCATAATACGTTTGCCACGCTTTGACACGAGTTTCTTTCTGAGTTTATCTTTATCTATCAGGTCGCTTTTATGATGCAACTGCCGTACAGTTTTGCGAAACGCCATCAAATTTTGGCCATACTTGCCATTGATCCTGAGCTGCCAGCGACTTTGGTGCTGACCAAAGCCACGCCATTATCAGCGATTAATGAGGCAGTGCGATTTTTACAGCAGCAAGGGGTACGCGGTGTGCCCACTTATGAAAGCATCAGCGCCGATGACTTTGAAAAGCGCATGAACGCCGCTTATGCAGGCAATACTGGTGAGTCGCAACATATTGCCGCTGGACTCGAAGACCATCCTGATCTTGATAGTTTGGCAGATAGTGTCCCTGAAACTGAAGATCTGATGGATCAACAAGATGATGCGCCTATTATTCGTCTCATCAATGCATTGTTGTCCGAAGCGATACGTTTAAATGCCTCAGATATCCATATTGAAACCTTTGAAAAACGCTTGGTCGTGCGCTTTCGTGTTGACGGTGAATTAAAAGAAATCATTACGCCAAAACGCCAATTAGCGCCATTATTGGTG
Organism: Psychrobacter sp. Ps4; assembly: GCF_022129285.1. Taxonomy (NCBI): domain Bacteria; kingdom Pseudomonadati; phylum Pseudomonadota; class Gammaproteobacteria; order Moraxellales; family Moraxellaceae; genus Psychrobacter; species Psychrobacter sp. Ps4. The sequence continues at coordinate 56,894 of NZ_JADQAK010000007.1, forward strand.
TCGCGTATCAAGGTCATGGCCAAGCTCGATATCGCCGAAAAACGCGTGCCACAAGATGGACGTATCAGCTTACGGCTGGCAGGGCGTGAGGTTGATGTGCGGGTATCGACATTGCCATCGAGCTTTGGTGAACGCGTGGTCATGCGTCTATTAGATAAGCAAGCAGGTCGCCTGAATATGACATATTTAGGGCTATCTGATAACGATTACAGTGAGCTAAAACGCTTGATTCATCGCCCACACGGCATTATTTTGGTGACAGGGCCGACAGGTTCAGGGAAAACCACGACGCTATATTCAGCATTGACCGATCTCAATGACCAAACCCGTAATATCTTGACCGCTGAAGATCCGATTGAGTTTCAGCTCGATGGCATTGGGCAAACGCAGGTTAATAATAAAGTCGATATGACCTTTGCCAAAAGTTTACGTGCGATGTTACGTCAAGATCCAGACGTGGTGATGGTTGGTGAGATTCGGGATTTAGAAACGGCAGAAATTGCCGTACAAGCGTCGCTTACTGGACATTTGGTGTTATCAACTTTACATACCAACACCGCCATTGGTGCCGTCACGCGTCTGCAAGATATGGGCGTTGAGCCATTTTTATTATCGTCATCGCTGATTGGTGTCGTCGCCCAGCGCTTGGTGCGTACGTTATGCCCGCATTGTCATGGTTGGCAAGTGGCTGATAGTGAGCAAGCCAAATTATTTACTGAAATTGGTATTGTGCCAGTCTCAGAGAATGGTGCTGAAACTTTAACAACTACACCTATCAATCTACCCAGACCAGTTGGCTGCGACAAATGCAATCAATCAGGGTTTAAAGGACGGACGGCGATATATGAAGTGGTGCCCGTTGATGATACCTTGCGCCGTATGATTCATAGTAATACCGCCGAGTATGAGCTAGAGGAGTACGCACGTCAGCAGACACCGTCGATTCGTGCGGATGGGTTGCATAAAGTCATTGCAGGTCGTACGACGTTAGAGGAAGTGCTACGAGTGACGAAAGAGAGTGCCTTAGCTGATGACACAATACTTGTATAAAATGTCTAGAGTGCATTGGTGATGGTTTAATCTACCTCAGCCAAAGGGTCTGCATAGCAGGTAAAAAAATAACTGGCTATGGTAGCCAGTTATTTGATGGTCATTCTTTACTGTTTTTAATACTTTACTGTTTTTAATACTTTAGTGTTTTGAATAGTTCAGTGCTTTTAATAATTTAACGTGTGACGTCATTATTATTTTGCAGCGATACATTCAACTTCAACGCTGGCACCAGCCGCCAATTCAGCGACGCCAAAGGCTGAACGTACCGGATAAGGTTTGGCCAATTCTGCTTTATAGACTTTATTAAAATCGTCAAAGTCATCCATGTCTGTCAGCATCGCCATACATTTGACGATGTCTGACTTTTGATAGCCGTACTCTAACAGGGTTTCATTAATATTATCCAATGCTTGCTTGGCTTCGGCTTTGACACCACCTTTGACCAATTTGCCATCTTTAAAACCAATTTGTCCAGACATGTATAGCGTATCGCCCACACGTACTGCTTCTGAAAAAGGATAATTACCGCCATCACCAAGAAATACAGGGCTAGATTTAGTCACGCTTGCGGTAGTTGCCATTGGCGCCGCATTCGCTGTCATAGCAAGGCCTAGTGAGCACGCGCCCACGAGCAACGCCTTAGTTAAATGGGTAGTCAATTTATGGGTAATCTTGGACATCGCTGTCTCCTTATTATAAGTTTTTTTCACAATTTTTTTAAATTCACTATACAAGTTTAACAAACATAATGTCTCATCACACTAGATGACACATTATGTCTTACTTATGCTTAACCAGTTATTGGTCGTTTTGCTCAGCTTCGACTTCTGTTTTAGATTCAGTGTCAGCTTCTAGCGGCTTTTCGCTACTTTTGCCTTGACGGCGGGCTTCTAATTCAGACTTAGGAATCCAAGCCCATGTCATCTCAACCACGATAGGGTCACGATCACTGTCAGACTCACGGTCATGAATGACGCACGGAATTACCATTTCGCCTTTTGGTGTATTTAGGATATCTAAGCGCTGCTCATCCGATAAAGACGCCACTGCTGCAATTTGACCTTTTTTAATCGGGCGATAAAAATTAACCGAGTATGATTTAATCAATAGTACGCGGTCAGAGGGTAGGTTTAAACCCAAAATAAAACCAGTCGCTGTTTCGGCAAGTAAGGTAATGGCGACCGCATGAATAGAGCCAATATGATTTTGCACTGCTTTGGTGTTGTTTAAGCTCACGACGACTTGGTTGGGTTCGACCGTTTCATAATAGACGCCCGTTGTGCCTACATATGGAACCACTTTACCAAAGGCTTTGGATAAGATGCTCGAGCGTGCGCTGGTAGGTAAGTATTTGGTAACAGATAACAGTTTGGTAAATTGATTGCTGATGGGCTTGAGCGTGCTGTTGGGTTTTTCGACGGGCGATCTTGTGCTGTCAGAGGTTTTGGCTGGCAATTTATTGGTTAGCTTGCTAGGGAGTTTTTTTAATAATCCTGACATACAAAATTCCTTAATGTAGATAGATTAAATGACGCTTTGAGTGTTACATATTTCATCATAGCAGCTGATAGGATGCCTATTGTGCAAGCTGCCATGCTCACTATGGTACATTAACCGCCGTCTGCCTACTATTATTAGCATGAACTGTTGCGCTTATAAAATAGGGCTAACGTCATGATACTCTAGATGCTAGGAATGCTATCGCTCAACGCAACATCGTATCACTTAGATGCTTTCATAAACAGTGCTGCTGGATGCCATAAAGACAGCCACGCTATAATGATGATATTTTAGCGTATCTTATTGATTATTTTTCTTATTTCCTTTTTCTATGCTGGATGAAGCTATGCCTGACACGTCAATTCATGTGCCGACCAATATCATTTATACAGGCGTTGCTGGTACGGGAAAAACCTATCGACTGTTACAAATTGCTAAGCGATATACCGACTATCTGCCGAGAGCCGATGAGGCAGATTTGTTAGGGCAGCTATTGCAAGCGCTTAGCTGGCGTGAAATCGTATGCTTGGTACTTTTGGATTTTCAATCTAAACACCAAGACTTGGTAAAAGTGCCTGAAATCGTCAATCATGCGTTCTTTGTCGCGAAAGCCGCACAGAATGCCCGCGAAAAAAACTTAAGCAATACGGCTTGGTCTGTCCTTCAAATGCATAGCCCTACCAATTCAAAAACTGTGACTTATAAAAACCGTGCCAGCCAAGCCTATTTTGATAAAGATGAGGGCGGTGCGTGGTATTTGCTGCCAGAAAGCTTTGAGTTATTAACAGAGCTATCGCAGCAACTTGCCGAATTTCAGCAAGCGCAGCGTGATAACAGTGTCAACCAAAGCCAAGCTAATCCAAATCAAGGTTTTAGCCAGCAGCGCTTTACCATGGTTAGCTTCCATCAAGCATATGGCTATGAAGAGTTTGTCGAAGGCATTCGTCCTGTCATGGCAGCGTCTAATCATACAACAAGTAGCTTATCTCAAATGAATTACGCCATTCAAGATGGTGCATTTTTAAAACTGTGTCAAAGGGCAGCAAATGATCCAGAGCAGCGTTATGCCATCTTAATTGATGAGATCAATCGCGCCAACGTGTCACGAGTATTTGGCGAGCTACTCAGTCTAATTGAGCCAGACAAACGGGCTGGCATGGCAAACGCGATGGCCGTTCATTTGGCCTATTCTGGACGGGTTTTTAGCATCCCTGCTAACATCGATATTTATGCCACGATGAACATCCAAGATCACTCGTTAGCACCACTTGATATGGCCTTACGTCGGCGCTTTCGTTTTATAGACTGTCCTCCGCAGCCCAAGTTATTACCGATGATTCATGTACACCGAAACTCAGAAACTGACAGTCCAGCAGCAACGATAGATTTGGCAAAGCTCTTAGCTGGTTTGAATGATCGCATCACGCAAACATTGGGAATGGAAGCGCAATTGGGTCATGCTTTTTTATGGTCAGTGACGGATATTGGACAATTGCAAGCGGCGTTGGTTGAACAAATTATTCCGCAGTTAATGCAAGCGACGGGTGGGCAAGAGGGTACTTTGCAATATATCTTTAGAGACGAGCAGCAGCCACTGCGAGCGCAGTTTATTCATGATAGTCATGTATCCATCAATGACAGTGTGAATGATCAAGTGAATGCTAATAGTCAAAATCCGCTGTTTACTGGTCAAAACGCATTTTTCGGTCAGTCTATGCGCACTGCTGGCTATAAGATAAATGCCGACCTCATTGCGGGGGTAGGCGATTTTGCCACACCTACTGTCTATCAACGTTTATATCCATAAAGGTGCTCAGCGTTGATAAATAAAAGCTTTAGTCATAAAGTCATAGCCAATAATATTGACAGTACCGACGTTAATGCGCGTGATACCAATATCATCACTGTGTTTGAGCATCAGCGTCTAATAGCGCATGACTTCTTACGGGTATCTGATTTCCATTGGTTGATGGCGCAAGAGTTTGCGGTATTTAGCATTAAGCGAAGACAGGGACAATGGCAGTTAAAAGTCGGACATTATATAGGGGTTATTTTACTGCCTAGCGGCATGACGCTTGAGATTTTACCTAAACTTGCGGCAAAAACTTCTAGCGATCAAGTCGCGCAGCAATCATACCTTTCACAGAATACCAGTCATCGCCATGCCAGTCATCGCCCCGATATCAGTCTAACTCGCCAATGGGTGCAGGGCATGCTATCGGATTTGACCAATAGCAGTCATGTCAAAAACAAGCTACCCAATACAAAAAATCTAGGTCAATTTAGCAGTCAATTGTCGCCGCTATCGATAGCTGTACTGCCATTGTCAGATTGGCTTATCACGCAGTTTTTGCAGCGGCTGGTACATTATCGACCAAGCAAACACTATCAGACGCAGGTCGATAATCAAGCATCGCTACAAGGTCGACTGCTCATCAAAGAACAATTGCGCCACAACAGCATGCAGCCGCATAAGTTTGTCTGTGAGAGCAGTATACTGAGCCAAGACATGCTAGGTAATCGGCTGATTAAGAGCACGTTGGTTTTGATGACACCTTTATTTTTTCAATCAACGCTATCGAAAGCAGCTGCGCCTAAATTTTTGCAGGCTTGGCAGCGAGTAGCGGCGTTGAGTTATCAAGAGCTGACACAGTTAGAGTCGATATACAAGCAAGCCAAGCGTCAGTTAGCCGCTCAACCGCTTCGAGCACCGCAACTACAAGCTGCTCAGCAGTTGTTAGATATGGCTTATTGGTTACTAAGGCAGTCCAATAATGTGGCAACAGGTAATGGTATTGCGCCAAAACAACCCTTCAAGCAAAATCTGTCCTCTCCGCGTTTATGCTTGCTGATTGATATGAATCAAGCTTTTGAGCAATGGGCAAGTATGCGCATTGCCTCGATGTTTCAGCAAGTGAGTCAACAATATCAGCCGTTATATCAAACGCAAAGTATCTGGCTAACGGATGCAGAAGGGCGCGCATGCCTGTCTATACGACCTGATTTGCTCATATATAAAACTGATGCTGATGATAATTGTCAAAATCAGAGTAGCACTGCGGTTATTGAAGCTAGAGAAAAAGGTCACTATAGCCATGTCATCGATATTAAATGGAAGCATTTATCGCAGACAGCCAGCATGAGTGCCAGCGATGCTTATCAATTGATGAGTTACGCTCAGGCCTATCAAGCAGGGCAGGTGTGGCTGGTTTACCCAGTACAAGATAATGAGCGGTTGCCAGTTGCGCTCAGCCAACAAGTGCATGATTATAAAAAGACTGATGGTGCTAACAACCATGATAAGAGGCATAATATTGCTGGTGAAAAAGTGAGTCCTGCGCCATTGTGGCTCGTACCATTCAATGTTCTGACTGGTAAGATAAACGGCGGCTTGCTTCCTGATTGGAATAGAGTATAATGAGCGCTGTCGATGAGTAAGTAGCACTTAGCATCGTGGAGAAAAGGATTTGTCATAGTGGTTTTTATGATAAATGAGCGTTTTTTAAGTAATTTAGCAGTTTTTTTAAATTAATTAAAAATAGGTGTTGACACCATCGGCTTTTCCCCTTAATATGTGCACCTCGATAGCAAGGAACGTTAACAAGTTAGTGGCATTGCCAACAACGAGTTAATCAACAAACTATCGTGATAATAGAAATTTCGGAGTGTGGCGCAGTTTGGTAGCGCATCTGGTTTGGGACCAGAGGGTCGTAGGTTCGAATCCTATCACTCCGACCATCTATTTTTAAGAGCCTTACAGGCTTTTTTTTATGTATAATGGTTTAGTTTTTGATATATTTAAAACTTGCTTTAGTATATAAAAGTCCTCTAAGAGCGCCTGTAGCTCAGCTGGATAGAGCATCTCCCTTCTAAGGAGGTGGCCGCAGGTTCGAATCCTGCCAGGCGCACCATTTAGCCTGCAAATCTTGCCTCATCAGGCAATAGTTATGGCGGTTGTAGCTCAGTTGGTAGAGCCCCGGGTTGTGATCTCGGTTGTCGTGGGTTCGAGTCCCATCAGTCGCCCCATATTTTATTCTGCATTATCCTCTTCTTGTTCTACCTCATTATAAAAACCTTACTCTAAATAATAATACTTGCCATGTTTGGCTTTTTTTTGTGCCTGTATGATTGGTTTTAACCTATCTTACCCCCTGCGATTAAAATTTGTAGACTCATCAGCCCTTTGATTGTCTATTGATTTACTGGTTTTTTGTCTCATTTATTTTTATTATGGGTTCTCATTTTAGACGCTCCCTATCTCTGTACGTGCCTTAAACCTGCTGTGTTATTCTTTAACAGCCTTTATATAGGATAACAAGATATAGAATAACAAAGGCAACGCTTTTAGTGATGCATCATGATAAGGTCTTAAAGCCCGTTGATATATTAGGTCATCCACTAAGAAGTGATCCATTGAAGATGATACGAGTGTTAAGAAAGTCAGTTAAAAAATATATTGAATAGATTAAGTAAGCCTAAGACCGTAGTAGGGATGTGAGTGCTTGTCTGAGATGCGCTGCTATGGATCTTATATTATTGAGGAAGTGATTGATGGACGCATTGAGCGTATTGCTACAAAACGTGCATTTGTTTGAAACCAAGTATTATCGTTTGAATGGGACTGGTAATTGGTCTTATTCCATCACTAGACAAGATACGATTTTATTTTATTTAGTGATGTCTGGGAGCTTTTGTATCGACGTCGGCAATGGTTTGCGACAGGCGCACGCAGGCGATATGATTATGATTCCCAGTGCTCATAAGCATGTGAGCTATGCCTTAGATCATAATGGTGACGATGCGCTACCGCTGGATGAGTTGCTGACTGATTGTAAGGAAAACACCCTTGATATCGATGGTAATGGTGATCCTAACTCGTCTTTGATATTGATTGAATGCAAGTATGACAAAGAAATGATACGTCCTTTGTTGTCTGTGCTGCCTGCGATTTTGCCTGAAATCAATGATGAGTCTGACGGTAGGTTTGAGGTCATTGATGTCGAGATTAAGCTACTGACCTTAGAAGCCGAGCGTGAGCGCATGGGCAAGACCGCGATCATCAATCATTGGGCAAGTATTATGATGATTGAATGTTTGCGGGTTTATATTGAAAGTTTGCCTGAGGCCACAGAAAATTGGCTAAAAGCCATGAAAGACCCGTTTTTGACCAAGGCGTTAGCAGCGATGCATCAAGCGCCCAATCAAAACTGGACCATTCATAAGCTGGCTGAAGTCGCAGGAATGTCACGCTCGAGCTTTGCGCAGCGCTTTAAAGATACAGTTGGCATGCCGCCGCTGACCTATCTCATTGATTATCGCTTGCGCTTGGCGGCCCGTTATCTACGCTTGCAGCAAAACAGTATTGGCCGTATCAGTGAGTTGGTTGGCTATGCGTCAGACTCGACCTTTAGTCAAGCATTCAAGCGCGTTTATGGGGTATCACCAAAAGCCTATCGCCAACAATATCAACAAGAAAACATCGCATAACGTATCGTTAATACACCAAAAAAGCGTTAAGGTTGCCATTAGGCCCTTAACGCTTTTTTGTTTTCTCATGGTGAAGTATGAGACTTTTATGGAGATATTTCGTCTATGGTTGACAGGTGTCGACACGGAGTATTTTGACGATGGACAGCTGACAATGTGCTTGTGTTCAGGTACTATGGAATAATGAGTCATCTAGGCGCAAACGCTTGTTTTTAGCGTAAGATATGTCACTGTATGGTGGTCAGATCGTTTGTTCTAAATGATATTTATTTTTGCTGCTGATGGTATGTTATGACTGAACCGACCGCAAAGCCACGCGCAGGAGCCAATAGCCAACAAGGCTCAGCTGTGTCCGCTAAAAAACAAAGCGATATGAATCTAAGCAACGTCAAGCATGGTCGAAAAGACAAGGCGGGTGCGACACCTGACAAAGCGATGTTATTGGCACTGTTTACGCTGCCAGATATTGAAGAGGTAGGTGTTAAAGAGACAGTTGTTAAAGGCGCAGCTGATGAGTTATCTAATACCCATAGCGCGGTGCAACAATCTGCTGCTAGCGAGATGAATATTGCCGAGCAGCGTGTGGCACTGTATTGTACCCAGCATGAGCGTACGCGATTATTATATATGGCATCCGCTGCCACGCGACCTACTTATTTGGTACAAACGCTCAAATCACAATTCGCAGAACATCAGCAATACTTGCTGGCACAGCAGCTTGATAAACGCGGCTTGATGGATATCGATGGATTAGAGCGTCTTTGGCAGCAGCTGCATGTGGTCGATGACATCATCGCTGATATTGTCCGTCATATGCCAGCTCAGCAGCCAGCAGGTTGGCAACTGACCACTCAGGATGGGCGAAATCCGCTATGCTTTGCCACTGTTGGCAAATTAAAGAACAGTAAGCCTATTCGTGATCAAGGTAGTCTAAATAGCTATGTGCTTGGGCACTTCGGCGTGAGTAGTTTTACCTATGATCGCGGCTATTATATTGGCCATGTCGTTGGCTACTTATTCAGCTGTTATTTTTGTGCCCATCTATCTATTAGCTATGGTGTTACGGCACTTGGTCCGCAGGTTATAGCTGATTACGATTATGCCAGTCTTGAGACGCCATACATGGTTAGACTGCTACAAGGGCTGGATGGCTACTGTAAAAAACGTATTTATCAATTGGCAGTTATCTGTGCACGATTGAGTGTCTTTGCCAGTGACAAGCGTATCGAGAGAATGCTCATTGCTGAGGTCAACGACTTCGATAAAAAACTGCAGCAGCAGCACTTAGATGTTTTGTTATTGCAAGGTTTGATGCCAGACAGTAGCGATTCTACGCCGCTTTTTTAAGCCATTAAATCTCGATAGACCTCCTTTATAAGTCCTTGTTTATTACCTTTTATTATTGACCACTTTAGGATATTCGCTGCTATGCCCGCTTATCATTATAAAGCGTTAGATGACCATGGCAGTGTACAAAAAGGCTTGCTCGAAGGTGATTCTGCGCGACAAGTTCGCCAGCAGCTGCGTGATAAACAATGGACGCCCGTTGAAGTCAGTGCCGTCAATGACAGACAAAACCAGAATAAAAACCGCTATAAAAAACCCTCTGCTTACGAGTTGGCATTGCTGACCCGTCAATTATCGGTATTATTGGCAGCGGGTATTCCGTTAGAGGAAACGCTTGCCGCCGTCGCCAAACAGTCACCAAAAACCCATATTAAATCTCTCATGCTTGCCGTGCGCTCGCATGTATTAGAAGGTTTGAGCTTGGCGCGAGCATTGCAGCAAGCCGCCAGTTTTCCACCACTATATATCGCGACCATTGCGGCAGGAGAAAAGTCAGGTCACTTAGATTTAATCTTGAACCAGTTGGCAGATTACACCGAAAACCGCTTTGCATTGCAAAAGAAAATCCAAGGCGCGATGGTTTATCCGATTGTGCTGATGGTGATGGCAGTCGGCGTGATTATGGGCTTGATGAGTTTTGTGGTGCCCAAAATTGTCAAAGTGTTTGAGCAGTCTGAACAGGCATTGCCGCTCATTACCCAAATTGTTCTTAGCCTATCTAATCTTATTACGCAGTGGTGGTGGCTGATGCTGCTAGTATTGGCCGGAACGGCGTTTTTGTTTTATCGTTTCGCGCAGACGCAAGCGGGTAAGTTAGCGATAGACAGCATCGTGCTAAGACTACCGATATTGGCGCGGTTATCAAAAGGGCTGAATGCAGCACGTTTTGCCAGTACATTGGCGATATTGGTACGCTCAGGGGTGCCGTTAATTGAGGCACTGCATATTGGTGCGGCGGTGACGACCAATTTACATATTCAAAAAACCATCATCACTGCGGCTGATAGGGTGACGGAAGGCTCAAGTTTATCGAGTCAATTAGAAAAGTCCAGTTACTTTCCGCCGATGATGGTGCAAATGATTAAAAGTGGCGAAAACTCAGGCGAGCTTGAAAACATGCTCAGCCGCGCCGCCAATATGCAGGAAGCGGAAGCCACTAACTTTATCAGTACCTTGTTGTCGCTACTTGAGCCGTTGATGCTAGTGCTGATGGGCGTGGTAGTCATGATTATCGTGATGGCAGTGATGCTGCCGATTGTAAATATGAATGATCTGGCAGGATAATGAGCACTTAAGCCTTCTGAGCTTGTGTGCCTCCCGCTCACATTTCTATTGTAGCCATCTTACTAAATATTACGCTAGCTTTCTTAAGATTTGCTTACTGTTGTAGATTGTTGACTGAGTCACGTTTTTATTAGGGTAAAGCCAGCCATCAAGCTATAGTAAGCGTCAGTCAAAAGTTATCCTTATAAATGGAGTCGGTTCAAGATAATTTAGATACAAGGAAGGTGAGTGAAAGTACTACACATAGTAGACTGAGCGAGCCTGACACAGTATCTAATTTATATAGGAACGACTATATTACTCGTCATGCTGTGCTTCAGTATTGATGCTTATAAAAGTCAAGGTTCATAACAATATACTTGCGGTGCTAGGGCGTGTCCTTATTTTAAAAATGGTGATAAAAATGAGATAAATTGCCATCAAACAAGGAAAGTAGCGCAAATAATATCGAGATATTAAGAAGCTATTTGACGATGTTTGGCAAAATTTAGCTATTTTTAGGCCATTTAGAAAGTAAACGATTGAATTGAGGACACGCCCTAGATAAAAATAAAATCATGGTTTATAGTGATAATCGTTTCAGTGCTCATTAATACGCCGATCATTGCCGATTATTAATGTTACTTAAACGCCACTTTTCCTATTTACATCACCCTGATGCCAAAAGCGATGACAAAAGCGATGACTATAATTGACAAAATTCAAGTAACTACTATGCCAACAAGTGCTATGAGTTACAACAAGCCAGCTCGTACGAGAGCCCGTCAGCCACTGAATAACCAGTCTGGATTTACTCTGATCGAGATCATGGTCGTGATTGTAATCTTGGCAATTCTTGCAGGCTTAGTTGTCCCGAAAGTGGTGGGACAAAGTGATAAAGCTCGTGTCAAGACCACTGAAACGGCGCTTGCTACAGTATCCAACGCCCTTGATATGTATAAGGTTGATAATTCGCGCTATCCGACTACCGCACAAGGTTTAGAAGCATTAACCACACCGCCAGCAGAGGCCAAAAACTACCCAGATGGTGGTTATATCAAAGGCGGCTATCCAACAGATGGCTGGGAAAACGAGATGCAATATGTCGCCCCAGGCAGTGAAGGTCGTCCTTATGATTTATTTTCGCTGGGTGCAGATGGCCAGCAAGGCGGTGAAGGTCAAGATGCTGATCTTTATGCTCAATTATAAGTATTAGCTTGATGAGCAGTTAAAATATGGGTAGCTAACGATCCTTTACTCCATAGTATGTTTATTGGTGACGGTCGCTCTAAAGCTCTTAAATATCAACCAATAAGACCTTATTGGTTGATATTTTTATATTAGTAACTAAGTGGCATAGCATCCCATAGATAATGTCAAACCATCCATTTTTCCAAAAAGCTATACGTTTGATACCAGTCATATCGCCCCGCTCATTTGTCATTAAAATCAGCCAGTAGAGGTCATTACTCATGTTTACCAACAAACTTAATTCACAAGCCGTCATTACAAATAAACGAGTCTCTAAGTTGCCTCACGCACTTGCAATCATGAGTACTTCATTGATGATAGGGTTGTCAATGGCATCTATGAGCGCTCAAGCTGCAGGTTTGGGCGAGTTATTTGCTAATAATGGTGCCGCACAATCGAATTTTTTGCCTGTCGATAAAGCGTTTCAAGTTATTAGCAGAACTAAAGCCACCTCTAAGGGCACGCGCTTATCTATTAATTTTGATATTACGCCAGGTCATTATGTCTATAAAGATCAGCTTACTCTCAGTTTTCCTAAGGGCGTGAGTGCAACCCCCTTTACTTTTAGTCAGTCGCCGGTCTCCATTGACGACCCAACCTTTGGTAAGGTTCCCGTTTTTACCCAAAAAAACATGGTAGCAACCACGACTCTGACTACTAACAATGGTAAAGGCGCAAAAAATGCACCGATTATCATTGGCTGGCAAGGCTGTGCAAAAGCTGGGCTGTGCTATCCGCCAGAGAAAATCAAAACCACGGTTGATATCGCCGTGACACGCAAATAGACCACAAGCCGATCGACTCAAATATTGGTAATAAATAGCATATTAGGTAATAAATAGGTAGCTCTTCATGTCCATCAAGACAATAGAAAAAACACCATCGCTAACGGTACATCGCTCGTCCAAAAAATCTTATCTACTAGCGTTTGCGGTCTCTAGTAGTTCGTTGTTTACAGGACTGGCTGCGATGCCCATGATGACTCATGCGGCAGGGCTGGGTGATTTATTTAGCAGTGATAAAAATGCAGCACAGACGAAGTTTTTACCAGTGGACAAAGCTTTCCAAGTCAGTGATAGCAGTAAAACTACCAATAATGGCACGCGCTTAGCCATTAATTTTGACATTACGCCTGAGCATTATGTTTATAAAGACCAAATCAAACTGACGTTGCCAGCTGGCGTGACCGCTGCGCCTTTTACCTTTAGTCAAAAGCCAGTGTCAATCGATGATCCAACATTCGGAAAAGTACTGGTGTTTGACCAAGCGAATATGGTGGCGACGACGACCTTGAGCAGCAGTAATGGTAAAAGCGTCAACGATGCCGCCGTGGTGATTGGCTGGCAAGGCTGTGCCAAAGCAGGACTATGCTATCCACCTGAAAAAATTAAAACGACGATTGATATCGCTGCTACAACGCCACAAATTGCAGGAAATAGCGCCAGTACTTCTACTCAAGAAGCTGCTAATAACAACAGTCTGACAGATAATGACAACACCGCTGAGTCAAGTGCGACGGTTGCCGATAGTCTTGCAGCAGAGCAAGCGCTGACTGATGATGGGGTGATTGATTACGCCTTGTTGGATGATGAGGCTTTAGAGGGAGAGCTTGGCGCTACCAATACGATTTCTGGCGCAGATGAACAAGGCGTCGATGGCACTGCGACAAGTGAGGTTTCTGCGACAACCAACAATACTGTTGCTGGAGATAATGCCACTGATAGCGATCCTTTTGGTCTGGCTTCTCATCCTTGGTTGGCATTGGTATTATTGTTTTTAGCAGGGCTGGGTTTGGCATTGACACCATGCGTACTACCAATGTTGCCAATCGTTGCCAATATCGTTGCCCGTGAGGAAAACCCAACGGTGAAACGCGGTGTTATTCTCACCACCAGTTACGCTATTGGCGTGGCAACAGCTTATGGTATTTTGGGCGCAGTTATCGCCGTGTTTGGTGAATCATTAGGCATTATCGGCTGGCTACAAAACCCCATTATCCTGATTGGTTTTGCGATTGTTTTTGTCCTGCTTGCACTATATATGCTGGGTGTGTTTAGTATCCGCTTACCAAGATTTATTAGTAATAAAATGCAAGGCTTGAGTCAAGCAGGGGATAGCAAGCTGGGCAGTACGGGCGGTAGTTTAATCGCGGGTTTCTTATCTGCGCTCGTAGTATCTCCTTGTGTTTCTGCGCCATTGTTTGGGGCACTGCTTGCCGTATCGACGATTGGTAGTCCACTACTGGGTTTTGCGGCTTTATTTATGTTGGGTTTTGGTTTATCCGCACCGCTTATCTTAATTGGTGCCACCCAAGGTAAAATTATGCCGAAGGCGGGCGCGTGGATGAACTGGGTTAAGCAAGGTTTTGCCTTATTACTCTTTGCCGTTGCTTTATTATTAATTGAGCGCGTCTTTATCTCACCCGTGATGCTAATGGTATGGGCATTATGGTTTATGGTTGTAGCGATGTGGGCATGGAGTTGGTTGGGTAAAGGTCGTATGCTGACCCAAGCATTGGGGTTAATCGCTGGTATTTGGGCAACATGTTTAGTCATCGGCGCGGCGTTGGGTAACGATGATAGCTTGCATCCGCTGGCATCTTTGAGTGCTGCTCCGATGATGCAGACGACTGGTCAGCCAGCCATGAGTAATACAACAGATAAAACCGCCACAACGCTGACTGAATTAGATGCCATTATCGCCGCTAACCCTAAAGTGCTTGTCGATGTCACTGCTGAATGGTGTATCGAGTGCCGTATTATGGATAAAAACTTATTTCATAATCGTCCAGCGCAGATGCAGGATTGGCAGTTGGTGAGACTGGATATAACAGAAACTACTGACGATTCTAAAGCAATCTTAGCGCGCTATAAATTGTTTGGCCCGCCAGCATTGCTGTATTATCAAGACGGTCAGTTGACCAATCAACAAGTAGGTGAGATTGATCGTCCAGAATTTGAGCAAACGTTGACGATGCTTAATAACTGATACTTAATAAAATGAATAAGTCTTTTCTAAAGGCTTAACAATACAAAAGAGCCAATGTACTATTCATACAGTACGTTGGCTCTTCTATTTTTACCAATGGTTACTTATCATCCTGACGCTAAGCATTTGGTTTAGCGTTGATTATTGATATTTACATTGGTATAGGGCAGCGATAAGGCTAGTATAGTACACACATTTTCATTACAATAAAGCAACAATGCTGAAGGCGCATTACTCGTTGTAATTGCTGACTTCTATGTCTGAATGTCATTGGGTTTATTTTAGCGATGACGCTAATGGTCATACTCATTATCTTATATACTCTGCTGGCGATAATGTCAGTTAGATAAAGGACACTTATGTTTTCCCATATCACCGCACAGCGCCGCCCTATGCCTCTTATTACCGCGCGCAAAAACACTTTATTTCAGACAAGAAAGCATTATTTGAATATTGCTGTTGGTCTAGCGTTAACCTGCTTGACCGTGCAAGTCCAAGCTGCCGATAAAACTCAGAGCGATAATGAGTTACCAGTACCGGAGGCAGCGTTTGAGTTTGAAGATTATCAGGTGTCACAGGATGCCAATACAGCTGCGCAAGATCGCCAAGTAGTCAGTAAAGAATTTATCGCTCAGCAAGCAAAATTGTTTTTTGAATGTACCCAAGTACAGACCAGTGCCGCACGTTTGGCTTGCTTTGACAAAGTAGCCGAAGAAGGTAAAACACCGAGCTACACCACAACTAAGCAGCCAGTAGATTTGGCAAAAACCTTTCAAAGTACGCTTTCAGGTAATCCGCAAGTTGTCTTTGTAGAAGAAAAGTCTACCATTGCTGGTGCTAATAATGCCGCTACTGACTCAGTTGCGCGCGCACCTGCTACTAATGAAGGTTTAGACACCGTTGGGCTAACGCAAAGAGAAGCACAAGTTTTAGAAAATGTTGGTGTCACTCAAACAGATATCGAAAAATACACACCGCTTAGTTTATCCTATGATCTCGATAAAAACAGTGAGCGTGGAACTTGGACCGTCAGACCATACCGACCAACCTATGTATTGCCAGTATTTTATACCTTTGACCCTAACCTAGATCCAAGCACGCCGTCACAGGAAACTGAGTCCTTTTCTTCTAATGACATACGCAATACTGAACTAAAATTTCAGTTGTCTTTGAAGACCAAAGTTGCCGAAGACTTATTCGATACCAGTGCTGATTTGTGGTTTGGTTATACCCAAGAGTCACATTGGCAAGTTTATAACGAAGACAACTCGCGACCATTCCGTGCCACCGACTATCAGCCTGAAATATTTTTGACTCAGCCAGTGACAGCAGATTTACCTTTTGGTGGTCGTCTTCGTATGCTTGGTGCTGGTGCCATTCATCATTCTAATGGACAAGACGATCCGTTATCACGCTCATGGAACCGTGCTTATCTCATGGCAGGGGCAGAGTGGGGTAAGCTATCAATCGTACCGCGCCTGTGGGCTCGAGTGAATAGTGAAAGCAGCAGCAGTGAAGACAATCCAGATATCGAGGACTACATGGGTTATGGTGATATCAAATTCTTATATGATTTGCCTGATCAACAGAGCCTGAGCGGTACATTGCGCTACAATCCAAGCACCAATAAAGGGGCGGCGCAAGTCGATTATATTTATCCATTATCAGAAAATGTTAATGGCTTTGTGCAGGTTTTCCAAGGCTATGGCGAATCCATCATCGATTACAACCACGAAAATACCTCTATTGGCTTTGGTATCGTACTGAATGATTGGAAAGGTTTCTAATATCAGCGCACATTTTGACAATCGTCCATGCGACTTTTAGCGCCTTATCAAACCGGACTATGGCTGGCAGAGTATCTCGATATACGCTGCCAGTTGTGCCGTATTTATCGCAGCACGCCACAATCTCAGCTACTTCAAAATTACCTCTCATCAAGTTTTAGTAGCTTGCCAACGGCTGATCCTACACCGCACTCTCTAAACCCCTTGCCAAACAATCCTTCGTTTTTTGCTAATTTGCGCCAGCAATTTAACCACGGTTTTAACAGCGGACTACTTTGCTCACATTGTCATGACAGTATCGCGTGGTTGCCGAAACCTTTCAATGTTGACATTGCTACTGGTACGGTTTTATCTATCCAAACGGCGACTTATTATGAGTATCCGCTGCGTCAAGCGATCAGAGCTTTTAAGCACCATGAAGACATGACCAAATTGCCGTTATTGTTACATGCTATACGTCAGCTACCACGTCCTCATGGTTGTCATCATGATAATAGCGTGATTGTCGCTATGCCAACAACCGAGCAACGACTGGTCAAACGTGGCTTCGATCCTGTCAGTATTTTATCCGCGCAATTGTCTAAGCATTGGCAGATACCTTTATGGCATGGTGTAAAGCGTATTGACGACACTGTCAGTCAACAAGGGCTTACACGTGCTGAGCGCCTAAGTAATCTAGACAATGCTTTTGTTTTAATCGAAAAGCCTCCTGTGAAACGCTTATTATTGTTTGATGATGTTGCGACCACGGGTGCCAGTTTACAAGCATTGGGGCGTACACTGCTTACCCCGTCTGAAACAGTCACCATGTCAGATATTCAAACCAATTATAAATACCATCTTTCTGCCTATGCTTTAGCGCATGGAAATCAGTCTTAAAATCTGTTCCTCTCTATTGCTAACTACTAATATATTGCTAATATGTTGCCTTAACGCTATATTATTAAAATAATATATGTTTATTTGTTATTAATATTCCAAAATACTGTGCTTATCACTCAATAGCATTGCTTATAAAATGATATTTTCTAAATAGCTTGCATAACTGCTATGGCTATTGTTATTTCTATGCAAAACTTTTGTTAAATATTATGGAACAAAAATTGCATCATTTTTATTAAATAACAATAAAAAGACTGGCAAAAATGATACGAAAATATGAATTCATTGTTAGTTTTTTTGGTTCAGTATTGGTATTAGACAAACAATAGTCATTATAAAATTGCCGTTATAAATAGGGATTTGATGTGAACGCATCTACAAATAATCTACCACTTACGCTACGAACAACCAACTCAGGATTTACCCTGATTGAACTGATGGTGACGATTGCTGTGCTTGCTATTATTGTCGGTATTGCCGCGCCCAGCATCAGTAATCAGTTGGCTAATCAAAGAGTGAAGTCAACGACTGCGACGCTCGTTAATGCACTAAAAGAAGCTAAGGTAGAGAGTGTGATTCGGCGACAGGAAGTTGAGTTTAGCTTCGATGATAGCACTCATTCTATGAACATAGAAACAAAAGCTGTTAGCCCCGATGAAGTGGCAAGCTATAGCTATAGCTCAAAAAGTACCATAAAAGCGAATAAATCTTCTATTACATTTAGTCCAAGTAAGCGTGCAGATGCAGTTATTTATAATATATGTGATGACAAATCATCTGCTACGATGCAGGTTATCGTTACTGAAATCGCTAATATAAGTACTATATTAGGAGGAAGTTGTTAATGACTCAGTTTAGTAGCCAGAATGGTATAGGTTTGATCGAGGTCATGGTGGCTTTGCTACTATTAGCAGTTGCTGTATTAGGATTTAGCGCTTTGCAGATCAATGCACTTAATGCTACAGATGAGAGCTTAGTACGTAGTCGTGCTATGAGTATGTCAAAACAGCTATCAGAAAATATGCGTTTGAATACTTTAGTCGCTGATGACTTTATGACAGAGTTAAATACTTTAAATCAAGGTACAGAGAATATTACTGAGTATTGTGCCAAAGTATCACAGGCAAGCAGCGGTTTTGATCAAGATAGCTGCAAGTCAGATGCGTGTAGCGCGGAAGAAATAGCAGCATTAAACACATGGCAGGCAGCTAATTTAGGTTGTGAGCAAGACATAATGCTAAACATGACCAACTGCCCAGAGATGGCTGATATAAATGCCAGACAATGCATTATTACCTCATGGGGTAACACGATACCTGTTTTAGATGACAGTGAAGACAATGCTTGTGGAGACAGTAATGGTTCGTACAAATTAGGTTCTCGCTGTTTAATAATGGAGGCTTATTAATGAGAATCTTAACGCTTCAAGATTATCGAAAATATCAAATAGGATTTACATTAATAGAGCTTATGGTATCGCTGTTTTTGGGCTTACTAATATCTGCAGCAGCAGTACAAGTTTATATGATCAATGCAAAAACAGCAGGTGTTCAAGCAAGCGCTTCAGAGTTAGTTGAGGATGCTACCTTCAATATACCTACTATCGAAAGAAAAATTCGTCTTGCAAACTTGGGGTTAGCAGATAAAGTTGCAGCTGACCAACCTGGTTCTGGTATTGTCTTAACGAGTGCTGATAACGCAATAGAGGACGAGGATGGGAATGAAACGTTAGATAACTTTCGTAACCCTAAAGATCTAGGCGGTGATCCAAAAGTACCTAAAAATATTACTTTAGGTGGCTCTCCTGTAGAGGTAGCTTTGTTGACTCGTACTGGTGATCAAACTGTGGGCACGAAGGAAAACGAGTGGACTGGGCTGAGTAATGTGAGCTCAAAAAGTGGTCAATTAACAATTCAGTACCGTGCGCCGCAAGACATGTATGACTGCGAAGGGAAACTGGCTTTAGGGTCAAGACAAGTTACTATTGGTGGAGTAAAGGAAGTCATTGACGGTCAAATTATCATAGAGCGTTTTTATTTAAAGGCACCTAACCCATCAAAACCTACAGAGCTCTCTTTATACTGTGATGCAGGCAAGTATATTACCGAAATAATGGATGATTATATTGAACAAAGCAAACCGGCAGAAAATCTTCCCCAGTCTATTAATTTCACCAGCAACAACGAAATAAAAGATTTCGGTGATGCCGGTCAAGAGGTTATGGCCAATGTAGATTACTTCGATATATTATTATCGACTAGAAAAGGTGATGAGCTACAGTATTATACGGTGCAAGACTACTTAGATTTAGACCTTAAAGATCAACCATCTATCATAGGAATAAAGTACGGTTTAATTTTGCGCTCTGATAATGCAGTGCTAAATGAAGAAGGTCCATCTGAGTTTACTGTATTAGGTAAAGTCTCTACCTTGAATAATGGATTGAGCAAAAAGTATCTGCGCACAGTAGTAGAGTCGTATGTGACATTAAGAAACATAAGTGTTATGGATGATTAAGCAGAACCTGATGTGTAAACCTGTCCCACTTAGGTAATAATATTATGAATAAGTATCCTAAATATCAGCTGCCAACTTCTCAGGATGGAGCTACATTAATCGTAGTTTTAATGTTTCTGCTATTGATTATTGTCGTAGGTGTCATTGCTGTACGAAATAGCATGACATCATTGCGCTTAGCAACTAGTGATCAGGTTGATACCTTACTATTAACCACTTCAGATACATCTAACAAGAATATCGAAAATATTATTAATGATCCAGCCTACAGCAGTGAAAAAGCTAATATCCTCGGGTCGCTCGGATTTTTTGGTTACTTTTTGAATACGGGTGCCACGTCAAACCGTGGTGATCAGGTACTGTTTTGTTATCGCCCACGCCAAAGCTATTTTTTTAAGATGTCTGAGGCAACTATTAATACTCCATCTGGGCAAAGTAAGTTGGTAGGGGGTGCGGGTTCAAGTGGTTTTTGTCGTCCTAGCCAAGCTGATGATTTTGTCAATGCTCGTCAAAATGTCATGACTCAGGTGTCAGTGACCAGACCAAATACTCAGTCGTTACCAGTGACGCCATTTGGAAATGTGCCGTTAGAGATAACTGTCAATTCAGAGGATGCAACTAGTAGCTCACCAAGTTTTCGAATACACTCCACCTCTTTCTTGCCAGCGATGTCAAACGTATCAGACGCAAAGATTACCGAGTGTCTTAAAAAACCTAGCGAAAATGCTGAATCATTTGTAGCTGGAACTGACGAAGATGACCCTACTCAAAATACATATTTTGGCGAGACGCGTAACGAGTGTTTGGCCAAGATTGGTGTACCAGCCAAGGTGCTAGTTAAAGAAGCCAAGCTAGAGAATGATGTCAATTCTGAAAACTGTATAGATGAGGGTTATGGTAAAGGTGACGGTACAATATCTCAAGCGTGTCAGGATTTATTAGGCTTAACGCCGAATGGCAATATCGCTCAATCAGCAAAGTAACGTGACCAATATCTATAATTCGCATATAGTAGGAGCTCAACATGAAACTCATTCAATCGACCTTTGCTTTACCATTACAGTTTCGTCCTGCTGCTATCACGTTGGCGGTGGGTGCACTCATGGCATCTTCAGTTATAACCCACGCTGGCACCTCGTACGATGTCAGTGGCAACGCAAGCTATAACAAGCTTGGCGACTTGACTATTTATCAACCCAGTACCGAATCAAACAAACCTACTCTTACCTTAATGCTAGATAAGTCAGGCAGTATGGGTGGTGATCATAGCTTCACACAAGATGAAGATTATAAATATAATACTATATATGAGGCTTATAGTAAGGTTTGTAATAAGTGGCGTTGCCGAAACAATGATGATTATACGTATACTTTTTATCAATATAATAACTATGGAGATATTCCATCCGGTCTTACTTACTATCGAAATTATGAAATGTATACAGCATCGGAATTAAAGGGTAAAGATAATCAAGTATGTGTTATGAGCAATAATAGAAATACATTCTACGCACCAACTTATAATCCTATTGTTGAAGATGTAAATGGTATACGCTTAGAGTACTGCGAAAAAGATGGTGAAAGAGTTTATGACCGTATGTCAAAGCTGAAGCTTGCGCTGATAGAGCTGCTTGAGTTTGAGAACCTCAATGAGGATATCGTTATGGGCGTAGGTGCTTTTGCCTATGGTGATAATGACAGGCAAGGCCGCATTAAGGTCGCAGCCAAACCTTTAGACACAGCCCAAAAACAAAAGATCAAAGACTTCTTAGGAGATCTACGAGCCTCAGGTGTTACACCGATGGCTACAGCCTTTACTGAAGCAGGTGCTTATATGTTAGGTAACAGTACATTAGGAGGGTATTCGTCTAACTCCTACAGTGGCATGATGGATACTTATGATAGCGATATTGTGCGCGGTAGTGGTACTAATAAGTCTTATATAGCCCCGCCAACGCAGGAATGCGGGGCAAAAGGCGTCTATCTGTTGACCGATGGCTCTCCTAATAACATGAATAATGAGACCGCATTAGGACGTATGATGGGTACCGCTCTAAACACCTCAGCATTGTCTTGCCCTAGCTTCAATGGGCTACTACAAGGTGAGTCATCGGATGGTAGATGGCAGTGCATGGGAGAGTTTGCAAAGCAGTTACGTACCAAGCGAAATGTGACTACAGCAATGGTTGGCTTTGGTGCAGATTTTAGTACAGTTAACAACCCTCGCAATTACCAATCTAAAGAAATCATTCTTAATAAATTTACAGATAGTAATGGTGCACCATATAAATATGAGAAAAAGTTTTATGACTGCTCGCAAATATCAGCTAGTGACAACCCTGACGCGCGCAATGCATGCAACCTAGGTATGGAATCGGGCATCTATGATGGTGTCGGTGGCTACGGACAAGGTGGTTTTTATTTTGCTAAAGATACCAAAGATATCGTCGGTAGTGTGCTATCGGTCATCGAAGACCTAAAGGCAGAGTTACCAAGTGTCCCAGCCGGTACCATCACAGTCCCCGCAGATCCGCTCAGTAGTTTGGGCGTGAAACCCTATGCTTATCTGCCGATGTTAGAGCCAAAGGTAGGTAGTAATGTGGCAATCTGGCCAGGCAATCTAAAGAAGTATCACGTTAAGCAAGCCACATTGTTTGGACAAGATGACAAAAGACTTTATATCGATGAGGATGGGGATGGTTTTCCTGATGACTTAAACCCAGATGCCCAAGATATTTGGAGCACAAAGAATGAAACTATGCTCAACGATGCTGGCGACAGCATTAACGTAAACAATAGAATCACAGCGGGTGGTTTTTATGCTCAGCTAAAGACTCCAAAGACTACAGATAATACCACACGTAATGTCTATGTCGAAAACACTGTGGGTGGTAAAACACAACTGCTTAAAGTAGGTGTCAAAGACGGCGTACTGCAAGGATTCGACACACTTGATAACTCATATAATACCTTGAGGAAATTATACCTATTAAGCTTCTTAGGTTATGATGCCAGCCCCACTCAGGCAGAAGCGAATCGTATCAATACTTCCGCTGTAGGCGTGCAAGCAGAGCTCAAAAAAATCATCATTAAGCCACCAGGTGACATAAAAGTGCTGGGTGGTGTCATCCACTCCAGACCGACACTCATCTCTTATGGTGCCAAGATTAATGCGAATGACAAAGATGCTGATGGTGATGGTAAAATAGATGCCGATGCAGGTATGGTGGCGACTGATGAGAGTAGCCGCGATGACTATGTGATGTTTGGCTCCATGGAAGGTGCTTTGCATATCGCTTCAGCAGATAGTGGACAAGAGAGTCTGGCATTTATCCCAAAGACTATTCTTAATAAGCAGATTGAAGCCTTGCAGCCAGAGGGTACTATCGCAGATGCGCCTGTCTTTGGCATTGATGCGCCGTGGGCAGTTCAAGGCAGTTATAAGTACGATTTTAGTTCGCCCACATCTGAGTCATCTGGCAAAATTGTTGCTGATAAAGTCTATGTCTATGGTGGTCTTCGCCAAGGTGGTAAAGGACTATATGGTCTAGATGTTAGCAACCTAAACAGTCCAAAAATGCTGTTTAGCCTCGATGCAACAGGTGATTATCAGGCATTAGGAAAGGTATGGAGTGAACCAGTCTCTGGTAAGATAAAAGTTGGTACGGGAAAAAATAGCATTAAAGATGTAATTATCTTCGGTGGCGGTTACGATGAGTGCTATGAAGACCCGACATTTAAGCTGAACAGTTCAAACAATGAGTTTGCAGAATGTAAAAGTAAACCAGTTGCAGATGGTAATGCAGTCTATATTGCAGACGCCAAAACAGGCGATATAATTTGGTCGATATCAGGCCGAACCTCAGGTGCCTCTGGCAAACATATTCAAGTGTCCGAGATGAAACATAGCGTAGTAGGTAAAATTACCACGCTAGATCGTGATGATGATGGCATGATTGATCATCTATATTTTGCTGATTTAGGTGGAAAGTTGTTTCGCGTAGATTTGCGTAATGGGCAGGCTATCAGTGGCAGTGCTGGTATCAATAACTTTACCCGCCGCATCGTAAAAGTACTTGATGCTAACTCAGGAACACTCGAAACAGAAGGGCTACAGCGCCGGTTTTATGGTCAGCCATCTGTGAGCTTTTATAAAGATCAAAGCGTTCTATTTGCGCTAGTCAACATTGCCTCTGGTGATAGAAGTAATCCAATATCGCGTTTACGCAATACGATCCCTAGCCAGTCTGATCGACTGTTCGGTATTATTGATCGAGATATCGCCAGTCCAGGACTGTATGGTAAGGATGCAATGATAACGCTAGCGACCAAAGACCTTAATTCAGACAATTTGATTGAATTGCCTTTTAATCAAAGCAATACCAGTGCAACTAAGGCAGGCGTGAAATCACCGATGCGGCCAAATGTCGCAACTTCACAAGGTTGGTTCTATCCATTGAATCAGTTTGACGGTAATAGTAAAGTTAAAAATGTTAAATCGATGGGTGATGGCATGGCCGTTGGTGGTCTTTATTATATGACGGCATATAGCCCAGAAATGAAATATGATGATACCAGTGGCTGTGCGGCTCAGATCGTTGGTGGTTCAGAGCGTCAGATATACTGCTTGCCTTACGGTATCTGTGAGCAAGAGGGTGCTACAACAGACAAATCATCAAATGGTACAGCTGGGTTTGTACGTGCAGGTAAAGGTATTCAAGAGCTGGCTTTCGGTGCGTTCAATCCAGCGAACCCTACCACGCGCATCATGCTAGGTACTCAGTCATTTAGTGAGTTAGTTAACTCAGATAATCGTCTCGAGTTTGGTGGTGCTTGGTCATCAGATAAAGATTCAGGATTAGATACCAGCTGTCCTAGCGGTAGTTGTAAAGGATCGAGTCTTGATGCAAACAATGAAAACGCTAGTGGCTCTGGCGGTGGTAATGTCAGTATTATGGACTACCGCTTATTTACTACCAGATGGTATGAGCAGTTATCGGAGTCAGTGAATGACTAGACATGGCAACAGCTTTCAGCGGTTATTGAGCGGTGTGTTGGCAAGTCGCTACGGAGACCCAACTGCCCAAAAAGGCTTCACGCTCATTGAGGTGATGATCGTTGTGGTTATCTTAGCTATTTTGGCAGCTATCGCTGTCCCAAGCTATAGACAATATACGATCGTTAATGCTGAACGTGACACCCAAGCCAAGATGCTGCAGTTACAGTTAGAGCTAGAGCGTTGGCGTGCTACTGCTCTCACTTATAAAGGCTTTGTACCACAAACAGTTGATAGCAATGGTGATACTGATTACAGCTATGCAGACACGGATGATACCATCATCAATGTGCCTGCGGGTAGTGGCGATGATTACACCTATCGCATTACCCTAGTTGATGGTGATACATCAGGCACGCCTAAAAGCTTAGTCGCAGCGATAGGTGTGGACAATGTCACAGGACGCACATGGAAAATGCTTGCAGCACCTAATCCTACTGGTTATATCAAAACTGGCAGCAAAATCATGCTTACTAGCTCTGGTATCAGATGTATGACAACGACGACTATCGCGATTGGAGCAGTAGACTGTGGTAATAATGCTCAGGTGTGGTAATAATGAAAAATAATATGACAAAGATAAACCAGACACGAGGCTTTACGCTTATAGAGTTGCTGATAGTCGTTGCTATCATCGGTATCTTAGCGGCTATCGCTTACCCAAGCTATCAGGGATATATTGAAAGAAGTCATCGTGCCGATACGATGAGCGAGTTACAAAACATTGCTGCTACTATCAAAAGTCGCAAGCTGGCACAAGGGCAATATAGCAACGCGTTACTCACTGGTCTCGGTGGTAATTTCCCACAAAGTAATTCACTTTATACGATCAGCTTTGATCCAGATCCGCTGACTTATGAATGGACAATTATAGCGTCACCCATAGCAGGTACCCGAATGGCTGGTGATGGTGATCTAACGTTTGACTATCGTGGGCTGAAATGTCGCAACGCAACCTGTGGTATGGATAATGAATGGCGATAAAATGGATATTTAGGGCTGATTGACAAAAAACGTCAGTTTGATTTACTATCTACTCTCAAAATAATATCAATGGACAATATTTAGTAGGCTAAGCGTAACATTTACTGTCGGTTAATACTGGATTGAACGGCTTAAAAGCTTAATAAAGTAATAAAAATCAAATAATCAGCCTAAATATATACTATAAGTAGTAATTTGGCACATTATATGCAGCATTTAAAATAAGAAAGAAATTTTATTTATAACTGACAGTAAGACTATTAATCTACCGTCATATTATCCCAAAGGACAAGTCTATGAATTCTCAAAAAGGTTTTACATTAATTGAACTAATGATCGTTGTTGCTATTATCGGTATCCTAGCGGCGATTGCTATTCCTGCTTATCAGAACTATACTAGAAATGCTATTGATAATCAGTGTCTAGCATCTACTAAAAACTATACAAGTCAATTTAATTTACATGAGAACGACCCTACTGATACAACTCCAGCACCTAATGTAGATGATTTTAAAACTGATAACTGCACTATTGCGGCGCCAGCAGATGTTGATAGCAAGTCAACAATTGTGGGGACTATTACAAAGGGTAATAAAGCTAGTGCTAATTGTGTTGTTGCAACTGGTCAATGTAAATTGATAGATAAAGTGTAACCCCTTAATCTATATAATTTATTATAAAAAAACCAAACGTACTGTTTGGTTTTTTTATGTCTAAAGTTTGGAATACATATTGTTTAGCACTTATTTTAGGATATTTTGTGGCACAACAAATGCAATAGTTAAATCAAACATAGTCAGATTAACTGTATATATGTATTCAACTTCAGAATGTTACGGAAAAAAGCAATCCGGCTTTACTTTGATAGAGCTTATGACCATTATTGCTATTATTAGTATTTTAGCCAGTATTTCTATAACTGCATATCGCTCTTATGTCACAAAAGGGCAAAACAATGCCTGTTTGTCAGAAGCCAGAAACTATAGTATTCAGGTTTATTTGGCTATCAACGATCCTGAGGTTAGTGTGCTACCTACGGCACCAGTAGTGAGTGCTTGTCAATCAACTACTGATGCAGCGGGTTGGACAATGGCAACTCAACAAAAAATAATTGCTGTCGCGAAATCTCCATCTAATGTCCGTATAGAGTGTGATATTCCTAATGGAGCGCCTTGTCGGATTCTGCCTTAAATTTTTATTTTGCTTTTTTACGCATAAAAAACCACCTAATAGTAATTGCTACTAGGTGGTTTTTTTCAGAAGTCAAAATAGCTACTTCTCTAAATACTGAATCTTACCTTCCACACCATCCCACTTTTCAGCTTCTGGCAATTGACCTTTCATCTCTGTGATGTTTGGCCATTTTTGTGCCAGTTCTTCGTTTAGCTGAGTGAATATCTCTTGCCCTTTTGGTACTTCATCTTCTGAGAAGATGGCATTAGCGGGACATTCAGGCTCGCATAGTGCGCAGTCGATGCACTCGTCAGGATCGATGACGAGGAAGTTCGGGCCTTCATAAAAGCAGTCCACAGGACAGACTTCCACACAGTCGGTGTATTTGCAAAGAATGCAGTTATCTGTAACGACAAAGGTCATAGTGAGGTCTACCTGTTATTGGATTGGCTGATATAGTTCATCCCTTTTAAAAGAGTTACTGTGCTCACCGTGCTTGACGTATTATTGGTACATCTGCACTTGGTTGCCATGATTTTCTTTTAAAGTGAATCAACGATAAGGGCTACATAGAATAGTTGGAAAATAAGGCACATTTTAACGCCTTTACGACTAATTGACAATTCCCTTTAATGACTAATGATTTTCTTCAAATGATAGAGTAAATCATGCGCTTGCTTTGGCGTTAAGGTATCAGGATCAATCGCACTTAGCTCATCCTGTAAGCTAAACAGCTGATTTTGTTGTGGAATATCAGCCATTATTTGAGATTGATTGGTGGTTTTTATATCAGCTCTCTCTATTTCATGACCATTCATATGATCGCATTTATCATTTACTGACTTAGCTAATTCATTTTTGTCATCAACGGTTCTTACGCTTTCTGCCTCAATAGGGTCTAATTTTAAGTTATCTGCTAAGTAGCGCTTGGCATCATCCAGTACTTGGGTAGGAATCCCTGCCATTTTTGCCACATGCAGACCAAAGCTAGAACTTGCTGCACCATCTTTGATTTGATGCAGTAGTAACAGTTGACCGTCGATTTCGCTAGCAGCGACATGGACGTTGCGGATAAGTTTGTCATTGCTGCCACTGCTTTCTTTATAGTTTTCCGCCAATTTTGTCAGCTCAAAGTAGTGAGTGGCAAATAATGTCAGGCAGCCAATCTCTAGCAATCGATTAACGCAAGCATGAGCAATGGCCAAACCGTCAGTGGTCGCTGTGCCGCGTCCGACTTCATCCATCAGCACCAACGATTTGTTGGTCGCTTGATTGAGAATATTAGCCGTTTCAATCATTTCTACCATAAAGGTGGATTTGCCGCCCGCCAAATCATCAGCTGAGCCAATACGGGTAAAGATACGGTCGATATCGCCGATATGAGCACGCGCTGCTGGCACAAAGCTACCGCAATGAGCGAGTAGAACAATCAGCGCGGTTTGGCGCATATAGGTCGATTTACCACCCATATTAGGCCCAGTAATCATCAATAATCTTTCAGGGTTTTCATCACTGCCTAGTGCACAATCATTAGCGACAAAATGGCTGCTATGCTTGGCAGAAGTATTGCTGTGGGTATGAATAGGGTTGAGTGCGGCTTCGACGACGACATGACGACCTGCTTTAATATCAATACTGGTTTGACTTTTATGGTTCAAGCCATTTTTTAAGTGACTGTTTTTTAAGCCACTATCTTCTTTTGAGTCGTTACTCATGACTGGGCGCTGCCAGTTATACATAACTGCAAGCTGTGCCCAATTACTGAGCACATCTATTTGCGCAACCACAGCGCTCAGTTGTTGCAGTTCGGCTAAATGGCTACTAAGTTCAGTTAAGAGTTCGTGATACAGCTGCTTTTCACGGGTTAATGCTAAGCTTTGCGCGCTTAGATATTCTGTCTCAACTTCTTTTAGCTCGTCAGTGATAAATCGCTCGCTACTTTTGAGCGTTTGCCGACGGATAAAATGCGCTGGTGCATTTTTTGCCTGCATTTTAGGCAATTCAAAATAAAAGCCGCTAACCTTGTTAAAGCCTACTTTTAGACTGGATAACTGGCTCTCTTGACGCGCGCGTTCTACCATCTCATCCAATGTCACTTGGATATTGTCATGCAGATGAGTCAGGCGATCAAACTCAGCATCAAAACCTGCGGCAAGCATGCCGCCATCACGAATATGGGCAGGTGGTTCTGCAATAATGGCTCGCTCAATCAGCTCAGCGACGGACTGTATGGCAGGTAACTGCGCAGGCAATTGTTGCATTAGCATCGGCAACAGTCCTGCTTGCTCATGGCGAATACCTGCATTCGTCAGTAGCATCGTAAGCTGGGCGCTACTAGCAATACCCTCAGCAAGTTTACGCAGGTCACGCGGCTTGGCACTCATTAGTCCAATGCGGCTACTAATACGTTCGATATCGCCAATGGCGTTTAGGGTTTCGCGTATGTTGGTAACTAATGAGATATTTCCCGAGCTTTGCTCAGACTGTTTATCAGTATTTAACAAACTGGTTATGGCATCTAGGCGTAAATTAATGCGCGCATGCTGACGCAGTGGGCGTTTCATTTGCTGCACCAGTAAGCGTCGACCCATCGGCGTTTGACAATGATTAAGGACAGATATTAATGACGTACCATTACTGCTAACGGGGGTAAATAGCTCAAGATTTTGCTGACTATTGGCATCAATAATCAAATAATCGTCACTGTATTCTATGATTAGCTGGTTGAGTTGTGGCACATGACGCTGCTGAGTTTGCCGCGCATAATGTATGAGCGCTGCACAGCTAGATTGAGCAAGAAGTGCGTCATTGATTCCTAGTCCATCAAGGCGCTGCACGTCAAACTGCTGGCAAAGGGTTGCGCTGGCATGCTCACGATGGAAGTCATTTGCCGCCACTTGGATAATAGGACAGTCG
The DNA here is from genome assembly GCF_022129285.1 of Psychrobacter sp. Ps4. Taxonomy (NCBI): domain Bacteria; kingdom Pseudomonadati; phylum Pseudomonadota; class Gammaproteobacteria; order Moraxellales; family Moraxellaceae; genus Psychrobacter; species Psychrobacter sp. Ps4. The sequence goes on from NZ_JADQAK010000007.1 coordinate 87,098, forward strand.
AGGTGTTGACGTAGCCACAGCATCCAATCTTCGTGAAGACTTTCACTAAGTGCTTCGCTAACGATACATTCACTAGGCGCAAAGCGTGCCAGCACCGTCAGCATTTGCGTTTGCAAATTTTTAACATCATCATGGCTGTTATTATAGCTGGCACTAAGCGTTTGCGTCGTTAGTGTTCCAGCGGCTAAATCCATTTGGCTAATGGCAGCTTGCAAAGATTGTTTGCTGTTCGATTTAGGTATCTCGATATCAATGGCGACCACAGTTGGCGTATGATTGGGCGCAATTAAAGCATCATCAGTAATTGTCCCTGCGGTCAGCGTTTTAACCACTTCACGGCGCATAATGCTGCCAGCAGCAGATTTGCTTTTATCTTTTTTCTGCTTATCGCCCATCGTCGGAGCATTGGACGGGTTATTCATGTTGTCAGTGCCAGTGGCTGATTCGTCAATTTGCTCACACACAACGACGGTTTGCCCAGCAGCTATCAACCTTGCCATGTAGCTATCGGCCGCATGAAAAGGCACACCTGCCATGGCAATGATATTGCCCGCTTTATCCGTACCACGGCGAGTCAAGGTGATGTCTAATATTTGTGCCGCGCGCTTGGCATCATCAAAAAATAACTCATAAAAATCACCCATGCGGTACAGCAGTAACGCTTGTGGATAGTTGGCTTTCATGGTTAGATATTGCACCATCATCGGCGTATGATCTGCCAAGTGATAAACGGTATTGCCTACCATTAACTGATCGGGGGTCAAAGGTGTCGCGGTCTGTTGTTTTGATATTGCGTACTTCGACGGAGTAGGTTTTTTGGCGTTAAGATTTTGAGCGGATGGCTTAGCGGTCATGCAGAGTCTCTTATAATGCTTCAATGGGTTTGTAGTCAGCAGGCGTTAAATGGACGACGGTATAGTCAGATCAGTGTGAAAAATAGATGAGAAAAACACTCGCTTATGAGTGGTTGATTTGTAGAATTCTGGTTGATTTTTACCAAAATAGCTTTATTAAAGGGTCATCATAGCGCGCAAATTTAGCAGTCGAAAAACTAAGAAGTGTGAAAGTGTAACTACTATTTTAACACGTCCAGCCGTGCTTTTACGTCGGCAAATATCTACTCGCTGCCCTTGTATCCATCGGCGTCATAACCATATATAATGACGTCACACTTAATTGGGCGATACTTCATTAGGCGACACTTCATTAGGCAGTACCTTATTAATTAGTACTTTGTTAAGAGGTGCTTTGTTAACAAAAGGTACGTAGTCAGGTGATGACTGTAATGACAAGGCGGCAGCGGGCGAAGCTTTGGCTAATGCGCACTAATTATCGAATATTTCCATAGGTCAAAAAATTATGTTATCAAAGATTATAGGCAGTGTGGTTGGCACTAAAAATGACCGCGAATTAAAGCGCATGCGCAAAGTGGTCAGCAAAATCAACGCACAAGAGGCTGCGGTACAAGCCCTGTCTGATGAGCAATTACAACAAAAAACCGAAGAATTTAAAGCACGACACCAACAAGGTGAAAGCTTAGATGCACTGCTACCAGAAGCGTTTGCCGTCTGCCGTGAAGCGTCATTACGCGTCAATGGCATGCGTCATTATGATGTGCAGCTGATCGGTGGTATCACCCTGCACGAAGGCAAAATCGCTGAGATGAAAACGGGTGAAGGTAAAACCCTAATGGGTACTTTGGCGATGTACCTCAATGCCATCAGCGGCAAGGGTGTCCATCTGGTTACGGTCAACGATTATTTGGCGGCGCGTGATGCTGAATTGAACCGTCCATTATTTGGCTTTTTAGGCATGACCGTCGGTGTCATTTATTCACAGCAGCCGCCACAAGAAAAAATCGACGCCTATCAAGCGGATATCACTTACGGTACCAATAACGAATACGGCTTTGATTATCTGCGCGATAACATGGTCTTTAGTTTGAAAGAGAAAAAGCAGCGTCCATTAAACTTCTGTATTATCGATGAAATTGACTCTATTTTAATCGATGAGGCTCGTACGCCGCTGATTATCTCAGGTCAAGCCGAAGATTCTTCACGTATGTACGCGCTGATTAATACCATTATCCCGGTGCTGATTCGCTCAAAAGATGAAGAGGCCAATAAGAATAATGAAGAAGAAGATTTCTGGATTGATGAGAAGAACCGTCAAATCGAAATCAGTGAAAAAGGCTATGAAAAAATTGAGCGCTTCTTAATCGAAGTCGGTGAGTTGGGTGAAAATGAAAGTTTATACAGCCCAAGCCGTTTGCCATTATTGGCTCACGTACAAGCTGCCATTCGCGCCCATCATGTATTCGTTAAAAACGTACACTATATCGTCGATGATGGTGAAGTAGTTATCGTTGATGAAAACACCGGTCGCACCATGCCGGGTCGCCGTTGGTCAGAAGGTCTGCATCAAGCGGTAGAAGCCAAAGAAAACGTCGAAATTCAAGCAGAAAACCAAACGCTTGCGACCACGACGTTCCAGAACTACTTCCGTTTGTATGAAAAATTATCAGGCATGACAGGTACCGCTGATACCGAGGCAGCAGAATTCAAATCAACTTATGACTTAGATGTCATCGTGATTCCGACGCACGAGCCGATTGCTCGTATCGATATGGATGACCAGATTTTCTTAACCAAGTTAGGTAAATACAAAGGTATCATTCGCGAAATCAAAGAGATTCAAGCCAAAGGTGCTCCAGTCTTGGTTGGTACGGCGACGATTGAAGCCAGTGAAGAGTTGTCTTACTTGCTCGATCAAGAAGGCGTCAAGCATAACGTCCTAAACGCCAAACAACACGAGCGTGAAGCCGAAATCATCGCGCAGGCAGGTAGTCCAAAGGCTGTGACGATCGCGACCAACATGGCTGGTCGTGGTACCGATATTATCCTTGGTGGTAACTGGCAATCGTTTATTGAAGATATCGATTCGGTCAGCCCTGAAGAAATGGCGCGCCTAAAAGCAGAATGGCAAGTCAAGCATGACCAAGTGGTTGCGGCTGGCGGTTTGCATATCATTGGTTCTGAGCGCCATGAATCACGTCGTATCGATAACCAGCTACGGGGTCGCGCCGGTCGTCAAGGCGATCCTGGGATGTCGCGTTTCTTTTTATCGCTCGAAGATGACTTGATGCGTATCTTTGCTGGTGACCGCGTCGTAAATATGATGCGTGCCATGGGTCTGAAAGAAGATGAAGCTATTGAGCATAAAATGGTCTCAAAATCGATTGAAAATGCCCAAGGTAAAGTAGAAAGCCGTGATTTTGATGCGCGTAAAAATCTGTTGAAATATGATGACGTCGCCAATGAGCAGCGTAAAGTGATCTATGGTCAGCGTGATGACTTGCTAGCAGAGATGGATTTGCTTGAAGCCATTGAGATTATGCACGAAGAAGTCTATAACGCCATGATTAACCAGTTTATTCCGCCAGGTTCTATCGATGACCAATGGAATATTGATGGCTTAGAAGACGAGCTTGAAAATGAATTTAAGATTGCGATGCCGATCAATGATTGGCTCGATGAAGATCGCCGCTTAGATGAAGAAGGGTTGCGTGCCAAAATCATCCAAACGGCTATCGATCGCTATCATAGCCGCCGTGAGCAGATGGGCGAAAAAGATGCTGCCCAGCTTGAGCGTCACTTTATGCTACAGAGCTTAGACAAGCATTGGAAAGAGCATTTGACCCAAATGGATCAGCTGCGTAAAGGCATTCATCTGCGTGGTTATGCACAGAAAAACCCTGAGCAAGAATATAAGCGTGAATCATTTGAGCTGTTCCAAATGATGCTTGGCGCAATTAAATCTGAGACCGTTCAAGATTTATCACGTGTCCATATTCCGACCAAAGAAGAGCTAGAAGCGCTGGAAATACAGCAGCGTGAGAATGCTGCTCATATGCAAATGCAGTTCGAGCATAGTGATATTGATAATATGGATAGCGGGGCTGAAAAAGCCGCCGCGCAAAATCGCAATCTTGCTGGTAGTGCGGTCGCAGGTGCTATTGTGGGTAGTGGTAATAATGCCAATGAGGCAGACCCATACGCTGGTATGAATATCAGTCGTAACGCCCCATGCCCTTGTGGTTCAGGTCTTAAGTACAAGCAATGTCATGGTAAAATATAGCATTCATAAGCGAATATTGATAATAAACACTTAAGCATTGCTGCTTATATATCTTTAATATTCGTTAGTCTCAAAAGCCCTTATCTATTTTAGATAAGGGCTTTTCTGTATTTGCTCATATTCTTTGTCTCTATATTATCTTGAATCGACTATATTATTTGTAGATAGTAAAGTTGACTCTTCACAAACGTGTTGGCTATATTTTGTATTGATTACTTACAAATTCAACATAGGCGTGAATTTATGGACACGTTATAGTGTTTAACATATTCATTGGGGAAAGTGTTATGACTATAGAATTATTAAAAAAATTGCGTACTTCTGTGGCGCTCACTGGCTTACTTGCTGGCGTTCTGACGCTTGGTGCTTGTCAGCAACAGTCAGACACAGAAGCGGGTATAGATGATGGCGCCCATAGCGAAGAAACGGTACCGATGTCCGCTGAACCTGCTGAGCCTAATGAGGTGGTTGTCGATACAGCGGATGCATCGCTTAGTGAAGTACAGGATGATACCGTAGCTTCGGTCAATAGTGGCGTCAGTCAAATAGCCTATCTGTGCTCACCCGAGCTGAAAGTTAATGCAACTTATAAAGAAGATGCCAAACAAGTAGTCATCGCGACTGATACGGGTACGGTGACATTAAATAAAACCAATGATGCCAGTAATCCAGAAGTGTTCGAAGTAGCAACTGCTATTGATGGTAGTCAGGGCTTTACCCAGTGGCGTGTAGCACACGAAGCGCGTGAGACGGGTGTGATGCGTACAGCAGGTACAGATGCGGCGAACGTCAGCACTTATGAATGTAAAAAAACCTCATAATAAGTAAGCAATCAAGAAAAAAGCAACGATAACGTTGCTTTTTTTTATGTCTAGTTTTAATGAGTCAGAAAAATTATTTATGAGGATTGGCGCTAGACTCATGTGCCAAAAATCCCTCTTCCTTCACATCTAATTCTTCATGCTTAAGCACTACTTGGATACTATCTGTATGGGTATGAGTGCTTTTATTGATATCGATTTCTTGGATAGCATAAGTGTCTTTAGTAATGGTAGCCACTTGACGTGATAGGACAATTTCAATCGGCTCATCACCAATTTCGATCTGTTTGCCATTCACGGTAACGACCGCCTTGCTATCTAACGATGGCTCGACATGGCGCAATATATCCTTTTCATCATAATTGCCTGACAATAAGTCCTGACTTTTCGCATCGTGGTATTCAGTGCGAATAGTAATATATTCTTCTACCAACTCAATAGGCACGTCAATGGTCTTAGTACGAGCGTGCTTGGTCACCGTTACTTTACCGACATCTAAACGCTCTTTGTTGATGACAGGACGCTCTTCTAATAGCTCCAAGTGTCCAACATTATGATTGCTCTTATCTATGTCATTACTGCTTATATCATTACTTTCTATGTCATTAGCTACTGTGCCATTATGAGTATCAATTGGGACCGTTATAGCGTTTGGTGTCACTTGCTTGTTATGTAAACTCTCTTGTAGAAAGCTATCGTTCGGGATGCTGTCGTCGTGATTGCTAGTCATCATAATGTCCTTATCTTTATCAAATAATCGTTATACAATATTTTAGAGCCATTTTTGCAGATTTTGCAAGGTTAGCCTTATCAGATGTCATTAAGTATTTTTAATTCCTAAGTATTTTTGAGTATAATAAGCAAAAAAAGACCAGAGGCATGCTCTGGTCTTAATTCACTAAGTAAAAATACTTAGCTGCTTATTACGGTCATGTATTGCTTGGCGATCTTATTTTTTAATAACAGCCAAACAGTATGACGGTTTAGCGTATTACATACCACGAGCGCGGCGTACGTCTTCTGCAGTAATACCATCACGGTCGATTATGTTGCCTTCGCGGTCTACTACGTTGCCATCGCGATCGATATCTAGTTCTTCACGTTGGATAGTCTCAACGATAGTTTCAGTATGACGTTCAGTGGTTTTACCGACGTTCACTTCTTCAGATACGTAAGTGTCTTTACCAACGCGGGCACGTTCAGCCTCTAGTTCAACCTCAATGGTTTGATTGCCATCAATGTCACCGATACGGCGATCTGTTGGACGATCTACGTTAGTACGCTGGATATTAGCATGCTCTTCTTCTATCTCAACATCGACATTGCGCTCTTCGGTCACTATATGCTTACCAACTTTAACCAAACCTGCCACGATACGATCTTTATTGACGGTCAAGCGCTCTTCTAGTAGCTCTAGTGTGTTTGGTGCGTCATAGGCATGGTCTGCAATCTCCATACGCTCTGCAACTGGAACTGTATCAGCGACAAATGCTTGACGATCCTTTTGATACTGATCTTTGTAGCTATACTGATAATCATGGTCATATACTTCCATGGCATCAACTTGAGCCTTGGTCAAGCTGTCAAAGAATACGTCATCACCAACGATACGTGCCAGACCTGCTGGTACTAATACTTCTTTTGAGCTGAACCAGCCGCCTGCATCAACGATCAAATAACGAATGCGACCAGTAGTGTCTTCTACTAATGCACCTTCAATTTTACCGATTTTTTCTTCGTTGACACCATAAGCAGTTTTACCTGTTGGGTCATAATAATCATCACCGATTAAATCTTTATGAGTAGCTTGGATATCTTTTAAACGAATTAGTTGGCTCATTGTTGTCTTCCTTTTTTATGAGTTAATCATTATTAATTATTTTAAAAACAATCGTTGTTTTGGAAAGGTTAAATTTCTAGTAAAAATATTTTTATAATAAAAGGTGTAGCAAGCCATGTGAGTAGCCTCTACATCGACTTGTAAGAATCTTAACATCATGATTTTCGATGAGATATATGAGCAAGGTAGCAAAGTGTGCGCTTGAAGTAATTGCGTGTAATAGGCTGTAAGTGGCATAACATAGCTGGGGTCAAAAATTAACGTGTCTTTACACAGAGCAATATTTCTAGCTTATTTAAGAGTCATAGACACAGAAAAACCGCAAAGCAAATAGCGATGCGGTTCCTGATATTTTGAAAATTTTATAAGAAACGATAATGATAGAGGCTAATTTAATATAGCAATCGATTAATTAATCTACTTGAGTGTTAAGCAAGTTCAATAGCAACAGCCACGGCTTCACCGCCACCAATACAAAGTGTTGCAACGCCTTTTTTGCCGCCAGTACGCTTGAGAGAGTTGATAAGCGTGATCAAGATACGAGCACCTGAACAGCCTACTGGATGACCGAGTGCACAAGCGCCGCCTTCAACGTTTACTTTGGCATGGTCGATTTTTAGCTCGTCCATCGCCGCCATGGTTACCATTGCAAACGCTTCGTTGATTTCCCATAAGTCAACATCAGCGACTGACCAACCAGCACTAGCCAATACTTTTTCAATTGCACCAATCGGAGCAATGGTAAATTCGCTTGGGTGACGAGAGTTTGATGCGGTTGCAACGATACGCGCTTGATAGTCAAGGCCCTCAGCTTTCGCTTGCGATTCCTTCATGACCACAACCGCTGCCGCACCGTCTGAGATTGAGCTGGCGTTTGCTGCCGTGATGGTACCATCTTTAGCGAAGGCTGGACGTAGAGTAGGGATACGCTCAGCATTAGCAAGCGCTGGTTGCTCATCGGTATCGACGGTTTGCTCGCCTTTACGGGTTTTAAAAGTCACTGGCGTGATTTCATCTTTGAAGTGGTCATCTTTGATAGCAGTGAGCGCACGGTTCAGCGATTCGATAGCAAACGCATCCATTTGCTCACGGGTATAGCCTTTTTCATCAGCCATTTCCTGTGCGAACATACCCATCAATTTGCCAGTTTCAGCATCTTCTAAACCGTCTAGGAACATGTGATCTTTGACTTCTTTATGTCCCATACGGTAGCCGCCACGTGACCCTGGCATGATGTATGGCGCATTGGTCATTGATTCCATGCCACCAGCGACTGCCACATTGAAACTACCAGCTTTGATGCCGTCATGTGCTTGCATGACTGCTTTTAGCCCTGAACCACAAAGCTTGTTAATAGTGACAGCACCAGTTGCATCAGATAAACCTGCATTACGCATCGCTTGACGCGCAGGACCTTGACCCAAGCCTGCAGTCAAGATACAGCCCATAATGACCTCGTCAATACTATCGACTGCCACACCTGAGCGTTCGACAGCGGCTTTAATAGCAGCACCACCAAGTTCAGTTGCGCTCATATCTTTTAGTGCGCCTTGGAAGCCGCCCATTGGGGTACGTGCGCCGTTTAAAATTACAATTGCATCATTTGACATCGTTATTATTCCTTTTTACGTATTTTAAATGAGTTTGTTTTAATTAAAACCAAACGCGGACTAGATAGCATCTTTTAGGCTCAATAACTGCAGGCTTTATGCTAGCTCATCTAAGCGAATGCGTACTACTTTATCAGTAATGGTCTCTAATTTTTCAATTTTTTCGATGGCTAGATTCATCTGACTTTCGACCACGGGCAGCGTCAAAATAATAACCGGAACTTGACCAACTTTGTGCGCAGGTTTTTGTAAAATCGCATCGATATTAATACCAGCATCGCTTAGAATGCGAGTAATATCTGCCAACACACCAGGGCTGTCATAAGCGTGTACGCGTAAATAATAACCGGTAATCATCTGCTCAGCGCGCAATATGGGCGTGTCTGATAGCTGCTCAGGGATAAATGCTAAATGCGGCACATGGTGACCGTGGTTGTTTTGATTACTGTTGCTTTCATCGCTACTGTCTTTGCTACCTAGAACACGCACCAAGTCCATCACATCGGCCATCACCGCAGAAGCCGTCGCACCAGCGCCAGCACCATCACCGCAATATAACGTCTGTCCAAGCGGATGGGAGTTTACCAATACCGCATTTTTTACGCCATTGACGTTGGCGAGTAACGCATCCTGCGGAATTAGCGTTGGGTGTACGCGCAGCTCGATACCAGAAGCCTCATCATTACCTTGACCATCACGGCGTACGGCAAAGCCCAAATGCTTGATACGGTAGCCAAGCTCTTCCGCATAGTTGACGTCTTGTAAGGTGATACCAGTGATGCCTTCACAGTAGACCTTGTCAAATTGCAGCGGAATACCAAAGGCGATAGAGGCGAGTAATGCCAGTTTATGAGCCGCATCAATACCTTCGACATCAAAAGTCGGATCTGCTTCTGCATAACCCAATTCTTGTGCTTCGCTCAACACTTCGGCAAACGGGCGACCTTTGTCACGCATTTCGGTCATGATAAAGTTGCCAGTACCGTTGATGATACCTGCTAGCCAATCGATTTTATTGGCAGCGAGCGCTTCGCGCATGACTTTAATAATGGGGATACCGCCTGCGACTGCTGCTTCATAAGCGACATGGACGTTATGCTCTTCAGCAAAGGCAAAGATTTCGTTGCCATGCTCCGCCAATAGCGCCTTATTTGCAGTCACCACATGCTTGCCGTTTTTAATGGCGTGCATAATTACGTCTTTGGCAAGGGTCGTACCGCCAATCACCTCGACGACGATATCGACATTGTCGCTTGCAGCAGTTGCCATCAAGTCACTGTTTTGCATAATATTGGGATCAATATCATCACGATGACGGCGCGTACCAACTTCGGTAATGATAATGTCGCGTCCGCTACGGCGTTTTAGCTCATTTAAGTTGTCATTGATTAGATTGATCACGCCCGTTCCGACGGTGCCCAGACCAAGTATCGCTAGTTTGATGGAATTACTCACAGTATCCTCAAGAGGTTAAATATAATGAACCAATGATAACGCTGTCACAGAGTCAAATGCGCATGCGCTACTAGCTGTAGTAGTTGCGTGCATTTTGACAGTCGCAGCTTTATCGATTTCTCATTACAGTTGAATAAAAAATACTCAAATAAAAAGTATGCTGCTGATTTTTCATAGCGCTTTATCGTATCATACCGACAAGCAGTTGTGACGTCTACACAATGTCGCCATCGTCATAGATATCACAAATACCTGAAACAATAACAGATTTTAGCTAGCACCGACAGCTTGAGCCAACTCCGCCGCAGGTAGATAGCCGCCTACTTGCTGTCCTGCTTCTGTAAAGATAGCGGGAGTACCACGCACACCAAGTTTTGCACCCAGTGCCATGTGTTCTTGTACAGGGTTGGCACAGCTAGGCGCTTGTACATCAGCGCCCATTTTCCCTTGATTCATGGCCGCCTTACGATCTTGACTACACCAAATGGCTTCCATTTTTGGCACTGATTCCTGACTGCGCGGCCATGCCAAATAACGTACTTCGATACCACGTGCATTGATATCATCCATCTCTTCATGCAATTTACGACAATAACCACAGTCTGCATCGGTAAAGGCATAGACCACTGACTTCGTTTCGCCTATGGCTGGATAAATCACCATGTCTTTCTTATCGACGGCTTTTAGGGCTTCTTGTGCGGTACTAGCAACCAATGCCGCACTGATATCGACAGGCAGAGCCTCGCCAACCGCAATAATCTGACCTTGGATAATGTGTTTGCCAGACTTATCAGTAAAGAAAGAAGGCAGTCCTTCCGCTGTGACCCAATAAATACCATCCATATCTGTTGGTACGGCTGAAATGATATTTTCTTCAATACCGGACGTATTCAAATTCGCCTGCAACGCCTTTACCACGGCAGCATCGCTATCAGCGGATGCCTTACTTGTACTGGTTTTAGCATCGGTATTATTGACGATACTGGTGTTGCTGGTCGCATCTGCTGCATTGTTTGAGCAGCCCGCAGCAACCACAACAAGCAGTGCACTCATCATAAAACGAGATAAATTATTTCGAGAAAAGCGGTTATGAGCAAAGGTGTTTTTTGCAATCGGGGATGACATATATAGGTGTCCTGTAGGCATCGTGCCTAATCGTGAAGTCGTTTTAAGAAAAATGATACTAAATTTCTATATAAAGCAATACGTATCGATATTGTCTTAAAGGTTTAAAATTAAAAGGTTTTTTTACAATTTAATAATTATAAAAGGTAAGTAATCATGTCGCCTATATTAACATATTTATGGCAAATAACAGCCACAGGCTATGAGGTGATATAGGGAGGTGAGGGTAGCAATAATAGTAGTAGGCATAAACGTCAATTCAAAAAAATAAGATACATTTGTACTATTTAATATCGACGCTTGCCCTTGTAGTCTACGGCTAATAACAGTGTTTTTATAAAAATTCCTATAAAACTATTGATATCAGTGATTTTCAACCCTTTATTTCAATAAATTTTTGCTAAGGAGCACACATGGCAGGTGCCAGTTTATTAACCCTACTTGATGATATCAGTGTGATATTGGATGATGTTTCCGTCATGACCAAAGTCGCTGCTAAAAAAACTGCTGGTGTATTGGGCGATGATTTGGCGCTCAACGCAGAACAGGTCACGGGTGTCAAAGCCAATCGTGAGCTACCAGTGGTCTGGGCGGTCGCCAAAGGCTCATTTATTAATAAGCTTATTTTAGTACCAGCGGCAATACTTATCAGCGCTATTTATCCGCCACTCATTACTTTTTTATTGATGTGTGGTGGATTGTTTTTGGTTTATGAAGGCGCTGAAAAAGTCATTCACCGTTTTTGGCCGCATGCCTTACCACATGATGAAGAGCAAGAAGCGCGTCGAAAAGCCAACGCTGATGAAACGGTAGATTTAGTCGCTTTTGAAAAGGAAAAAATTAAAGGGGCCGTACGCACCGATTTTATTTTATCGGCAGAAATTATTGTAATCGCCCTTGGCGCGACGGCTACCGCGACCTTACTAGAGCGCAGTTTGGTACTGTCTATTTTAGCCATTGGTATTACCGTCGGTATCTATGGTTTGGTGGCTGGTATTGTCAAAATTGATGATATTGGTTTACATATGATGGAAAAAGAAAGCGCATTTACTCAAAAGGTGGGTAAGGTTTTATTTGCTGCCGCGCCTAAATTGATGAAATTCTTGTCTATCGCTGGCACGTTGGCGATGTTTTTAGTCGGTGGTGGGATTTTAGTGCATGGTATTAATTTTTTACACCATAACGTTGAAGACATTGCCCATCTGACCGGTGTATTCCAAAGCTTTACCACTGCGCTCTTAAATGGCGTGATTGGCTTTATCATTGGTGCAGCAATCGTTACTCTTTTGACTGTCATAAGTAAAATTCGTGGAAAAGACGACACAGCGTCATCTGCACACTAAGTCAGTTACCTGTGCTTTAGCTTTATATTTTTTGTAATTTTATTTCGTAAAAAAGCCCCAAAGTTGCTGACAACTTTGGGGCTTTTACGTTGGACGTTATACGATTAGCTTTCGCTATCTGAGTCATCAGCCTCTAGCTTTTCAGCTTGCGTGGGCTTTTTATGCTCCGTTTTAGGCTTACGGCTACGTGCCTTTGGTACTTTTGGCGTGGTCAAATTAAACATACCAGTCTGTGGCAGCAGTTGCTCAGCCACATTTTCAATCATGTTTTTATAACTGGCAATCGTGGTTTTTGACTTAGCTGCCTGACTGTCGTCTTTGCCTGCTTCTTTGGTATTGGTAGGTTGCTCTACCTTAGGCTCATCTGCTGGCTTAGTTTTTTCAACGTCAGCTTCTTGAGTATTAGCCTCTTCAATGTCAGCAGCTTCGCTATCGTCATGTGCCCCGTCAGTCTTTTCAGCTGCTACGTGCTCAACAATAACAGTGCCTTCATTCGACGGCTCGTTAGTTGCTTCTACTAGCGCCTGATCCACTTCTAGCAGCTGCTCGCTATGAGCACTGATATTATCAGCCTGAGCTTGATTGGCTAGAGCATTTGCCTCAATATCATGAGCATCCACATTGTTATCATCATGTTCAATAACCGCTTGCTCAGTATCAGCCGCTTGTGCGGTCGGTAGACTCAACACTGCGGGCTCCTGATAACTAGGATGTTGACCACGTGGATCGTTGCCAGCACGCTTACCAATGGCGCGTGGTTCGACGTCTGTTTTACCTTGCGTTGCCGCAAACTGACTGACCGCTTGTGTCATCGTTTCAAAGCGCGTCAGGTAATCTGCCGCCAATGGCTGATAGCCATAGTTGCTAAAGTCGAAATTGCTGTCCTCAACGTTAGTATCAGCAGTCGGTGTGACGCTCGTTCCAATGTTGGCTGATTTTGCTTGCTGCGTATGTGCATCGATAGCAGCAATAAAGCAACTGATGACACCGTCATTTTTCAAACGACTTTCTGCATCTACTAATGCTTTACGAACAAAATCACCAACGGTGCCACGAATAGTCGATGGGCTTACCACTACAGGCTCAGCTACTGATGGTTGTTGAGTTGCTTGCGCTTGCTGACTACGAACCACACGTGGATCATTACTAGCCTGACCAAACTTCTCAGCAGTCACGTAGCGTTTGGCAAATAATGCTTCGTGCGTTAGTGCCAGTGCTGAGTTGTTCTTATCATTTGTACTATGACCACTTGCGCTATGACTGTCATTGGCATTGCTAACATCGGCGTCACTGTCGGTAGTAACGTCAACAGTGTCACTATTCGCTTTTTCTGTGGATTCTGATTCTGGCTGCTTTGGTGTTATTGCTACGCTGTCCACGTCGGTATCCACAGATTTTGAATGGTCAGCTTGGTCTTTGGTAGCGCTGTTAGATGTTGGTTGCTCATCTATAGCAGGTTTTTTGACAGTAGCGTTACTGTCTGTTTTCGGGGCATTATTTTGTCCCTTGTCCTCAGTGGTGCTAACGTTAACATCATCAACATCATCAACATTAACATCATGAGTCGCTACAGTGCCTTCGTCGTTACCCTTCACAGCAGCTGTTTCAGGAGCAGTTTTTTTGTCATTGCTCTGCTGATTATCACTTTGCTGTGTACTAGCTTCTTTTGTACTGCTTTCTTTATTAACATCATTTACTGACTTTTGCTTTTCAGTAGATTGAGGTTTTGTCTGTGTAGACTTACTGTCATCTAGAGACAAGTGCACGACTTCTGGTGATTTCAGCTCAACAGGTGCTTCATTGACCTGTAGCACGACTTCATTAGGATCTTGATTTCGACGCGTGTTAGAGTGATTTTTTCGGCTGTTCGCACCTGTCGTCGCTTGCTGATTGGGTTGCTTAATGTTTTCAGCTGTTAATGTCTCACCACGCTCTAACTTGCCACGTGAGCCGCGTTGACTATGCGATTTACGCTTCGCACGAGTTTGCTCATCTGCCGTATTACTGTCTTTATCAGCATCATCATTGCGCTCGTTTGCATGGTGGCTACTGTCTTGACGACTGCTGTTTTGCTGGTTATTATCTTGACGATTGTTGCGGTTGCGCTCATTCGTGCGTCTGGTATCCTGCTGACGTTTGTTTTGATTGTCAGCCTGCTTGTCATCAGCGTTATTTGCCGCATTATTTGAGGTGTTGTTCTCGGTATCGCCGCTTACTTCATTGCTCGACTCTTCTGCCTGATCTTTTCTTTGACGAGGTTTAGAAGATCTAGATTTACGTGGCTTACGTCTTCTTCTATCTTCATTACTGCTATCATCATCGGTGTCGCTGTCTGAGCTACGACGCGCTTGTTGACGATTGACATTGTTGTCGGATGGTTGTTCGTTATTTTCCTGACTGTTCTGCTGATTTGCTGGTACATTGTTCGATGCACCCGTTGATGGATTACTCAGAGCACTGCTATCCACTTGTCCAAATGAGCCTAAGCTTTGTGCGCCATTATTTACTAGTGCTTCAATGGCTTGTGCTGCATCACGACTACTGACGCTAGGCGTCGTTGAGGCTTGTGGTGCTTGCGCAAATAGGTTTGATAACCACGCCACTGCTTGTGGCTGAGCTGCTGTCTCAACATGTGCAGGAGCTGTAGTTGCTGCTACTGGAGCAACATGTGCAGGGGCTGCCACACTCTGGTTGTTGTTTGCTTGTGGCGCGCGCGCCGATGAAACGTTGGTCGTATTTTTATTGTTACGATGTTCGTTGCTGTGTTTACTATGCTCAGCTGTACTGGTCGGTTTGTTTGATTGGCTAGCAGTATCATTGCTCGCTATTTGACGTGGCTGGCGCGTTGGCTGTTGCTCTGGACGCTCTTTTTCAGCCGTTTGCCAGTCAACTTCATAACCCAAATCGCTATGTTCTTGGGCTGTATCCGTAATACGCTCATAACTTGAAGGCGCAAAGCCATCACGGTTAAAGTGTAGTTTAAAGTTAGGCGACTCTAAATGCGCGTGTGGCAAAATCGTGATACGCGTGCCACTGTCTTGTTCAAGATAAACTAAGGCATCACGTTTTTCGTTTAATAAGAAGGCGGCGATATCTGTTGGAACTTCTGCTTGTACTTCGCCTTGACGTTCTTTTAGCGCGATTTGTTCAATCTGACGCATAATTGATAGTGACAATGAGCGCAAGTCACGAATCATGCCATTACCATGGCAGCGTGGGCAGATATAGCCGGTTGATTCTTCTAGCGATGGACGCAGACGCTGACGGCTCATCTCCATCAAACCAAACTTAGAAATATCACCAAATTGCACACGTGCACGGTCATATTTGGTGGCATCGATCAGACGTTTTTCGACTTCTTTTTGATGCTTATTGTCATTCATATCAATAAAATCAATGACAATCAAACCACCCATATCACGCAAACGTAGCTGACGGGCAATTTCATCGGCTGCTTCAAGGTTAGTATGATACGCAGTTTCGGCAACGTCTGAACCTTTGGTCGATTTGGCTGAGTTGATATCAATAGAGACTAGTGCTTCCGTTTGATCAATAACGATTGAGCCACCTGATGGCAGACGCACTTCACGTTGATACGCGGTTTCGATTTGCTTTTCGATATTAAAGCGTGAAAACATCGGCTCATAATCGGTATATTTGCGTAGCTTTTCTGCTTGTTTTGGCATAACCGCATCGATGAAGCCAGCGGCTTCGATATAAGCGTTTTCGTTATCAATCCAAATCTCAGCGATATCATCACGTAGGTAATCACGGACAGCACGGGTTACGACACCTGCTTCTTGATGTACCAAGCGCGGCGACGGATATTTCTGGTTTTGTTCTTGAATGGCTTGCCAGATATTCAGCAAGTGGTTTAAATCGTGCTGTAAGTCCTCTTGAGTTTTACCAATACCCGCGGTACGAATAATGACACTCATACCTTTTGGTAAATCAAGATTGCTTAGCATACGCTTCATGTCTTCACGAAGTTTGCCTGAAATTTGACGTGAGATACCGCCGCCACGAGGGTTATTTGGCATCAATACCAAATAGCGACCTGCTAAAGAGACATACGTCGATAGGGCAGCGCCTTTGTTACCGCGCTCCTCTTTTTCGACTTGGACGATTAATTCATCGCCTTCTTTGATCAGTTTTTTGATGTTTTCGTCACGTGGATTACCGCTTAAATATTCAGCAGAGATTTCACGAATTGGTAAAAAACCTTGGCGCTGTGAGCCATATTCGACAAACACCGCTTCAAGCGATGGCTCGACACGGGTTACATGACCTTTATATATATTGGATTTTTTTTGTTCACGAGTACGGTTTTCAAGATCGAAATCGTAAAGATGATTGCCTTTACATAAGGCGACACGAATTTCTTCGTTTTGAGTAGCGTTGATCAAAATGCGTTTCATATTTGTATCCTATGAGTACGCATAACAACGACGAGACGGGCTTTAGAGCGCAATGGCAAGTATGGCTAATATTTAAATTAGCATGGGCAGATGTTAATCAACGATAGAACGTAAATCATGGGTTAATAAAGCACTTGGGCTTTGTCAATGGCTTGTTTTTTACCTAAAGTGTGTTAGCAAAACTAACGTAAATATAAAATTTATAGGGTGTAAGGCTATCTATTTATATCCTATTATTGATAGGTTTGGTACAAATATTAATGCGTCAGCATGCGATTCAGTTTTACTATCAGCAAGCTTTATTGGTAGTCATGCCAGCTTACTTTGTAAGAGCAGGCGACGGGCAGTGACGAGATTCAATATACTGATATTCAAAAGGCGTTATGCTGCTGCAATCCATCCATCAAAGTCTAGCAATAATATCGCTGTTATAAATACCATTATATGAAATGGTGATATTCAGCAATTATTTGTTTAGGTAAAGCAATTGGTCACTCTTTATTTATCGTTCTTTCTGGTATAACGTCAATAATATCTTGGGTGTTTTACGGTTAGGTGTCGCGGCTCCGGTGATCAGCGGGGCGTACTTGGCAAACAGAATAAATGACCAAACTATCGGTGTGGTGCTGTATTCATATCTTTTTTATCGTTATCTGTTTGACCACCAATACGTAGGCAGCTATCGATATACTTCTCGATCCTAATGCTAAACAACCCATACTTGCTCAACTACACTTGCGTAAAGGACCGCCAGATAACCAGTCATTAAATCATGAATAATTATCAAATAAAGTCGTTGTCATGCAGGTTGTGAGTCAATGTAGTGTCATTATCGGTCAATAAACAGGCGCTTAGCCAAACTTATCAACGCTGAATTTATGAACACAAAGGTATTTAGTGTCACTATTTATTCTATGGTACTGAGTAAAGTCAGTACGATACTTTCATTTTACAATTTATGGGGACATATCTATAAATATCTACAAGTGATATTTCTAAACAGATACTGCGCCCTAAAATTCGATTAAACATACAATGTTGGCAGGGCATACCGCCAATACCTTTTCACTAAAAGTTCGTAAAAATGGTAATGCGCTATTTAGAACAACAACAATGATTATTGCTGCAGTCTCTGCTTAATTGTCGCTCAACATGCTAAACTATAGCAAATCTTTCTGTAAATACCTAACTAAAAATGACGAAGCCAAAAATGACTGACGACGCACCTACCCATGAAGCCCCTGCTATTTTTAATAGTAAAACACGCCCGCAAAGCGCTGATGATGAAATCAGCAACTTTGGTAAGGTAAATTATCTTGAAGTAACCCGCCATCAACACGATCAGCGCTTGGATAATTTCTTACTGAACCGTTTAAAAGGTTTGCCAAAACCGCATATCTATAAAATGATTCGCTCAGATGAGATTCGGGTCAATAATAAACGCTGCAAAGCGCATGATAGAGTACAGCGTGAAGACGTGGTACGTATCGCGCCAGTGGTACTTGCTACCCGCGAAAAACCAATCATCAGTGCCGAGTTTGCTAAAAGCTTGTTAGCGCGCGTAGTGTATGAAGACGAAGGAATGCTAGTACTGAATAAGCCTTCTGGCATCGCCGTTCATGGTGGTAGTGGTTTGGACTTTGGTGTTATCGAAGCCATGCGTGAAGTGACAGGTAAAAAATACCTAGAGCTGATACATCGCATTGATAAAGACACTTCAGGTCTATTGATGATTTCTAAAAAACGCTCAGCGCTAAAAGCGTTGCAACAGCATCTCGTCGATAAAACCATCCAAAAGCATTACTTATGTATCGCCAAAGGTCAGCCAGCATTAAATGAGCAACGCATTGATGCCTCATTGCTACGCTATACAGTTGCTAGTGGTGAACGCCGCGTCAAAGTAGATGCGCAAGATCCGCAATCTAAAGACAGCCAGACGGATATCGTCGTTCATGGTCGTTTTATGATTGCTGATCAGCCAGTTAGTTTAATTGAAGCCAAACCACTGACCGGTCGCACTCATCAAATCCGTGTGCATTTGGCTCATATTGGTCACGCTATCTTGGGTGATGATAAATATAATGTGCATGATAAATCAGGCGTCCATCGCCTGTGTCTGCATGCGTGGCGTTTAGACATTCCAGGCTATGAAACTATTACCGCACCGCTACCAGATGACATGGCAGATTGGTTGCCAGAGCAAGTTAAATTACCTGAATAAGTCGCCAAATAAAATTTTTAAGCATTAACTTTAAACGTCACGAACACTTATTTTTCTTAATAAGTCGCCGTGACGTTTTCGTATCTACCATTTATTATTGATATTCGTTAAGGTCTATTTATGAGCAATCAATCTGTCGCTAGTATCTCTAGCGCTTCCAAAGGAACTCAGTTATCAGCCAGTCATCGTTTAGCGGATAAGACGCTGATTATTTTTGATTGGGATGGGACGCTGATGGATTCCATTGGATTAATCGTTGAGTCAATGCATGTGGCAGGAAAGGCGCATGGTTTTCAGACGACCGATAAAGCAGTACAAGACATCATTGGGCTGAGCTTAATGAATGGCATTGAGGTTTTGTATCCGCAAGCCAATGACACGCAAAAGCTTGTGATTCAGCAAAGCTACGCAGACCACTATATTGCCAACAGCCACAGTACGCCGCTTTTTGCGCCGATAGAAGGGATGTTGCAGACCCTACAAGCCCAAGGTAAAAGCCTCGCGGTTGCAACTGGTAAAAAGCGAAAGGGCTTAGACCGCGTATTAGATGCTTCAGAGAGCCACCATTATTTTGTGATGACCCGCTGTGCCGATGAGGCAGGCTCAAAATCTGACCCGCAGATGTTGACCGATATTTTGGATTATACGCAGCAGCAAATCGCCGATGCTGTTTTCATCGGTGACAGTATCTACGATATCCAAATGGCAACGAGACTGGGCATGAACAGTATTGCGGTGAATTATGGTACAGCATCACCTGCAGAGCTCGCCGCACAGCAACCCACGTATCAGGTTGACACGCCACAAGCGTTGGCTGAGCTACTATGTGCTTAAATAAAAGCACTTAAATAAAAGTGCTTAAATAAAGGTGCTTAAATAAAGGTGCTTAAATAAAAATCTTTTTAGATGCTAAAAATGATAATAAAAAAAGGGCTTATCGATAATAATGATAAACCCTTTTTACTTGGAGACGATGATATTTATTGGCTTTATTTTTGAGTGCTATCCTTTTGAGCACTGTCCTTTTCAATCGCGCCTTTTTCGATATTGTCTTTTTCAATCGCTTCTTCCAACTCAGCGCCTTCTAGTAACGCAAAAGAGGATTCAATGATTTTGTCTGCATCGAGCTGATATTCATACCAGTTGCCCATGACACCAGCCAGCTCATCAAGACCTTCTTTTCTTAGTGCTGAAAATAGCTGAATGCTACAGTTCAATCCCAGTTCTTTTAGTCTTTTACGAGTATTAAGTAACGCATTTTTAGATGCGCCATATTTCAATTTATCAGCTTTGGTTAGCAAGATATGTACTGGCAGTTCACCATCATTTGCCCAACGTAGCATTTGCTCGTCAAAGAACTTCAATGGATGACGAATATCAGTCATGAGCACCAAACCTGCAAGGCTTGAGCGCGCCACCAAGTATTCTTCTAGCTCAACCTGCCATTCTTTTTTCATCTCAAGCGGTACCGCTGCGTAGCCATAACCTGGCAAATCCA
This sequence comes from Psychrobacter sp. Ps4, assembly GCF_022129285.1. Lineage (NCBI taxonomy): Bacteria > Pseudomonadati > Pseudomonadota > Gammaproteobacteria > Moraxellales > Moraxellaceae > Psychrobacter > Psychrobacter sp. Ps4. The sequence continues at coordinate 107,566 of NZ_JADQAK010000007.1, forward strand.
CCAAACGTCTATCAGCATCACCAATACTAAAAAAGTTAATCATCTGCGTACGACCAGGCGTTTTAGATGAGCGTGCTAGTTGGCGCTGATTGGTTAAGGCATTAATAGCAGAGGATTTACCTGCGTTTGAGCGTCCTGCAAAGGCAACTTCTAAGCCCATATCGGGTGGGCAGAGACGAAAAGTAGGCGCTGACATCATAAACTCAGTTTGCTGAATTTTTTGACGAGATTTAGTGTTGAACAATGCATGTTCGGCGGCGACATCAGTAAACGGGGTACTCATAAATGGCTCATTAATCTTTAAGAAATTGGATACGGTTATAAAATTTTAATCAACTGGTTGTCGAGAAGACAGTGCATTAGACAAAAAATCGTTACGAAGTTATTCATCATAACTTTCAATGTTTATTGGTCATAAACACAGTCATTTCAAGTTATCGACTATTCTATACTATTACTTATCTTACTTATTGAAATAACTATGATTAGCATCACATAAATGACAGAATACCATTAAAATAAGCGCTCATTAGAGCAAGTTGCCGCTTTTATTCATGCGTTACCAAAGCCAAACTATATTTATCTATATTTATACGACATACATTGTTACAATGTTTAATAAGATATACTGAACGAACGACGTTTAATAGCAAGATTGATTAAACGAGAGAAGCATCAAAAGGAGGTGTTCTATGGTTTCAATCAATGCACTTTTTAGCCAGACCTACCGAGTTTTAGTAGGTAGCGGAGCGGCATTACTGCTCAGTAGTGCCATCATGACTAGCGCTAATGCTGCTGATATTGCAGCCACCTATGATAACTCATGTGCTGCCTGTCACGATAGTGGGGCGCTGAACGCCATCAAAAAAGGTGATAGTGCCAAATGGCAACAGCTTATCAAACAAAAAAGCATGCCGACACTTATTAATTCTGTTAAAAGTGGTATGACGCAGATGCCTGCTGGTGGTCTTTGTAACAGTTGTAGCGATGATGATTATCGTAAGTTGATTGAGTACATGAGTAAGTGAGACGCTGACCGATAAAGCAACACAATACGACACACTATAAAACAACATAAAAAAGCGCTGGGTTTTTTAGCCTGTAAGCGCTTTTTGTTTTTTGTTGGCATACTTGTCTATGTGTTAGAAAAACTGATGGATGTGACGATTAAGTAGGCAAATGCTACAAAGTCTTGCTATAATAATCGAAAATAAACCCTGATGTTAGTAAGTACTTTCAGACTGCTTGTGGCCAAGACCTTAAAACATATACCTACCTAACCAATAGTAGGGTAGTTTATATGAGGTATCTTATCAGTGCAATCACTCTAAATAATGCTTACGCCGAGCTAGTAGGATTTGTATCAATGAAAAAGTTAATCGCTGCTGCCAGCTTATGCGTTGCAAGTTTCAGCGTACAAGCTGCTATTATTGTTCCTGAGTACGACGTCAATGCCGGTAAGCAAATTGCAGAAACGGTTTGTGCTGCTTGTCATGGTGTTGATGGTGTGAGTGTTGTCCCTGCGCAGCCCAACTTGGGTGGCCAAAACGTAAAATACCTTTACAAACAGTTGGTCAACTTTAAAGCAGGTTATCGCAAGAACGGTATTATGCAATCACAAGTTGCAAATTTATCGCAGCAAGATTTAGCCAACGTGGCTGGTTATTATGCTAGCCAAGCGCCTTGGGGTGTTGGATTTGGTAATCCTGCGACCAATCAAGAAGCCACTAAGCTATTCTTAGGTGGTGATAAGTCACGCGGTGTCATCGGTTGTGCAGGCTGTCATGGTCCAGATGCTGCTGGTAATACTTGGGCGGCATTTCCACGCTTAGGTGGTCAGCATGCACAGTACATCGCAACTCAGCTAAAACTCTTCCGTGCGGCTGGCCGTGTTGATGATGTTGATAGTGATGAGCAAAAACGTGTCAATGATGCTGCGAAAGAAGGCGATATGGGCATGATGCAGACAGTCGCATCGAAACTATCGGATCGTGATATTCGTATCTTGTCAGATTATATCAGTGCTGTTCACTAATTGATTGATATCAGCTACTAGTGCCTAATGCACGTTGCCTCACTGAAATTGATAAGCACTTGACCATATATTCGCCATTGTTTCATTATTAAACCCCGATTTCGGGGTTTTTTTATAACTGTTCATCCCTTATATTATAGAGACCTTATAGTCATTCCATTATAAAAGAGTTGCTGCATTAACCTCGCTTGAAGTTTTGAATATATATATTTGCTTCTGGTTACCTTGTGCTTCTTTTAAATTGAATCGACTATATAAAATAAAACTGCTTACAGAGGCCTATCGTTGCTCTGTATCATGATAAATTATCGTTATTCACTTTATACCAAACCCACAGAGTATGATTGGCGGTGTCAAACTTGTTTCGTCTACAATGCGTAGTACTGACCCTCTTTTTCCCAGCTATTCTCATTTTTGTGAAAGGTATCAGATCGTTTGGATTTAGATTATGATGATCCGTTATGCTTCTTATTTTATCGCGGCACTGCTACCGCTACTGCTGTTTCGTTGGTTTGCACCAACATCCATTGGTGAGATTGACTTTTGGTTACTCTGGCTATTGGCTATGGTATTGGTATCCTTGCCCGTCGTTTATGCGGAAATTGCTTTAGCCTATCGTAGTGTCGAGGCGCCATTAGCAGGGATGCAAAAGCTTACTCGCGAAGCAGATGCCAGCCCAATATGGCGTAGTTTTGGGTGGCTCGCCGCGCTGGTCTCTATTATGATTGCGGCGTTAGTGATCTCAGGCGCGAGCACAGGTATTTTGGCGGCATTGACGGAGCTTAATAGCGCTCCTGCTATACCAGATTTTGCGATCGCTGCTGGCCTGATGGTCATTGCTGTGTTACTCAGTTTATTAGGCGTTGCACCGTTACCGATTGGCCTGGGATTAATGGTGATAGGTTTGTTGCTGGGCGTGGCAAATGGCCTACCCAATATTGACTTTGCGATGACTGATATCAGTTTAAATGAATGGGCGCGTGCAGTCGCGTTAGCGTTGGTTAGTGTGGGTGCAGGCACAGGCTTATACTGGTTTGGTCAAAACTTGGTAACCAACCAAGTGGCAACAGCGGTAGACACGGACAATATCAATGCACAAAAACCTGCTCGCAGCCGTGCGACGAGTGAGTATCGGGCAACCAAATTGGTACTCCCGATTTGGATATTGCAATTGATCGTTGGGGTTGTGGCGTTATCTATTAGTGGCATGGCATTGCCACCGATTGGACAGCTATCGTATTGGATAGGGGTGTTATTTGTCGCCAGCTATTTGCTGTATTATAGTACCCAGCAATTAGCGCACAAGTTTGGGCTACTGGTCAGTTTGGGATTAACCTTTGTTTTGGCGCTTTTGTTAGTCGTTATCATACCAACTGTTTGGCTGGTCGGACTTTTAGTGATTATTAGCAGCATAGCGGTATTATTGCTGTCTATCTTTGCGGGTTGGCAGATGAAAATTAGTCATCTGCGTAAGTCATTAAATTTTGGCAATGAAGCGTTTTATAATTTATGGCGAATAGCGATTCGTTTGATTGTGCCACTAGCACTGTTATTGGCATTGATAGGTTGGGTGATGCAGTGGTTGAGTTAACTGCTAATGGCGTTCAATCTGATAATAATTGTGCGCCGTCATCTGAGCAGACCATGCTAATGACTGTTTATTTGGCATACGCTGAAGATGCAAAATGTCAGCATTATTTAACCCTACAAGTTAATGATGAAACAAGTTTGTATGAGGCATTGAGGAAGGCAGGATGGTTGGTGAAATTTCCAGCGTTAGCACGTTGGTGTGAGCAAGTGGCAGATATTACCACGCCAACGGCGAAGCGTTGGCATGTGGGTATCTATGCACAAAAACAGCCGCTCAGCTATCGCTTGCAGCCTTTTGATCGTATTGAAGTATATCGCAGCTTAAGCGCTGATCCCATGTCTCAGCGCAAAAATAAATCTCGAGTTTAAGCGATGTTGCGCCATCTATCATCAAAGCCAGTTGCCGTTCTTGATTATGAGGCAGGTAGGCTTTCGATACCTTCAATACGATTGACCAAACCATTATTATCAAAATAGATAATTAAGTGCTGACTGGCATTTTTGACATCAGCAATACCCTTGCGGCTACCTTCTGTCCCTGCTTTGTAATCGTAAATATAATCCCAACGCTTAGGTTCTAAGGTGTCTCTAATAGCTGGGCTACCAAGGATATAAAGGACTTGGTTTTGATTCATACCCACTTGCAGTTTTTGCGCTTGCGCTTGAGTGATGGCAGTGCCTTGTGGCAAATCAATCTTATAAACACTCAATAATGAGCAGCCAGACATAGCGACAGTAGCGCTAAGAATACTGGTTATGACAATCTTGCGTAATACGCTTGCAGGGCTTAACGGACGAAAAGTTAATGTCTTTATCATGGTAAGATGACTCATAAGAAATGAATTAGGCGCAGCCAGAGGTTGTTAATGCGAGTCTGGCTGACAATCTTGGACAAATGATACGTCATTTACTTGCAATTTCCTACCACTTACGACATTATTTACCAAATGCTACCTGAGTCATTTTATTATTTATATTTTAAATTCATAGACTTGCGTTAGGATTATTATAGAAAATAACAGGCTTGGACATGAGGTCAAATCAGCCAGTCTGCTGTTATTAAAATGTTTCATATACTATAAAAAAATAATCATTAACGATTATTTATCTCATATTTTTGGTTCTTTATTTGCTAAGACTGTCACAGTCAGAAGGGATATTATGGCTTCTTTTACCAATCAAGATTTACGTAAAGCGGGATTAAAAGTCACGTTACCTCGCATCAAGATTTTAGAGCTACTGGAGAGTGCAGAGTTGCATCATATGAGTGCTGAGGAGGTTTATAAAGCACTGATAGAGCAAGGTGAGGATGTGGGTTTAGCGACTGTCTACCGAGTGCTGACGCAATTTGAGCAAGCTGGTATCGTCGAGCGTCATAACTTCGAAAATAATTTATCGGTGTTTGAGATTACCCAAGAAGGCCATCATGACCATTTGGTTTGTGACGTTTGTGGCAAGATTATAGAATTTCATAACGAAGTCATCGAAGAAGAGCAGCTTAAAGTCGCAGAAAAGCACGGATTTAAGTTATCAGGTCATTCATTGGTGCTATACGGTATTTGTAATGACCAAGAGTGTCGGGATAGCATCAAGTAATTTTTTAATTGGTGAGCATGATCTACCTTTGATATCGTTTTTAGTGCGTTATCACCATGTATAAAATAAGAAAGCCCTCATAATAATATGAGGGCTTTCTTATAAGTTTTTATGACAAAAACGAATAACAATGCTCAAAAGCCATGCTTAACTGATATCTAATGATAAGTTATCCGCACCTTCATCCAGATTGGCGGTGCCATTTTTACTGCTGAGTTTGATTTTTAGGCGCAAATCATTAGGAGAGTCAGCATGAAGAATCGCTTCTTTATAGGTGATTTCTCCTTGCTCATATAAGTCAAAAAGAGCCTGATCAAAGGTTTGCATGCCGCTATCCCGCGATCGTGTCATGACATCTTTGATTTCATGAACCTCGCCTTTACGGATATAGTCACTAATCAGCTGTGAGTTCAATAAAATCTCAATAGCCGCACGGCGTCCTTTACCATCAGGAGTTGGGATGAGCTGCTGCGCAATAATGGCTTGCAAGTTGAGCGACAAATCCATAAATAACTGATTGTGGCGACTGGTTTCAAAAAAGTGAATGATACGGTCAATCGCTTGGTTGGCGTTGTTGGCGTGTAAGGTGGCAAACACCAAATGCCCAGTTTCAGCGTATTGGATCGCGTAGCTCATGACTTCACGGTTACGAATCTCACCAATCAAAATAACATCAGGTGCTTGGCGTAACGTGTTTTTTAGTCCTGCTTCAAATGAGTGGGTATCGATACCAACTTCACGCTGGGTAATAATACAACCACGATGTTTGTGGACAAACTCGATAGGATCTTCGATGGTAATGATGTGACCATGCGAGTTTTGATTACGGTGTCCGATCATAGAAGCAAGGGTCGTTGATTTACCTGTACCCGTTGCACCCACAAGTAAAATGATACCGCGTTTTTTCATTGCCAGCTCTTTTAACGATGGTGGCAAACGCAGCTCTTCGACAGTCGGAATTTTATTCTCAATTTTCCGTAAAATCATCCCTGCCATATCACGCTGTATAAAGGCACTGACCCGAAAACGTGCTTGCTGTGCTTCATCAGCAATGGCAAATTGGCACTCGTTGGTCTCTTCAAACTCTTTTTGCTGGTTTGGTGTCATGACGCCTTTGACCAATCGCATGGTTTGCTCAGCGGTTAAAGGCGTTTTACCGACAGGCAGAATTTTGCCATTCACTTTCATGGAAGGCGCTACATCAGCGGTAATAAAAAGGTCCGAGCCATTTTTATTGATCATTAACTGCAATAGTTTATCAATGTCCATATCGTACCTGCATTCGATGTAAATCGATTAAAAAAGTATTTAAAATCATGTTTTAAAAATCGCCAGTAGCAATAAAAGTAAGGCATATCATGGCTTATGAATGCTTGTATTATTGACTCACATATCAATCGTCAATCATTATAAGCCAGTAACGCACGATTAATAATATTACAAGAATGCCTCAGGCTGTTTGGCATAAGGACGGGCTACGTCTTTACTAATGGTGCCTTTCGCTACTAGATTTTTGAGCGTTTGATCCAGCGTAATCATACCTTCACCTGCACCTGTTTGGATGGCAGAGTACATTTGAGCGATTTTATTCTCACGTATCAAGTTACGGATAGCGGGTGTGCCGAGCATGATTTCATGTGCTGCTACACGTCCGCCTGCTTGACGACGCAAAAGCGTTTGTGAAATAACGGCTTGTAGTGACTCTGATAGCATCGCCCGAATCATGTCTTTTTCTGCTGCGGGGAATACATCAATGACACGGTCAATCGTCTTAGCGGCTGAGCTGGTATGCAAAGTGCCAAAAACTAAGTGACCGGTTTCTGCGGCGGTCAATGCGAGGCGGATAGTCTCAAGGTCACGTAGCTCACCAACCAAAATAACATCGGGATCCTCACGTAGGGCCGAGCGTAGCGCAGGCTCGAAACCTAAGGTATCACGGTGAACTTCACGCTGGTTAATCAAGCTCTTTTTGGAATCGTGGACAAATTCGATCGGATCTTCAATGGTCAAGATATGCTCTTTACGGCTCTCGTTGATATAGTCAATCATGGCAGCCAGCGTTGTGGACTTACCAGAACCTGTCGGACCTGTGACCAAAACCACACCACGTTTAAAGTCTGACACGCGCTTGAATACATCACCCATACCGAGGTCTTCCATCGTTAAGACTTTGGACGGAATGGTACGAAAGACAGCGCCCGCCCCACGGTTTTGATTGAATGCGTTTACCCGAAAACGTGCTAGATTAGGAATCTCAAAAGAGAAATCCGTCTCATAAAATTCTTCAAAGTCAGCGCGCTGCTTATCGTTCATGATGTCATAAATAAGCTGATGCACAACCTGATGAGTCATCTCTGGCATATTAATACGGGTCATTTCACCATCAACACGTATCATTGCTGGCATACCGGCTGAAATATGTAAATCTGATGCTTTATGCTTAACCGTAAAGCGCAGCAAGTCTTCGATGCTTAAATTGTTTTTTTCAGCCATAATCGGATATTCCTATCAATCAATAAGGGTAGGACAAAAGAGCAAAAAAGGGGAGTGATTATCAATCGATAAACGATCTGATTAAAGTCGGTCACGTTAATAAAGGAGTAGTGATGGTCTTTACCATTACTATTATATTCAGTAGCATATGTTAAACCATGTAACAATATAATAACAAGACTACCGACAATTAACCATCTACTACACCAATAAAATGTAAAATTAGTCATTATGAGTGTCGATTTATAGATTGATGCTTATTGAGTTTTTTATATTGAAAGACATTTATAAAAAGTTTAACCATAATTAATAAAAGTTCATTATATAAGTCATTAAAAATATAAGTCATTAAAAGTGACTGATTAAAAAATGGATTAAATTATTCTCGTGAGTAATATATGAAAGAAATAGAAAATAACATTGATAGCCAAAATCTTATTGCGAGCTGGCAGCAAGTGAGCAAGCAAATGATTCAAGCGTGTGAGCATGCGGCACGACAAGCAGATAGTGTGACGTTGCTGGCAGTTTCCAAGACTAAGCCAGCTGATATGATTGCTACTTTGGCTCAGCAAGGACAGCAGCACTTTGGTGAAAATTATTTGCAAGAAGCCATCGAAAAAATCGATACGCTAAAACGACAGCCAGAAACTAAAGGCATTATTTGGCATTATATTGGTAGTATCCAGCGCAATAAGACCCGCGATATTGCTGAGCATTTCGATTGGGTACAAACGGTTGAGCGTGACATTATTGCTCAACGCCTAAACGACCAGCGCCCAGCTGAGCTACCCCCACTGAATGTATTGATTCAGTTGAATATCGATAACGAAGAAAGCAAATCAGGCTGCCTGCCAGCACAGCTACCTGATTTGATAACTGCTATCAAGGGGTATGACAGGTTACAGCTGCGTGGTTTGATGATTATTCCTGCTAAGGGAGGTACGGACGCTTTTACCCGTACCAAGCAGTTATTTGATGAGATTAAAGAGGCTCATGCAGAGCTAAATGCTTGGGATACACTGAGCATGGGCATGAGCGGTGATATGACAGAGGCGATAGCCAGTGGTTCGACAATGGTGCGCGTTGGTAGCGCCATATTTGGCGCACGAGCTTAAATTTTTATTTATCAGACAGTCTCATCCATTCTGGTCACTAGCATCTGAGTGATTTTGAGATTGTCCGTTGCGATAATTTCAAATCGATAATTGGCATATTCGATAGTATCGGTTTTCTTTGGAATCTTGCGTAGCATGTACATCATAAAGCCACTAATGGTTTCATAGTTCTGACTGCGTGGCAGATCAACGATATCTAAAGCGCGTACGACGTCTTCGATAGGAGTCATGCCATCGATTAGCCACGAGTTGTCAGTACGTTGAACAATGGGCTGCTCCTCCAAGGTGACAAGCTCGCCCATGACGATACTCATCACATCCTTAAGCGTGATGACACCCACTACCAATCCATATTCATTCACAATGACGGCAAAGTCAGCGCCTGTAGATTTAAACATCTCTAATACTTCAAACAAGGACAAGGTGTCAGGAACGAAGAGTGCAGGTTTTAGTAGGGCTTTGTCAGTTAAGCTGACCTCTTGCTGGTTAAGAACCAATGCCAAAAAGCTGCGCGACTCTACATAACCAATAATGTGCTCTAGATCATCTTCCTGACAGACCAAAAACTTGTTATGTGGTTGTTCAATCATCACTTCAACGACTTTTTCAGTGCTCGTTTTGGTATCAAAATAAACAATATTTTCACGTGGATTCATCACCGACGTTACGGTGCGCTCTTGCATGTCAAAGATATTTTCTATCAGATGATGTTCTTGTTTTTTGAGCACACCAGCTTCAGCACCAGCATCCATGACAGCATAAATATCTTCTGGCGTCATATCGTCTTGCCGTATGGTTGAAATACCCAGTAATTCAAAGATGACATTTGCTGCACCATCAAATATCCAAATCACGGGTTTGAATATAAAAATCAATAGCATCATTGGTCGTACGAGACGTACAGCGATAGCTTCAGTGTTTGACATCGCCAATCGTCTGGGCATTAAATCAGCGAGTAGAGAAAACAAACTGGTGATCAGCACAAATGATATGACAGATGACACTGCTTCATTCTTCACCAAAAGCTCTAGATAAGGGCTAATAGCTGACTCACCTACCGCACCAGCCGAGATAGCGACGGCATTCAAAACCACTTGTACGACAGTAATAAAACTGCCAGGGTGCTCTTGCATTTTAAGGACGTCAAATGCGCGGACATCCCCTTCTTTTGCCATGATTTGTAGCTTAATTTTGCGACCAGCAGCGATGGCAATTTCGGCTGCAGATACAAAGGCACTTAGGGCAAGCAATAAAAGAAGAAAGATACTAGCGGTTAGCAAACTCATGACATACTCGGTAAAAAAATATAGGGATTAAAATAATTGAAGTTAAAGAATGAATGGGTTAGAAGTACAAAAAAGAAAGTGTTGTTTATAACAGCTTGGCATTGAAAATAGGTTTATAGAAACTAAAAAAGCTGGGTAAGCACCCAGCTAATTATAATAAACTTGATTTTTTATAAAAATATTGAATTAGCCATGTTGCTCGCGTTCTACATAATAAAAGTAGGGCAAGCAACAATGGCTAATCTAATTTAGCCTTTTACTGACCATTTATTCACTAATGGATAACGGCGTTCACGTCCAAAGGCTTTATGGCTAATTTTGGTACCGATTGGCGCTTGTAAACGCTTATATTCGCTATTGTCTACCATCTGGATGACTTTTGCGACCAGTTCAGCGTCAAATCCTTTATTAATGATGTCTTGATAGCCCATATCTTCATCGATGTATGACATTAAGATGCCATCTAATACATCATAGTCAGGCAAGCTGTCTTGGTCTTTTTGGTCTGGGCGTAATTCAGCAGATGGCGGGCGAGTGATGACGCGCTCAGGGATGACAGGGGTGTCTTCCAAGCGGTTGCGATAACTGGCCAATTTATAAACCTGTGACTTATAAACGTCTTTTAGCACATCAAAGCCGCCTGCCATATCACCATATAATGTTGAATAGCCGACTGCTAACTCAGACTTATTACCAGTGGTGATGACCAAGTGCCCAAACTTATTGGACAGCGCCATCAGTACCACACCGCGCGCCCGCGCTTGGATATTTTCTTCAGTGGTGTCTGCTGGCGATTTGTTAAATAGTGGCGCTAAGGTATGACGGATGCCTTCAACCGCATCAAAAATAGGACAAACCGTATAAGAAACATTTAAGCGGCGAGCCTGTGCTTGAGCATCTTCTAGACTAATCTGAGAAGTATATTCATAAGGCATCATTACCGCATATACCTTGTCAGCACCCAAAGCATCAACAGCGATACATAGCGTTAAGGCAGAATCAATACCACCTGATAGACCAAGGATAATACCAGTGAATCCTGAATGGTTGACATAATCGCGCAGGCCAACGACCAGTGCTTGATACATCTCTGACTCACGGCTCAGTGTTAATGGCGCTTTAGTTTGACTATTAAACTTGGCAGTTTTGACGTCTAAAGTAGCAAGAAGCAACTGATTCATAAAACGTGGTGCTTCGTGGGCAACGCTACCATCAGCTTGCACCGCCATAGAACCACCGTCAAACACCAAGTCGTCTTGACCGCCAACGGCGTTGACATATACGATAGGCAAATTATTCTCACGGCTACGCTTGGCCAGCATCGTTTTACGATTGTCTTGTTTTTCGATCTCAAAAGGTGAGGCGTTCAAGCTAATAATCAGATCAGCACCTTGCTTTTTAAGCTCGGCAATAGGGCCTTTTTCCCACAAATCCTCACAGATAAGCAGACCGATTGTGATGCCTTTATAGTCAAATAAAACTTGGTTACGACCTTTATCAAAATAACGACGCTCATCAAATACGCCATAATTTGGCAAGATTTGCTTATGATAAAAGCCTTTTTGATGACCGTTATGCAAGATAGCAGCAGAGTTGAAAGTACCATGATGGTCGACATGTGGATAACCGACAATCATCACGATGTCATCGATATCACTTAAAGTAGACAAGGCGCTTTTGATGCGACCAGATAAGCTTGGGCGTAGTAATAAATCTTGCGGTGGGTAACCTAATAAAGCAAGTTCTGGGAAAATAATGACATCCGCACCTTGCTCGCGAGCTTGCAATGCGAGTGCACGCATTTTTTCAGCATTGGCAGTGATATCACCAACCAAAAAATGCGACTGAGCCAACGCAAAAGTAACGGTTTCTTGGGTTTTATTGGTCTTACTGGCCTCAGTTGAGGGAGTTATATTGGGATTATCATTGTCTTTTGACATTGTTATTGTTCCTATCGATATATGGTTTAAAATTTGTTGGGTCGTTGTTGATTTAAAATAAAATCAAAGTAGGTCCGAAATTCACTCAAAATAGCACTCTGTCATATCGAATTCTAATAGTGAACCGAGATGATGAGCTTGCTTACGCACAGTATCCAACGTTGTAACGCCTCTCTACAGGTTTGATCTTATGATAGTCTATAGAAGGACGATAAAAGAGGGCTGTAGCGCATCGTCTGAAAAATGTTATATATATAGAATGATCCAGATAAATAAGAACAAACGAATTTAATGCTATTAAAAAGCTTAAAATAATTGCTTTAGTATAGCATCAATTATCGTTGCAAATAGAACGCGCCAGTGAATTACCTTTCAATAAGTCAGTTTACAGTATGAATGTAAAATATCCTTTTAGTGCCTTGTTTTTACATGTTAAATCTATGTGTCAACTTCTATCTATTAATGTCATCATCTAGTAAGCTTATGCAGAGAAAGTTGTAAGTAAAGATTACAACATATCGTTATATCATTGTCGTATTTTACGGCATAATAAGCCGTGATAATCGCTTGATATTTATCTTGCGTTAGTCAAAACTATCGTCCGTAAGTATGTTACGGTATGCTACGATTTGATGCTCTCAAAGCAGGTTTACTGGCACTGATTGTTTACACCCCTCGCTAATGAATACCGCTAATGGACAGGGTCTTTTTATGGGCACCGTCTGTGAGTTGATATTCATCACACATTTATAAACTTGCCAGCAAGGTCGCGATAGATCTTTGCTGTCTGCTCTTGGTTTATACGCTATGATTGAAAATTGGACAAAAGAATTTATTATTCAGCGCTTATTGGCTATTACTCTGTTGGTGGTGCTGTTCGTACTGTGTTTTCAAGTGGTACAGTTTTTTATTGTACCCGCATTATGGGCGGCGATTTTAGCGTATGTTACCTTTCCTATTTATAACTTTTTTTACGAAAAAGTAAAGCTGAGTCCTAATTTTAGCGCTGCTATTATGACGGTGAGTATCTCCTTAATAATAGGTGTGCCACTGGTTATCGGTGTTTTTATTCTACAGCAAGAAGCCTTGAGCCTAATCAGTAACTTGATTTATCGTATAAAAGTGGGCTATCTAGATGTGCCTGATTCTATCAAAGATATGCCTATCATCGGTCAGCAAGTGAAAGATGTGCTGTGGAGAATCAATAAAAACCCAGAAGGGACGTTAGAGGCGTTTCGTATTTGGGTGCAGTCACATTTATATTATGGCAAAGTAGCATTTGATGTGGTGTTTAGCGGTCTTGCCAAGTTAGGTATGGCGCTGATGACGTTATTTTTCTTTTATCGTGATGGTACCAGTTTGGTGCGTCAAATTCGCCAAGCACTGCGTAATATCATTGGCAATCGCATCGATGGCTATATTGATTCTGTGGGTACGACCACGCGTGCGGTGGTTTATGGTATTGGTTTGACGGCATTGGCACAAGCACTGCTCGCAGGTGTGGGTTACTACTTCGCTGGTGCACCAAGTCCTATCTTACTCACTATCATAACCTTTATTATCGCCCTGATTCCGTTTGGCACGCCATTTGTCTGGGGCGGTGTATCCATTTGGTTGTTAAGCCAAGGTCATACTGTAGAAGGGATTGGCTTGGCACTATGGGGAACTTTGGTTATCAGCTGGGTTGACAATCTCATCCGTCCTATTGTGATTAGTGGCGCGACCAAAATCCCTTTTATTATTATTTTTATTGGTGTATTAGGTGGTCTAACGGCTTTTGGCTTTGTTGGTTTGTTTATCGGTCCTGTGGTGCTAGCCATCGGATTGGCGGTATGGCGAGAATGGATATCGCAGCATAAAAATGAGATATTTGCCCCGCAGGATTTGGTATTGTCTGACAACCAAACGTTGCCACCAGTCAATGAATCAGAGTAGAGGCACGTAGAGGCACATAGTCATGTCAAATAAGGATACTGCAAACGCTATGCAAAATAGAGCGAACTCTATTGACAGCATTACTATCGTAGCCGATAGCAATATCGCAAGCTTGGATGCGTTTTTTAATGCTTCGATGCTTGGGCAGATGCCTGAGCAGACGGTCAATATAATCACCCTCGCTGGACGTGATATCAATGCGCAATTACTGGCAGACGTTCAGCCTGATGTGCTGTTGATACGCTCGGTGACGCCAGTAGGCGAGACACTGCTAGCCAATAATAACAGCGTAAAATTTGTCGGTTCAGCGACTATCGGTACCGATCATGTCGATCAAGACTATTTGGCGGCGCGAAATATCACTTTCGCCAATGCGGCTGGATGTAGTAAACATTCTGTTGCGCAGTATGTATTGACGGCGATTTTGACGTTGCGTCCGCACTATTGGCAGCAACCCACGAAGCCATTAATATTGGGCATCATCGGACTTGGTAATATTGGTAGTACGCTCGCTCAGTATGCCATTGATTTAGGCTGGCAGGTACTAGGCTATGATCCATTACTGCCTACATCGAATACGAATAATGCCAGCCTTGAGCAAGTGCTTAGCCAAAGCGATGTAGTGAGCTTACATGTGCCTTTAACCGATAAAAAAGATAGTACAAACCCTAGTGGCGGTGATTATCCAACAAAGCATCTGATTGACGCAACTACGCTGGCAGTGATGCCTGCGCATACTTTGCTGATTAACAGTGCGCGCGGACCAGTCATTAATGCGCGTGATTTAGAAGCAGATATTGAGCGCACAGATCGCCAAGTAGTGCTCGATGTGTTTGAATTTGAACCAGAGATTTCTGAGAGTTTATTGTCCAAACTGGCTATCGCTACTCCGCATATTGCAGGTTATACGGTCGAAGGTAAGTTGCGTGGTACGCAAATCATCTATGATGCGCTCTGTGAAAAATTAGCAGTCTTGCCTGTATTGTCGATGCATAGTTTGCTACCGCTCAATACTTATCTCTGGTCTGAGCTAAAAGCACATCCAGACAGACTACAGAAGTTTTACGATATCATGCACGATGATGCTGCACTAAGAAGCAAGCTGGCTGACGGTCAAGTAAAGGGTGCTGACTTTGATCAGTTGCGCCGAGATTATCACTTACGCCGTGAGTGGCAGTGGTAAAAGTTAGGCAGCCTTAAACCCTAAAGTAGCATCTGAGAACTTATTCTTATCCTTTAATTGCAGTAAATAATAATGACCCAAGCAAGTAAATCTTCTTCAAAACCCAGCTATGCGCCGACCATGACATTGGCAATGGCTCAGCAGCGTGCGCAATTGATGAGCACCGTTCGTCAGTTTTTTGCTACGCATCAAGTGCTTGAAGTGCAAACACCGCTACTATCGCAGGCTGGCAATACTGATACTTTCTTACAATCAGTCGCCGCACAAGTGACTTACCAAGATAAACATTGTACTTATTATCTGCATACTTCACCTGAGTTTGCCATGAAGCGTTTACTTGCCAGCTGGCAAGTGCCTATATATCAAATTTGCTCCGTATTTCGAGATAATGAAATAGGCGTACGCCATAATATCGAATTTACCATGCTTGAGTGGTATCAGCCGAATTATAGTCTGGATGATATGGCGGCTGAATTAGGTGAATTATTAGCGGCGCTTTATGGGCATTCAGTGGTGATGAGTCATTACCGCTATGTTGATGCGTTTATGGATTTTGTCGGCATACATCCGCTGACAGCTAGCCTTGATGCCCTGCAAGCAGTAGCAGAAGATAAGGGTTTGACAAGTTTTGATTTCAATAGCGACTTGGATAACACAGAAGATGGCGAAGCAGATATTCGTCAAAGCTGGCTGGATTTGCTGTTTAGTCATGCGGTCGAGCCAAACTTGGGTCACGACTTACCGACCTTGATTATAGAATATCCACCTGCCACGGCGGCACTGGCAAAAACAGCGGTTGATAAAGAGGGCAATACAGTCGCTAAACGTTTCGAGCTGTATATCAATGGTATTGAGATTGCCAACGCTTATGATGAGCTAGCAGATGGACAAGCGTTAAGAGAACGGTTTGAGCAAGACAATCAACTGCGTAAGCGTCATAACCTGCCACAAATGCCAATCGATGAGCATTTATTAGCAGCATCTGATGCTTTAATTCCCTGTAGCGGTATCGCCGTTGGTATCGATAGATTACTCATGGTAATCACAGGCGCGAATAGCTTAGAAGATGTGATTTCGTTTCCGAGCGGTTTGGCCTAGTCGATTATTGATAGACATAATATAATTACCACTTATTTGACAAGCCTATTAGGAAAAAGCGAGTAACCCATTAGGTTTACTCGCTTTTTTCGTTTTAATCGCTGTAAAGTTGATTCTTATAATTTTGCAATCGCTTCATCAATCGCAGTCTCACCGTTATGCATACTAAACACTTTCTTGATAGTATTATTGGCATTTAAGACGGCTGCCAAAGTAGTCGCCACATCGGCAATTGAGTTTTCACCAGCATTATCATCGTTGACAGTGATTTTACCAGTTGCTTCGCGCTCTTTTAGTGCTCCTGCTTGAACGATAGTGTAGTCAAGGCTACTGTTATTAATCAACCACTGATCCGCATAGTGTTTGCAAATATAGTATTCTTTTAGGTCAGCAATACCAGCATTGTCCCATTTGCTGGTGTCTAACGAAAAGACAGTGCTAAGCATAATATAGCGCTTAATGCCTTTGTCCTCTGCGGCTTGCATGGTCTTGACCGCCCCATGTAAATCTACTTCTAAGACGTCTTTGCCGCCAGACCCTGCAACGAAATAGACAGCGTCAATGTCTTGATCAATTTGCTTTTGTATAGTTTCTTTTTCGGCGGTGATATCTAAATCTAGCTGGCTATAATTGTCATCGATAAACAGTTTTTCTTCTTGGCGTGTCGTGCCAATAACTTGATGGTTATCCGCTAATAGTTGCTTGACCAAATCCGTACCCACTCGACCACTTGCCCCAATTACTAAAATTTTCATTGTCATTCCTATTCTTATATACGTTATCGTTGTTGTAAAAACTGACTATAGCGTATCAAGAAAAAACGGCACACTTCGTTATGAAGCGTGCCGATTGCATAGTGTTTGGTTATGGCGTGTATACGGTTTGCAAAGTGGATAAGATCGAAAAACCAAAGACAAAGCGTGTGAAAACTAGCGTACCAACTTGTTTAATCCATCAGCAAAGGCTTTTTTGTCACGATCGCCATAAGGTTTTTGACCACTCATTTCTTGTAGCTCGAGCACGCCAGTACCGCGCATGGTATCCATAAAATCACGCATATTGAGCTTTTGCTTGATATTATTTTTGTCGTAGACCATGCCGCGAGAGGTCAAGACCATACCACCTTTGTCCAAAATGTCATTAGCCAAAGGAATGTCGCTGGTAATAGCCAGATCCCCTGGCTGTATTTTCTCAACGATATAATCATCGGCTTTATCAAACCCTGATGGCACCACTGTCATGACCAGCAGTGGTGACTTACGCAGTCTGATGGGCTGATTGGCGACGAATATTGCCATGGTTTGTGTGCGTTCAGCGGTTTTGATAATCAAATCTTTGGCAATCAATGGCACCGAATCGGCATCTACCCAAATCTGCATTATTTCTTAACCTTTTCTGTTTTTGCCTTAGCGTCGATAGCCTGAGTTGTTTGGCTGTCATCAATATGGATTTCTGTACTCTTTAAAATATTGTCATTGTCATTGTTATTGTCATTGTTATTGTCAGTAGTGGTTAGACTATCTGCCGCTTTTGGCTGGCTATCAATCGCAGATGGTTTTTTCTCAAGTCCCATTTTATTGGGTAGCGTAGCGACGAGCTTGGCCAAAGCAGGCTCTAAGTCGGCAACGTCGTTTGGCATCAAGGTAATATGCGCAATTTTGCGGTCATCGCGTTCTGCTTTGTGGTAGCTATGATAGTGCGCACCATCGATATTTAGTACGTCGCTGATATCTGGATATTGCCCCAAGATATTGAGCATAATCGCTGGATGCACGTTGTCGGTATCACCTAATGGCAGATTGACGACGGCGCGAATGTGGTTTTCAAATTGGCTAGTGACAGCGCCTTCAATACTCCAATGTCCTGAATTATGCACACGCGGCGCAATTTCATTAGCGAGTAGCGTGTCATGACCACGCGCATCTTTGGTCACAAAGAGCTCAAGTGCCATCACACCAACATAGTCTAAGTGGTTCATGATCTTGGTGATGGCATCGGTTGCCTGTTTGAATAAATGACTGGTGCCAACGGCAGGCGCTTGGGTCTTGGCTAAAATACCATTATGATGATGGTTTTCGACCAAATCGTAGCAACGAACCTGACCATTTTGTGCGCGTGCGGCGATAATAGAAAGCTCGCGGCTAAAGTTAATGAAACCTTCTGCAATCAAAGGTGCAGGCGTTGGCGTTAGTGAGCCCTTACCCGTAACTGCATCTTTAAGATCTTGCCATGCCGCCTTGATATCACTGTCTTGTCTAATCACAAACTGACCTTTGCCATCATAACCACCACGGCTGGTTTTTAGGACAATAGGCAGTCCTAATTCATGACAGGCTTGCTGCAAATCCGCTTCAGAGTTGACAGCCATAAAGGGTACAGTGGCAATATCAAGCGAATTGAACATTTGCTTTTCTTTCAAGCGGTCTTGAGCGATATCAAGCGCAATCAATGGCGGAAACATGCCTTGTTTGCTACCTGATTTTGATAGATCAGTCAGCTGTTCAACTGTCGCCGTCGGTGTGTTTTCAAACTCTAAAGTGAAAACGTCTGCTGCGGCGATGAAGTCTTCCAATTTATCGCTATGAAAGACGTGGCCGTATAGGCTAGCAGGGCAGTCAGCGCTGTCTTCTAAAAACACACATTGGTAGCCAAGTGGCATCGCTGCTTCGGCAAGCATCATACCAAGCTGACCACCGCCTAAAATACCGATGGTACGAATGGTTTGGGTAACAGGGTAAGCGTTCGCTGTAGTCATGGCAGGCTCTTTGAGTTAAAAATGAATAATATTTTGGGTGTAATAAAAGGCAAAAAGTCATCTATTAAAATAGGAAAAGGTGCATTACATGCACCTTGTATTAAGTAAAACCCATCTAAAAATAAATATCAAGTAAATAGCCGCTATATCTCAATAAAGGGATTTAAGAACCGCTATCAAAGACAGGTAATTAGCTATGGAGAATGCCAGGCGTTGGGCTAGCAAGGATGGTATCAGTTTGCATTTGGCGCAGATTGTCCAGTTTAGCCGCAATGGTCTCATCATTCAATGCTAACACTTGAATCGCAAGCAGAGCAGCATTGTAAGCACCTGCTGAGCCAATCGCCAATGTGCCAACGGCAACGCCTTTAGGCATTTGTACGATGGACAACAAGCTATCCCAACCGCTAAGCATGGAAGACTTTACAGGAACACCAAACACAGGTAACGGCGTTTGACTGGCACACATGCCAGGCAGATGAGCAGCACCACCAGCGCCAGCGATGATAACTTGTAGACCGTTATCTTTTGCACTTTTTGCATAGTCAAACAATCTATCAGGGGTGCGGTGTGCTGACACTACTTCACAATCAAAGGCGATATCAAAGTCTGCGAGCAATTGCGCTGCCGCACTCATGGTTGCCCAATCAGATTGTGATCCCATAATAATGCCAACTTTCGGCTGACCAGCAGGGGAGGCGATAGGGCTGTTTTGATCCATCGTGTTAACAGTAGCTGTTGTGGTGCTCATGCTTTGATATCCTCAAAAAGACCATCATACAAAAGTTTTGTTGCTCTCGTAAAGCCAAGTTTGATTTTTAATAAGAAAGCGGGGGCAATAGTACCAATTTTATGGATTGGGGTTTGCCGTTTTATCATGGTGATATTGGACAAAGTTACTGGCTCTTAGTGGCAGTGGTTGCTCAGTATCGAGCTGATAACAAGTCAGATATCCGCTGTCTACCGCCGCTGAATAATCAGTACAGGCAACTTGTGAACTCAGTGGCTCAGGCGTGCCAGTTAGCCAATAATGACCGACAAATACCGCTTTATCCGTTTTCAGGGCGAAATCAATACTTTCAGCCAACACCTCTTTTGGAATCTGCGCCAATGCTGATGCAGGCGCACGCGCCACCTCATAAAGACGGCGCTTATTCAGCCCGTCAAGCCACCAGCATACTCGCACGCGCTTGCGCTCAGTGCCTTCTTTATCGACCATGACCATGCCGTCGGGTAATGCTATTTCTACACCTTTTAATACCCGCTCTAGCGCGTCAAATGGCGCCGTGTTTTCTTTGGCAGTGGCGACTAGCCCGTGCGGCGTTAAACAGTTATCGTCAGTC
This sequence comes from Psychrobacter sp. Ps4, assembly GCF_022129285.1. Taxonomy (NCBI): domain Bacteria; kingdom Pseudomonadati; phylum Pseudomonadota; class Gammaproteobacteria; order Moraxellales; family Moraxellaceae; genus Psychrobacter; species Psychrobacter sp. Ps4. The sequence continues at coordinate 127,935 of NZ_JADQAK010000007.1, forward strand.
AATAGTGGCTGCAATACCGCCATACTATCGACATCCCAGCAGGCATGAACAAAACAAGCGTCGTCTGTTTCAATCCATAAAGGCAGCTCATATAACCGATTAAGCCAATATTGATGACGCTCTGAGCCAAAAGCTATTTCGGCTAAAAATGCGGTATGTTGGCGTGTATGTATGTCATTGTGCGAGCGCAGATATTGGCTGGAGTTATCAGGGTCAAGTGTGCTAAAGGCGAGGGCATTATATTCATGATTACCCATTATCGCATCTGCCACGTTAGCATCTAACATGGCAAAAACAATCTCTAACGTAGCCAATTGCTGTGGTCCTCGGTCAATCAAATCACCGATAAATAACGCCCGATGCCCTGCTGGCGGTACAAAGTACGTGCCATTATGAACGTAACCTAGCTGTTCTAATAAACCAACTAACTTGTCTGCGTAGCCGTGAATATCACCGATAACATCTATCATCATAATAATTATCAAATTCTTAAATAGTTTGTTGAGTATAAGTTTGTGCAAAACATAACGCGACGTTAATCATCGCTTAATTATTAAACTGCCATCATAAACCAAGTGATCATTTCAATTTTTACCACTGAGTTTTATTTCAATTTTTATCATTGAGCGTCATTAATAAACTTCATTACTAAATTTAAAGCCCAGGTGATAATAGCGCATTGATAAAATGCGGTAGGACTTGCGGTTCTAAAATAATCGTGGCAATAACCCCAAACGCGCCGCCCCACATATGCGCCATATGATTGATATTAGAGCCGCCCCGTTTGTCTGCATAGATACTATAAGCGATATAAGCGACGGCGAATAATATCGCAGGTATAGGAACAATCGCGAATAGATAGATTTTTTCCCACGGTGCCAGCAAAATAAAAGCAAACAATACGGCTGATACACCGCCTGATGCGCCAAGGCTTAAATAGCTCGCATTGTTTTTATTCTTGAGGTAGCTTGGAATCATCGCAATGATAATGGCCAATACGTAAAAGACCACAAAACCATAACCAAATAAGAACGGCTGATACAGTCCTTCAATAGCACGACCAAAAAAGTATAAAGTAAACATATTAAAGAGCAGGTGCATGCTATCGGCATGAATAAAGCCATGCGTGACAAAACGGTCCCATTGCCCATTATTTACCGCTGGCGGATAAAAAATAAGCCGATTAAATACTGTTTTGTTTTGCCATGCCACTAAGCTGACAATAACCGTGATAATAATAATAAGGGTCGTATGATTGAACAAAGGAAAATCCTTAGGCTGCGCCTGATATGTGACAAGGTGATGAATAACAATGTTCAAAGCCTACGCATTATGGCTGAGTGCAAACTAAATAGGACTGACAAGCAATTATTAAGCATGAGCTATTTATAATAAAGTAATACTAACAGTAGTTATGATAATGCAAAAACTTATTATGTGACAAAATAGTGCATTTATATGCTTTTATAGTGAATAATATAGCAGGCTGTCAGGCAAATTGAGTAATGCTTCGTATCTTGACGGTAATGGTGGGTTAAATGAGAGCGGTATCCAAGAATACAGACGCTAACGACAAGTAAAATAAACGTTTCATGCGTTGGTAAATTTAAAATAAAGGCCGAAAGAGGCAGTAATCTATGAGTATTATCGACCAATTAGAAAAGAGCGTAACGCCAGCTGTCATAGGTGAGCGCAATAGTCATGATAGTGTGGCTTACATTAGCTTATTGGAGCAGTTTTATGCCATCTTGGCATCACGTCTCGCCTTGCCGCAAGTGTACTCACAATTTATCCGCGCCGAGCAAGGGATGGTTGATAGAGTCACAGAAAGTCCACTGTTCGAACAACTGTGGCAAGATAAAAGCATACAACAGCTTATGATCCGAGAGCTGTCTGCCACCCATCATATTGATGAGTCTGCTACGTTACAGCTGCTCATCAATGCCGCGCCACTGGCTTATCGTGAGCTGACAGTATTGGCAAACGGACAGTTTTTGCCAGCGTTTTTGCAGGGAGAGCAGGCAGCATTGCGTCAGTATTTACCGATGTGGTCAGCACCTATTATTACTGCTCCTCAAAACGTCAATAGCGCATCAGAAGCACACCCACACATCGCCGCAGATATTGATAGCGTACCAGTGCGCGACACCTCCTTGGATGGACGACAAAATTCTCATATAGACACCAGTACGATCGCCGCAGCGCCAGCCGCTTATAGGAAAAATGCTGATACAGCAGATAAAATAGATATTGAAAATACTGATGTAGAAAGTATGAAGATAGGTGATACCGATGGTCATTTTAGCGCTCATACTGGCGCCATTCATGCCAATCCATCCGCGCATCATTTGGCAGAAAATAGCAGTATGAAGCAAGAAAAAGTACGTACTCGCAATCAACGTAATGATTTACTGGTACGGGTGGGTTTATTAATAGTAGCCATTGCCGCGATAGGGCTTGCTGCTTGGGCAATATTGATCAGACCGAACAACGCGCCGCCTGTAGAAGCCGCTGCGACAGTGCCTGTTGTGGTAGCACCAGCGCCCGCACCAGTAGGGCAGGTAATGACTCCCATTGAGCTCATCGTTGGCGTAGATAACAGCGGTAGTCTGTATGCCTGTAGCGCTACCATTGGCGATGCAGCGCTGCAAAGCACCTTGCAACAAGCGCTCAATACCAGCTTTGGTGAGCAAGCGAGTATTTGTGAATTGACAGTAAAGGCTGGAGTTGCTAGTAGTATTGCCAATTTACCAGAGGAAGTACTGCCCAATGTCTTGACGATGATTAGGTCTACGCCATTTGCACGCCTACATTTGCAGAATGATCGCCTTATGTTAGAAGCGCCAGATAGTATGCTCTTGCAACGACTGGTTACGGATATGCGTACTTTGATACCTGCCATGGTCATCGATAGTACTGCACCATTACCATTGCCTGAAAATAACGATGCCAATGCAATGAATAATACGAATAATCAGTTTGAAAATGAGGGAGCTGCCAACAATCAGTATGCTAATGACTATAACAACAGTGGGTCTGGAGAGTTCCAAGCAGCAGATGATGATACAGGCGATCGTATCGTACCTACTCCTGCACCCAACAATTATAGTAACAATACCAACAATACTCCCAGTAACATTCCTAACAATACACCGATGAATAACAGACCGTCAGGTTCTATTTCAGAATCGGAGGTAGATGATATGGCAAGCACACTCATCATCGCTGAACCTGCACAAGTAAGGAATAAATGATTGGATAATAGAGGTGTTTAAAGATTGTTTAATCATTTATCCATTGAAATAAGTTATCAAGTAAGGATGGCGGTATAAGTTGCTTATACCGCCATTTTTTCTGTTGATACCCAGTTGGAAGTATCTAAAAAACCATAAAGTATCTGAAAAAAGGATATATTTTCTCGATTTATACATAAGTTTTACTGATTCTTTTATGGCTTCTCACTGGGTTAATGATTGGTTATTTGCCATGTTTTTGGTTACGTGTGACACTTGAAATATTACCTAACGTATCATTTGTACAACAACCTGTTGATTGTTAACACTGACTTAATACTTTTATAATGATGAAAATTGAACAGGGTCAAGATGGTTTTAGCTGTCATGGTTCTTATTTCAAATCATTATTTTATCTGGCGTTTTTTGAATATTTTAATTATATAAATCGATACTAATATAGGCACTAATAGGAGAATTTTATTATGGATATTATCAGTCATTTGACGCGTACCGTTAGCCCAGCCGTGCTGGAAGATGATCATAGTCCCGCTAAAAAGGGGCTGCTTGAACAGTTCTACGCTATTTTTGCGGCTCGCTTAGCGGATAACGATACTTATAATCGTTTTGCAAATGAAAATATCACTCGTGACGACCAAGGGTTTTATGATCGTGTATGGAGCGATGATTCGCAACGTGATCAAATCGCTCGTGAGCTGGCAGGCAAGCATAATGTTGATGCGACGTCTTCGCGCGGACTGATAGCGATGGCAGCGCCACTGGCTTTTCACGAAATCAAAAGCTTGGCAGGTACCACACCAGTGCCGCAGTTCTTAAATGATAATCTCGACAGTTACCAGCGTTATATTCCTGCCTGGGCAAGCGCCGTTCTGCCAGTCGGTATGTTGGCAGCGACGCCTGCTGCTGGCGCGCGTATCTCTGATACGGTGAGCACCGCTCCATTGCAACGCGAAGAAGAGCAGCAAGGCAGCTTTATGAAAGCATTGCTCCCCATTATTGGTTTGATTATTTTAGGCGCATTGGCTTGGGCTTTACTTCGTGGTTGCCAAGAGAATCCTGAGCCTGTCGCTACACCGGTGGCTACTGCCCAACAAGCAGCGCAGGGAGAGGGTCAGTTGGCAGTGGCAGGTGATATCGAGCCTGCATCATTGCGCATTGCGACTGGTGAAAATAGTGAACTGTATGCTTGCCGTATGAATGTGGGCGACGAGACCTTGCAGACCAATGTAATGAATGCGTTAACCAGTGCATTTGGTGAAGAAGCCAATAAATGCCGTGCTGATGTCGATGATAATTTTGCAGTAGATATGCCAGCGGCGGCTCAGCTAGCTACTATCTTACCTATCGTCAAAAATGTACCAAATGCGAGCATGATCATCAAAGGCGATGTGATCACTGTCAATGCGCCTGATGCAGCGGCATTAGATAAGCTAGTGGCTGACTTACAAGCGGCTGTTCCTGCGATGACCATACAAGCCGAAGGGCCATTAGATTTGCAGGGTGAGATTGATAATAGTTTGGCAGCTGCGGATGTTGCTATGACCAATCTTGGTAAAAACCCAGATCCACGTGATGTGGCTCGTGCATTGAGTATTCAGGTTATCAACTTTGAAGTGGATGAAGCGGTCATTCCTGATGTCAATAAAGAGCTGCTTGACCGCGCTGCTAAGATTATCAACGAAGTACCGAATATGAAGCTGACGATTATCGGTCATACTGACAGTCAGGCATCGGATTCTTACAATGTAGAATTGTCTCGTAATCGCGCTGAGGCAGTGAAAGAGTATTTAGTATCTCAAGGTGTTGATGCCAGTAAACTGATGACGAAAGGCATGGGTGAATCAGAACCTATCGCTGATAACTCAACGGAGCAAGGTCGCTTCCGTAATCGCCGTATTGAATTTATAGTCAATGACGAGATGGCCAGTGCAAACGATGGTATGATTATTAGTAATAACGCGCTTGACCCAGACTTAAACCCTTTGGATAGCAATAACGATGATTTATTGCCTGATGGTGATGATGCCACTCAAGGTACGGCAGTAGATCCTGCCAATTAATGTACAACAGCTTGATTGAGAGGTTATTCATTCAAAAAAAACCGCATCTTATAAAAGGTGCGGTTTTTCATTTTGTTAAGGCTATTTTTTATAAGTGGCTAATGATAAGTATCTAATGATAAGCGATTATTTATAAGCGGTCGGATCTTTTAATTCAGTAGCGTTGCGAATCGCTTGTGCCTCAGATTGAGGATTAAAAAAGGTTTGAGTCACGTTTTGCTTTGCCTGTTGCCAATAGTTGAATTGTTGGCAAGTTGATTCCAGATCACCTTGCCATGTTGGTATCTGTCCGCACATTGTTTTAATGCGGTTTTGATTGGGATAAGGCAGCTCTTGTGCGGTCTCTGCGGCTTCATGGGCGGCGACGCGATCATTACAAACCAGCGCAATATCACAACCCGCTTCAATCGCGGCTTTCACACGTGCGCTGACATCGCCCGCGGCTTGAGCACCTGCCATACATAGATCATCAGAGAATAAGACCCCATCAAACTTTAGCTGATCCCGTATGATGTCCTTGAGCCAAATTTTAGAAAAACCTGCTGCCTTGTCATCGACTTGCGAAAAAATAACATGGGCAGGCATTAAGGCATCAAGCCATGGTAGGGTTTGGGCAAAAGGCTGCATATCGCTATGCATAATCTCATCTAGGCTACGCGTATCGATGGCCTCAGCCACATGGGAGTCAGGGGCAATCGCACCATGACCGGGGAAGTGCTTACCCGTGGTTGCCATGCCAGCGGCTTTCATACCGCGCATAAACTGAGTCGCCAGCGCAATGATCGCTTGCGGCTCTTGATGAAAACTACGATCCCCGATGACTTGGCTGATGCCATCTCTGTCAAGTACTGGGGCAAAACTGAGATCAATGCCCACTGCCAACACTTCTGTTGCCATTAGATAGCCACAATCGTAAGCACAGCTTAGCGCATGGCTAGGCTCTTGATTAAATAATTCCCCAAGCCTGCCCATGGCGGGTAGTGGGGTAAAGCCATTGCGCAGGCGTGCGACTCGTCCACCTTCTTGGTCGACGCCGATTAATATGTCTGGGTTGTGATAACGTATGTCGTCACACAACGCCCGTACTTGTGCCGCATCTGCAACGTTTCGGGCAAATAAAATCACCCCGCCCACTTGTGCCTGTTTGATTAAGCTGACATCTTCTGCTGTCAGTGCGGTACTATCGATATCAATCATTAAAACGCCGTACATTGCGTAATCCTTATGGTGTTATATATTGTTATATGATCGGTTCAGCTTCAAATAAATAAATGATGATAATTGGCAATGCGCCACTATTATCAAAACTGCTTTATTATGACAGTTATTATTAGATGAGCATAATGTGGCAGATGAATAGACTCAAATCAATTCGTGAGTGGGCATTGAATCGTCAATAAATGACCCAAATAATGATGAACTATAAATGTCATAGAAAGTTTGGTATGTGCAGGCGTAGCGTGTAAGATTGCTTATACAGTTTGAGACAGTTGGATATCTATGTGCATGATAATATTGAGTGATTTTTAACAATATATTAGCAAACAGCAAACAGCAATGGCATTTAGTGACCATAATTATTCAGAAAATAGCATTTTAGAAAGTATCGTTTTAGATTTTAGAAACTATCATTGAATACATATTCGATTGATAATGGTAGATAAGTATTTCGTGACTTAAAGATAAAGCATTTATAGGCGGCGACTGATTCAGTCACTTTTGATTTTTATAAAACAAATAATATTATTAACGTAAAATAACTAGGTATATATGATGAAAAAACAACCAGCACAGTGGTTACTCAGTGCAGCGTCAGTGGGCATCGCCGGTATTATTCTCACCCAGAGCTACGGGACGGCAATGGCCGACACCAATACTGAAGGCTTTGTACAAACCCCTGAACAAAAAGTCACCACTCGCCAAGTAGCCGCATTGCTGGATCGTAGCCACTATTTGAATCAGCCGCTAGATAGCAAAACGGGCAGCGAAATCTTGTCTATGTATATCGATAGCCTTGACCCAAACCATACGTTGTTTTTGCAGTCTGATGTGGATGAGTTTAAGAAAAAATACGCCGATGAATTCGGTGCTCGCCTCAAGCGTGGCGACTTATCTGCAGGAGTAGAGGTCTTTGAACGCTATCGCAAACGCTCAAATGAGTATTTTGCGATGGCGAGCAAGATGCTAAAAACGGATATTGATTTGACGAGTGATGATACGATCGTGCTTGACCGTGAAAAACTCAATCATTTTAAAACCAAAAAAGAGCAGCGTGATTATTGGACGCGTCAGTTTAAGTTTCAGCTGATGAGTATTACCTTGGGTCAAGAAGATGAAAAAGCTAAAGAAAAAGTATTCCTAAGCAATCCAGATATTACTCGTGGCCAAGATTTGGTGCGCAACGACCAACGTACACCAAGCGAGATTTTACAAAATCGTTTATCGCGACAGCAAGAGCAGTTTAAGCGTCTCACAAACGATGAAATCATGGAAACCATCTTAAATACGGCGATGCTGACTTACGATCCGCACAGTAATTATTATGCACCGATTCAGGCCAACGAATTGCAAATCCAATCTAGCCTACAATTGGAAGGCATTGGCGTCTCTATTCGTCCTGATCGTAAAAACCCAGATTATACTCGCATCGTGACCTTGGTTGATGGTGGTCCAGCAGCTAAATCTGGTCAGATTAAACCCAACGATTTGATTATCGGTATTGCCAAAGATGGCGAGAACATGACAGACGTGGTTGGCTGGTCAACGCGTGAGATTGTGAGCTTGATTCGTGGTAAACGTGGCACATCAGTGACCATTAAAGTGCGTCAGCCAAATACTCCTGATGCCAGTGCCCGTAACGTGACGGTGGTTCGTGACATTATTCAACAAGAAGAGTCAGGGGTTACCCAGCGCGTGGTAGAAGTACAGCGCCCTAATATTGATAAAACGCCAAAACGCATCGGCGTCCTTGAGATACCAAGCTTTTATCTGAATTATCAGGCACGCCGTAACGGTGAGGATTATCGCAGCGTCAGTATCGATACCGAAAAAGCATTGAAAGCATTGAATAAAGAAAATATTGATGGCCTCGTGGTTGATTTGCGTAATAATCCAGGTGGTTCATTGGATGAAGTAGCAAAAATGCTTGGCTTCTTTATCAAGAGCGGACCGATGGTGCAAATCCGTGACAATCGCGGCAACATTCAGGTCTACCGTGACGATGATGGCGGTGAGCAACTTTATGATGGCAAAGTGGTCGTTATTACCAACCTAGCGTCTGCCTCAGCCAGTGAGATATTTGCTGCAGCTATCCAAGATTACGGTCGTGGGCTAGTGGTTGGCAGTACGACAACGGGTAAAGGTTCAGCGCAGATTCAACTCGATAATTTGGCATTGGGTTCAGCCACTTTGACACAGCGCAAATTCTATCGCATCACTGGTGGTAGTACGCAGAATAAAGGTGTGGTACCTGACGTAGAGTTGGTCAATATCTACGATGATGCCACTTTTGGTGAACGTGCGCAGAAAAAAGCGTTACCTTGGGATACCATCAAAACGGCGCCTTACAAGCCTGAAGGTAAGTTCACTGATACGACGCTGGCGACACTTAACCAGCAGTCTAAAATTCGTCAAGAGCAAAACCCACAGTTTGTTTATCTCTCAGCGCTAAACAACATTCGCGATATGGAAGATGAGAAAAAACCAATTCCACTTGATATCAATAGCCGCCGAGCTAAGATGCAATTGATTGAAAAGCGTTCATTAGAGGCTGAAAATAAACGTCTTATTGCAACGGGTGAGCGCCCTTATGCAAATTGGAACACCTATCAAGCGGCAATGGATGCAAAATTTGAAGAGCGCAGTCGCATGAAAGCCAAGGAGCGCCCAGAGCTACCTGAAGACGAAGCCTTCATCAATGAAGCGGCCTATATTATGCTAAGCGCTGAACCCAAAGCATTGTTAAGCCCTGAAGAGAAGCTATAAACGGTCAGTATTGTCAGCCAAAAAGGCTGTGATTAAAATCCATGTAAGCATATGCTTACATGGATTGACGTTTATACCTCTTACTAACCATGAGGCAATCTGCGATTATAACTGTACGGCACGATTGAACGAAAAGGTTCATTGATACTAGGGATTGGTATCTCAAAGGTCGCATCAGGGATAGGTGGTTTGCTGATTAAGGATGATAAGGCTGGATGCCTGTCAGTTATAGGATACTCCGGGATTAGGTATCATATAACGATAACATGGATGGTTAGTGATAAAAGCCGCATAACGCTTGTCGTTATGCGGCTTTGTTACGTCTGGACATTAGTAGTTTTTATGGTAGATTTTTTAGAGAGACATTGCTCAAGTTTAATATCACTGTAGACGTAAATAGCGCTCAGCTTATAGATAAGTATATTAATATTAATATACTTATCATAGAATAAGCATAAAAAAGGCCAGTAACCTTATCAGCCACTGACCTTTTTTGACCAAATGGCAATCTTAATAAAGACTACCATTTAACATCTCACTATACTCTAGAAGAGATTAGTGCTCAACGCCACCAGCGCCATGGACATGACCATGGTTTAGCTCGTCTTCAGTTGCTGCACGTACTTCTTGGATTTCAACATCAAACGTCAAACGCTTACCAGCCAATGGATGGTTTGCATCAACGGTCACTTCTTTGTCATTTACTTCAGTAACGGTAACTAGCATTACTTGTCCGCCAGCTTCTGACTGAAACTGCATACCCGGCTGGATATCTTCAACGCCTTGGAAGTTATCACGTGGTACATGTTGTACCGCTTGCTCTTGATATTCGCCGTAGCCATCAGCAGGTTCAACAACAGCATTGACTTGTTCGCCAGCAGATTTACCTTCTAGCTGTTGCTCAAGGCCTGGAATGATGTTGCTGTGGCCATGCAAATACGCAAGTGGTTGACCTTCTGGTGATTGGTCAAGAATGTTGCCTTCGTCGTCTTTTAATGTGTAATTGAATTTGACGGCAGTGTCTTTTGCAATAATAGTCATAAGTTATCCTAAATATATCTATGTAAAAAATTAAATACGGTTGCAATAAACCTAAAAAATCCAATCAGCAAGCCAAATAGCCACGTCATTAGTCAATTATCATCAGTTTATTAAAGTAACTTTAGCAGTTAGCATCTTTAATTGAGATGGCTCATATAACTTTCAAGGTAAAAACAATAAAAAATGCTATTTTATACTGATAAATGTCGTTTTTTATGAAAATAAACACAGTTTTTTGTGGTTTGAAGACCGTAAATGGATATTCGGGGTTTGCCAGTTGCGTTTTTGGACAATGGCTTTTACCATAATGATATAAATAAGGATAAAAAAATAATGACTTCCGTTACCAATACTGCGAATAACCAATTCATAGATGGCAAGCCCAACAATAATGATGTTAACAATATCAACGTAATGGCTGATATCAATTATCGGTTCAATTTTGATCGTTTCTTTGAGCATCTAGTAGATGTGTCGCTGAGCTTTACAGCAACGGCCAATTCTCCTCAGCTTTGGTTACCAGCATGGATACCGGGTAGTTATCTGATGCGTGAGTTTGCGCGCAACATTACCGCGGTGCATTATAAGGTGTTAGACAGCCAGGTGCTAGATAGTAAAGCGTTAGACAGCCAAATCATGGATGATGATAATCATCCTAAGGTTTATCGCGCGCACAAAATAGATAAAAACACGTGGCAATTACCAAAAGCTACAGCAGGGCAAGCCATCAGTGTCCACTATGAAGTTTATTGCTATGATTTATCGGTACGTACTGCCTATGTCGATCAGCAACGTTTGTATGGGAATTTCACCTCATTGGCATTGGCTGTAGAAGGGCAGGAGCATCGAGCTGTACAAGCTAGCTTAGCAGTGCCAGCAGCATTTTTAGCAGGTAAAGACGAGAGTCGGCTGCTATTGGCATGTGGGTTAGAGTCTACTCATCTACGCCTTGATGGGCAGCATAGCTATGGACTACAAGCAGGCAGTTATCACGACCTTATTGATTACCCGTTTGAGATTGCAGAACAAGATAAGTTTGACTTTATTATTCAAGACAGTACGCATCAGACGCTACATCATCGTTTCTATCTCTCAGGTAAGCATAGCGCCAATATGGGCAGGCTACAGCAGGATATCACTCAGATCTGTCAGTGCTATTTAGATTGGTTGGGTGATGCGCCATTTAATGATTATACGTTTATGACCTTTGCCAGTGGTCAGGATTATGGTGGACTTGAGCATATCAATTCGACCAGTCTCATTACGCCGCGCCGAGACTTACCAACTCTTGATGAGCCAAAAATACCAAGCACCGATTATCAGCGATTTTTGGGCTTATGCAGCCATGAGTATTTTCATTCGTGGTGGGTCAAAACGGTACGCCCAGATGTTATGTTGGATGTCGATTTGCGCCGCGAGGCATTTACACCACTGCTATGGGTATTTGAGGGCTTTACTTCGTATATCGATGACTTTATGTTACAAGCGTCGGGCGTGATTGATAAGCCAAGCTATCTCAAGCTACTGGCTGAGCAAATTAATCGTTACTATCAAACCGCGGGTCGCGCGTATCAAAGCATTGCAGAGTCGAGCTTTGATGCGTGGATTAAGCTATACCGTAACGATGAAAATACAGGCAATGCTGGTATCAGTTATTACAACAAAGGTGCATTGGTGGCGTTATGCTTGGATTTGACACTGCTCCAAAAGAGCAATGGTCGCTATCGTCTGTTTGATGTGGTCAAGGCTTTTTATACTCAAGCAAAGCAAAACGACAATAAACGCATTGGCATCAGTAGTGCTGATATGGGTACAGTCATTGGGCAGTTCATGCCCATAGAGGATTGGGAAGACTTTGAGTATCGTTATGTCAATGGTGTCGAAGAGTTGCCAATTGAAGCGCTGCTGGCGGCAAACGGTATTAGCATGCATAGCAATAGCAAAGAGACGGCTGACAAGCATGTGCCTTGGGGCATGCGCTGTACTGAAACACCTGCTGGACTCAAAGTCAATCGCTTGACACGTGCTAGTGTCGCTGCTAGAGCGGGTATTTCAGCGAACGATGTCATTGTGGCGCTTGACGGTATCAAAGCTGACAGTAAACAATTGGCGTTGCTGAGTAATGTAGAGCGCGATATTGAGTGTCATCTTTTTCGCCGCGATGAATTGATGCGTGTCAATGTGCTGCCTAAAGCGGCTAATGAAGTCATTGACAAAGCATCTCCGCATAAAGTGAGCTTGCACTTGGCAAAAGCAAATCAATCGGCAGGAGTCAGTGATCACTCTTCTCCAGTCGATGCAGGCTGGCAAGCATGGCTTAACGCTATAGAGCGTTATCAAAGTTAAATACATTGCTAAATATATTAATGTGAATGTACTTTTTCTCACTATTCTGTTCAATAATTGGTTAAAAGTAAAAGCCCCTGCCAAATAATATTATTTGGCAGGGGCTTTGTGTAATGACTGGCAGTCTTTTAAGTTTTATTAAAAATTAACAGCTAAGTCAGCGTTTAGTAATTCAGCACCTAAGAAGGAGCTTGCTCAGATTGCTGATGATTATCCGCTTCACTTGTGCCCTGTATCTCTTTAGTATTTTTATCGGTACTAGCATTAGCATCTGCAATCCATTGTTGCATATGCTCAATCTCAGTCTGCTGACCATCGATGATATCTTGTGCCAATTGACGCATCTCTTCGTCAGTGCCATATTTCAGCTGAATGTTTGCCATCGCTACCGCGCCAATGTGATGCGGCAGCATACCACGTGCAAATGCCATGTCAGGCACAGGATCGGCGATACCCAATACCATCTCGCCATTTAAGACATCCATGCTTCTGGCATACGCTTGCTGCATCGCTTCAGTGTTGGGTTTAGGTTTGGCTGTATCAGGGTGACTAGCAAGCCATTTATTCAAAATATCTATTTCAAGTTGCTGAGCGGTGATAATCTCTTGTGCCAATTGACGCATCTCTTCGTCAGTACCATATTTCAGCTGAATTTTTGCCATTTCTACGGCACCGCGGTGGTGGCCAAGCATCGCTTTAGCAAAGGCTGTATCAGGATCGTTATAACCCATACCGATCATCATCTCATCATGCATTCTAGTCATCGACCTTGTATAGTCTCTGAGTATATCGGTCATTTGGCTCTCATCCGCGCTGTTTTCGCCAGCTGCTAGGTCGTTATCAGCGTCAACGTCATTTGAAGCATCGACGATATCAGTCACAGGTGGGGTCGCTGCAGTAGGATCTGTGTCATCGTTGTCTTTTGTCGGCTGACAGGCGCTCAGTATAAGCGCTGTAGAAACGCTAGTAGCCAACAAGATCCAACGACGAGAAGCAAACATAACATATCCCTATAATAAAAAATCAAATGATAAGTAGATGAGACTTATGATACCTAAATAATGGTGTTCTGAAGCTTAGCAGATAAACCTTGCTCGTTCGAGACGCGATGTTTAGCAAGTCGTAATTGGTTTTAATGGATATCAAAGCCAATGACTAAGACGTATTCTTATTTAAAAAAGCTGATAGAAATAAGGATATGCCCTAATAAGCAGATGCCAGTCACGAGCAATCAGCAATGAGATACCAGTAGATTGATAGTAACAATTAATTAAGAATGCCTAATTGCTGACAGCGTTCGCTAGTGAGATGAATGCGCACAAACTCACCAACTGCTAAATCACCCAATTCGAACCCTGCTACTGACCAGCGTATCAAACGCAGACAAGGCAGTCCAACCTGCGCTGTCATACGTCTGACTTGGCGATTCTTACCTTCATAAATCGTCAGCATGAGCCATGAAGTCGGTACATTCTTACGCTCACGAATAGGCGGCTCACGTTGCCATAAATCAATGGGTAAGTTTGTCTCTTCTACCATGAGAGCCGTCGCCGGTAGTGTCTTGCCATCTTTTAAATGTACGCCAGAGGCAAGCTCATTCAACTGCGCTGGCGTTGCTGTGCCTTCAACTTGCACCAAGTAAGTTTTGCCTTGCTTATGACGGTTTTTTGCAAAATTAGCAGCAGAAGGTGGCTGGGTAATGGCTTTATTGACTCGACCATCACTCGTTAAAATCAGCAAACCCTCTGAGGTGGCATCAAGCCTACCAGCAATCCGTAAAGACTTATCGGTAAAATACTGTGATAGGGTGGTGTGATCATTGTTGCTGTCATCACGAAACTGACTTTGCACCCCATAAGGTTTGTTGAATAAAATCAGACTAGAGGTCGACATGGTTTGGGATTTCCTAGATTTGAATCATTATTTTGTGCGTATTTTGAGGTTAGGGCGTGTCCTCAATTTACGATTTTTAAAACGAGGACACACCCTAATAAAACGTTATTTTTTTAAATCAACGCTATAAGCTGCAAATTTGTTGATTTTATATAAAGTATCTTTGTTATTTTGCGCGTTATTATAACAGTCTGTGTGGATGCTATTTTACTAAAGGGAATTTTACAGTATCGTTAAGTCAATAAATCGTTAAGTCAATAAATGATTATTCAGTGCATCACTATTTTACTTATTCATTTTTTAAATCATTTATCAGCATATCGCAACTTACCTATTGCTAAAAGTTTTTAGTTTGGCCAATCCGCGTTTAAAGCGGTATAAATAATCCTAATAGAGTGGCTAGCATAACAGAGTGCTAAGGATGCTTGCGATATCTAACATACAACCAAGGAGTTTTATCCATGTCTTATGAGAAAGTTATCGTCCCAAGAGACGGCGAAAAAATTACCGTAAATGCTGATCTGTCGCTAAATGTACCCAATCATCCTATTATCCCGTTCGTTGAAGGCGATGGTATCGGGATCGATATCACGCCGGTCATGATAAAAGTGGTCAATGCGGCCGTGGAGAAAGCTTATCATGGCAAACAGTCCATCATTTGGATGGAGGCTTATCTTGGCGAAAAAGCCGCTAAAATATACGATGGTGACTATCTGCCAAGCGAGACGCTAGAGATTTTAAAAGACTATGTTATCAGTATCAAAGGCCCATTGACCACGCCAGTTGGCGGTGGCTTTCGCTCATTGAATGTGGCGGTACGTCAAGAGCTTGACCTCTATGTCTGTCAGCGCCCAGTTCGTTGGTTTGAAGGTGTACCAAGTCCTGTTCAGCATCCTGAGCTGACAGATATGGTCATTTTCCGTGAAAACTCAGAAGATATCTATGCAGGTATCGAATGGCAAGCGGGAAGTGAGGATGCTAAGAAAATCATTAAATTCTTAAAAGAAGAGATGGGCGTTACGAAGATCCGCTTCGATGATGATTGCGGTATCGGCATCAAGCCAGTATCGAAAGAAGGCTCGCAGCGTCTGGTGCGTAAAGCCATTCAACATGCTATCGATAATGATTTGCCCAGTGTGACTTTAGTGCACAAAGGCAATATTATGAAGTATACCGAAGGCGCATTTAAGGAATGGGGCTATGAGCTGGCAGCAGAACGCTTTGATGCAGAATTATTAGATGGTGGTCCTTGGATGACAATGAAAAATCCAAAAACAGGCAATGATATTATTATCAAGGATGTTATTGCTGATGCCTTTTTGCAGCAAATCTTGATGCGTCCTGCGGATTATTCAGTCGTTGCGACGCTAAACTTAAACGGTGATTATATCTCAGATGCCCTAGCAGCCGAGGTGGGCGGTATTGGTATCGCACCGGGCGCTAACAAAGGTGGCGCAATTGCGGTTTATGAGGCAACTCATGGCACAGCACCTAAATATGCGGGTCAGAATAAAGTAAATCCTGGCTCATTGATTTTATCAGCTGAGATGATGTTACGAGACATGGGCTGGACAGAAGCCGCTGATCTCATTATCAGTGGTATCCAAGGTGCTATCGCTAACAAAACAGTCACTTATGACTTTGAGCGCCTCATGCCAGATGCTATCTTGCTCAGTACTTCTGAGTTTGGTAAAGCGGTTATCAAGCACATGGATGTTTAAAAAGTATATAGAGCTGAGTCAGCAGTTATCAGAATTTTATAGTATCAATAAAAATATCGATATTCACAAAAGTATCGCTGAACATATCAATGTCAAAAAGCTATCTACAGCTATGTAGATGGCTTTTTTATTGGCAGTTTTTTGCTGTTTATAAGTGATATTTTAAAAGTAACGTTTTAAACGTACTGTCTTATGTTCAAGCATAAAAAACACCGCTTAAGTCTGAGACCTAAGCAGTGTTTTTATTTTACCTAACTGGGTTCAAAAGTCTTTATAAATAAAGAAAATTAAGCCCAATTATTTGCTGTATTAGCACATGACTCAATTACAATGAGGCGATTGCTGCATTGAATAGCGTGCTTGGACGCATCGCTTGTTCAGCCAATGCTTCGTCTGCCAAGTAGTAACCTTTCAAGTCTACAGGCTTGCCTTGAGCTTCATTCAGCTCTTTGACGATAGCAGCTTCGTTGCTCTCAAGTTTTTCTGCCAGCGGTGCGAACTGTGCTTTTAGATCAGCATCTTTATCTTGTGCCGCAAGCTCTTGTGCCCAGTACATCGCCAGATAGAAATGACTACCACGGTTATCGATTTCACCTGTTTTACGTGAAGGACCTTTGTTGTTTAACAACAGCTTTTCTGTCGCCGTATCTAGCGTATCCGCCAAGATTTGCGCTTTAGCATTGTTATCGTGACTGGCCAAATGCTCCAAAGACACGGTCAAGGCTAAGAATTCACCCAATGAATCCCAACGTAAATGGTTTTCCTCTAACAACTGTTGAACGTGCTTAGGTGCAGAACCACCAGCGCCTGTTTCAAACAAACCGCCGCCTTTCATGAGTGGTACGACTGACAGCATTTTTGCACTTGTGCCAAGCTCTAGGATTGGGAACAAGTCAGTCAAGTAATCACGTAAAATATTACCAGTCGCAGAGATAGTATCCAGACCACGGGCAACGCGCTCTAGCGTATAACGCATCGCACGAACCTGTGACATGATTTCAATATGCAGGCCTGTCGTATCATGATCTTTTAAGTAAGTTTGAACTTTTTTGATCAGCTCGTTTTCGTGTGGACGGTAAGGGTCTAGCCAAAAGATAACTGGTGTATCTGATTCACGGGCACGGCGTACCGCAAGTTTCACCCAATCTTGGATAGGCTCATCTTTAACCTGACACATGCGCCAAATGTCACCGTTTTCAACCTGCTGCTCAAGCAATACCTCATCAGTATCTTCATCGACAATACGAGCCAATCCTGAACCACTCGCCTCAAAAGTCTTGTCATGAGAGCCATACTCTTCGGCTTTTTGCGCCATCAAACCAACGTTAGGAACCGTACCCATCGTTGTTGGATCAAAATTGCCATGCCATTTACAGAAGTTAATCATTTCTTGATAGATGCGAGCAAAGGTAGATTCAGGCATGACCGCTTTACAGTCATACATTTTGCCATCAGCGCCCCACATTTTACCGCCTGAACGAATCATCGCTGGCATAGACGCATCAACAATTACATCACTTGGTGAATGGAAGTTGGTGATACCTTTTGATGAATCAACCATCGCTAGGCGTGGACGATGCACTTGGCAAGCATGTAAATCGCGTTCGATTTCTTCACGCTTACTGGCAGGTAGCTCAGCGATTTTTTCATACAAACTTGCCATGCCGTTGTTGACGTTGATACCTAGCTCGTCAAAGAAAGCGCCATGCTTATTAAAGGCATCTTTATAATAAGTTTTGACCGCATGACCAAACACGATAGGATGCGATACTTTCATCATCGTGGCTTTTACGTGCAGTGAAAACAAGATACCAGCTTCGCGGCAATCTTCCATTTCACGCTCATAAAACTCAAGTAATGATTTTTTGCTCATAAACATCAAGTCGATGACTTCTTTATCCAGCAAGGCAATGCCTGTTTTGAAGACATGAATAGTGCCATCTTCAGCCACGCGCTCCATACGTACAGTACGTGCTTTATCCAAAGTGATAGATTGCTCACCAGCATAAAAATCGCCACTGTGCATGTGCGACACGTGGGTCTGTGACCATTGCTTCCATTCACCCATAGAGTGTGGATGCTTGCGTGCATAGTTTTTAACCGCTTTTGGTGCACGGCGATCTGAGTTGCCTTCACGCAATACTGGGTTGACAGAACTGCCCAAGCTTTTGCCATAACGCTTACGGATCTCTTCTTCTTCTTCTGTCTTAGGATCATCTGGAAAATCAGGGATAGCGTAGCCTTTGCTTTGCAATTCTTTGATACAAGCTTTTAGCTGCTGAACAGAAGCACTGATATTAGGCAGTTTAATGATATTGGTGTCTGGATCTTGAGTCAGACGACCCAGCTCAGCCAGATTATCAGGAACGCGCTGCTCTTCCGTTAAGTACTCTGGAAACTCAGCCAACACACGGGCAGCAACAGAGATATCGCTGGTTTCAACTTCGATGCCTGCTGTTTGAGTAAAGGCTTTTACAATTGGCAAAAATGATAAGGTTGCTAGCGCTGGTGCTTCGTCAGTTTTTGTATAAATAATTTTAGACATTAGTTGGGCATTCCTTTTAGTTGTAATTAATAATAAGGCTCAAATATAAGTTAATAATTCCATGCAGCTCTGATGTAATAATGGATCATGCAACGATACTAAATAATGTGTCGCGAGTTTTTTGTAGCCAGTTTCTTGGAGACCATCGAGTCTGCTTAGAATTTTTCTTCGTTAAGCGGCAGTTTGACTGTCTTGTCTGAACGACCTGCTCATATGAATGACTTAAAAATAGAGTGCGGACGCTACATCATAGTTAACTGATTATAAATCTGATACGATGTCAATATCGCATAATGAACTAAGTGTAGTGTTTTCGGTTGTTTCTAATATGTCTTAATTACATTAAGCTGTTAAGAGCCTTATTCTACCAGTCATCGATAAAAATTTCATCCTTTCTATACAAACACTGCCTGCTAATATTCGTCATAAAACGATGAATAATACAATCATTATTCAAAAAACTGCCAGTCATATCATAGATATGAGTCGTGACTAAGTGATTCTTACTCTTCTGTCAGACATGAGCTGACAAACCAAATTATCTATGTTTTTAGAGGTGACTTTACTGGGGTAGCTTTTATTATCGAGAGTGCATTGTTACCTATTTTATTCATAATATCTGAAAATGATGAGAGCATAATTGTGACAGAGTTTGAGTAGAATTTTGCTAGGCTAGTCATATACGAAACAAGGTATAAAAAACTACGCCCATATAAAAATAAATAGTGAGTATTATGAGTTTACAATATGCATTACTCAATGACACCAGCTGGCAGAGTCAAGCAGACTGGCAAACCCCCGATACCCCTTTTATGTCGTTTGCTTTTTGGCAGGCGCTAGCTGACACTGGCGCGATTGGTGAGCAGGCAGGCTGGTTGCCGATATTTGTGTTGGTACATCGTGTCGCAGATAGTCAAAGCGGCAGCTCGATAGACCACGCTGATCATAGTGAAAACCATAGCGAAAACCATTCTGCGATCAACGAAGCTGCGATCAACGAAGCTGCGCAAACAGTCACGCATCCTGTGGCGGTGTTGCCAGTATTCCTAAAAGGTCATCATCGTGGCGAGTTTGTGTTTGACCATTCATGGGCAGAAGCCTACGCGCGTTATGGGGTGGATTATTATCCAAGGCTGGTCACCAGCGTGCCCTATACACCGATTACGGGTCAGCGGCTTTGGTTGGCAAAAGGTGAGACGTTAAACACCGATATTATAAAAGCAGCTATCGCAGGCGTCGATGATATTGCTCAGCAAGTAGGTGCCTCAAGCTGGCATGGATTATTCATTACGCCTGAGCTGGCAAAGATTGCGACGGCATCTATGCCTACTGATATTGATATAGCGCATTTGCTAGCCGCTCAAGATAATGGTTTAGAGTTAACCGCAATTGACATACCTATACTGGAACGTCAAGGCTGTCAGTTCTTATGGCAAAATAAAGACTTGCTACAAGACTGCCAACCATTTGCTAATTTTGAAGCATTCTTAGCGACGCTAAAAGCCAAAAAGCGCAAAACCATCCGTGCTGAGCGTCGTAAGGTCGCCGAGCAAGGCATCATCTGCCAACGTAAATGCGGTGATGCGATTACCGATGAGGACTGGAAAGCCTTTTATCATTGTTATGTGATGACCTATGCAGTACGTGGACAACAGCCTTATTTGACGATAGATTTTTTTATGGCACTGGCAGCGACTATATCTGAGCACTTAATGCTCGCACAAGCGTTAGATGCCTCTGGAGAAATTATCGCCAGTAGCTTGTTTTTATACGATGATCGCCATAGCGAAAATGCCACTCTTTATGGTCGCTATTGGGGGGCACTGGGTGAGTACGACAGCTTACACTTTGAGCTGTGTTATTATCAAGGTATTGAGTTTGCCGTCGAGCAAGGGCTTAAGTATTTTGATCCGGGTACGCAAGGGGAGCATAAGCTGGTTCGTGGTTTTATTCCAACGACGACACACTCTATCCACCGTATTTATGACCCACGTTTTGTGCCAGCTATCGCCAATTTTTGCGCCCAAGACCGTGCGCATATGGCGCAGTATCGTCAGCAAGCGTTTGAGGCATTGCCCTTTAATGCGGATAATATGCCAGCCTTTGATACCAATCACTAGGCTTTGCTTAATACGCCTAACGCTCGCTTTCTTTTTTATTATTATGTCACTATTAGCCGTTAACTATGTCCAGTACTCCTTTTATTTGTCTTACCCATTTGTCTCCTCCTAGTGAGCTACTCTCGTGGCTCAATGTCGCAGGCTCTCTCACGGCGGTGTTGGAAGTGAAAGCAGGGCAGCCCTTACGCGTGGAGCGTAGCTTTGAGGGCTACCGATTGCTGTCATTGGCACAAAAAAAACAATTGAATGTCACAGGTGCCATGCTGAATCGTCCCATGCTAGCATGGGTGCGTGAAGCGCAACTATATGGCAATGACGCACGCCCGTGGGTGGCCGCGCAAAGTATCTTTCCGTTACCCAGTCTCAAAGGTAACGCCCGCCGTCTACAGCAGCTAAAAGGCACACCTATCGGTTATGTGTTATTTAAACGCAGTCGGACTTTGCCCAATCAGCGTTTTATCCAGCAGACAAGTGAGGGCTGGCAACGGCAAACACGTTACGATTGGTATGGTCGCCAGCTGCTGATCAGCGAAACTTTCTTGCCAGCATTTGTCACTACTGACAGTTAAATATCCGTTAAGTAGCCAGCCAATATATAAATATCGCTAATAATCTGCTGACCAACAACAGGCTAGGAGCAATATGATAGCGGTAAACCATTTATTTTATTGGCTATTTATCTGCGTTATATCACCATTTAATTCACTCAGCTTACAGTGAGATTTTTTTGCGCTCACCGCACAAATTTTCATGTTACACTTAATGTTTAGCGATGATTTTGATGCCAACGCGTATCGAGTTTATTGCCGAATTGGACAAGTTAATGACAGGCCTATTGCCTCTGCTTACTCCTACTTATCTTTGCTAATAGACTCAATTCACAATAATGGTCATACCATAAAACTGAGCGTAAAAGTACCGCTGGTACTTTGAGCGACGTTGACACAGTAATCGTTTTATTGTGGGCAGCCTATAAGCTTCTTTTCAACGACATTTTTCAATGACAGTCACTACCTAGGACATCACTATGTTTAAAGATATTTCTATCAAAGATTTTGATCCAGTACTTGCTGAAGCGATGGCTGCAGAAAGCGTTCGTCAAGAAAACCATATCGAATTGATTGCGTCTGAAAACTACTGCTCGCAAGCAGTGATGGAAGCGCAAGGCACAGATCTAACCAACAAATACGCTGAAGGCTATCCTGGCAAGCGTTATTATGGTGGTTGTGAGCATGTAGACGTTGTAGAGCAATTGGCGATTGATCGTGCAAAAGAGTTGTTCGGTGCTGAGTACGTCAACGTCCAGCCACATTCTGGTAGTCAAGCAAACTCTGCCGTATTTTTAGCGTTACTTGAAGCAAATGACACCGTACTAGGCATGAGCTTAGACGCAGGTGGTCACTTGACTCACGGCGCACACATTAACTTTTCAGGTCTGAACTACAATGCCGTACAGTACGGCTTGGTCGAAGGCACTGGTCTTATCGATTATGACCAAGTTGAAAGTTTAGCAAAAGAGCATAAGCCTAAAATGATTATTGCTGGTTTTTCAGCGTATTCACAGGTAGTCGATTGGGCACGTTTCCGTGAAATCGCTGATGAAGTTGGTGCTTATTTGCTAGTAGATATGGCGCACGTTGCTGGTCTAGTTGCTGGTGGTGTTTATCCAAACCCAGTACCGTTCGCTGATGTGGTTACAACGACTACACACAAAACCCTACGTGGTCCACGTTCAGGTATGATTTTGGCACGTGATGAAGTACTTGCTAAAAAGCTGAATTCTGCCGTATTCCCAGGTAACCAAGGCGGTCCGTTGATGCATGTCATCGCGGCAAAAGCGGTTTGCTTTAAAGAAGCGTTAGAAGATAACTTTTCTACTTATCAGCAGCAAGTGGTCAAAAATGCTAAAGCGATGGCAAAAGTGGTTCAAGACCGCGGCTATGAAATCATCTCTGGCGGTACTGAAAACCATCTCATGCTGATCAGCCTAGTTAAGCAAGAAATGACGGGTAAAGAGGCGGACAAATGGCTTGGCGATGCGCATATTACTGTGAATAAAAACGCCGTACCAAATGATCCAAAATCTCCGTTCGTGACGTCTGGTATCCGTATCGGTACGCCAGCAATCACTACTCGCGGCTTCAACGAAGCGCAAGCAGGTGATTTGGCAGGTTGGATTTGTGATGTACTAGATAGTCGCGGTGATGAAGCCGTCGCTACTGAAGTACGCGGTAAAGTAGAAGCGATCTGCAAAGAGTTACCAGTTTACGAAAAAAATCAGTAGTTTTTGTTTGAGCAGTTTTAAACGTTGGTTAAAATAAAAACCGCTTAGCGTTTGCTAGGCGGTTTTTTTGTGGTCAGCTGGTTTTGACTTTTTAGCTATCGCTGCTATCCGATTGTATCTGCCAGTTTAGGGTAAGTGAGCCGAAAGCAAAATAGAAATTAACTATAAACCTAATCTATAGTTAATACGACCATGAGCTTCAAGGAGTACGTGGTATAGATATGCAACGCTAGCGACATTATTTTCTGGATGAGGATGTAACCTTCTGTTTCCTCCCCAACTAAAAGCTGACTTAGAGTCTTTTAAGAGCTTCAAAAACTGATTTCCTAGTGCGTCTCCATTGTCACTGTAGTAACTTGCATGTTTATAGTTCCAATCATTTCGAATTTTGTTAGGTGAATCCCAGCTTCTTTGTTCTTGACTCAATATATCTTTCAGTAAATTATTATGATGCAATAAACTATCATTTAAGTCTAAGTTTTTTAAGACAGCTTCTAGATTTTTCCATACAGCCTGATGTGGCTTAGGTGAGCTTTTAGAAAAATTTAACTTTATGAATCCATCATAAGCGGCTTGAGATACTTGTAATCTATAGTCAGTTCAAAATAAAATTGTTATGTTTAGGACAAACATCATAAAACAATT